>JBBQXF010000053.1:0-32956 GCA_038209965.1 Cytophagales bacterium | reverse complement strand
CTTCGATGTGCGGTTCCCGCGCCGGGCGGGGGAGGAGGCCGACGGTCAGATCACCACGGTGCTGCAGCCCGATCTGTGCGTGGTGTGCGATCCGGCCAAGCTGGACGATCGGGGCTGCGTGGGCGCGCCCGACTGGATCATCGAGATCCTCTCGGCCGGCAACACGCCGCGTGAACTGCGCGAGAAGTACCAAGTCTATGAGGAGAGCGGGGTGCGGGAATATTGGGTCGTGCAGCCCGACACCTGCTCCATCCTGCCCTACGTGCTGGAAAACGGCCGGTTCGTGGGCCGGGCCCCGATGCTCCGGGGCGACTTGGCCAGCCCCACCCTCTTCCCCGGGTTGATCCTGGATCTGGAAGAAGTTTTTGCCGACTGATCGGCAGTGGCTGGTTTTGACCACTCAATTGCTTGAAAATAAATAGGTCCTTTCCTTTTAACGTGGTTTTGACTGACTGGAAGTAGCGCTGGCTGGGCCATCGTGTCTGCTTGGTCGTCCTGCTGGGTTTGGCTGCCGCCTGTAATGCCCCCACCACAACCTCCACCCGCCTGCTGGCCCCGGCCGGCATGGTGCATGTGGGCGGCCCAGCCACGATCGCTCCTTATTTTATGGATGTTTCACCCGTGACTGTGGCCGATTTTGATGAGTTTGTCAAGCAAACCAGTTATGTGAGCGAGGCCCAACGATTTAGCAATGCCGGGGTCTTTAACCTCCAAAAGAAGGGTGGGAAATGGTGGATGGGGCCAATTATGCCTATCCGCTGGGGCCATGTCAACCTGCGGCCCCAATTGCGCTCCCAGTCGTGCAGGTATTCTGGTGCGATGCCCAAGCCTATGCCAGTGGGCCGGCAAACGGTTGCCCACTTACCAAGAATGGAAATGGGCGGCCATGAACGCTGACGCAAATTGGCAAGCCCAGTCGGCATGGGGCCACGAATTGACAGAAAATGATCAACGCAAAAGCCAACGTTTGGCAGGGTGCTTCCCCCATTGTTCGGTGGTGGATGATGGCTTTCAGTTTATCTCGCCCGTGGGCCATTATGGCAAAACCCCCTTGAGCCTGGCCGATGTCGGCGGTAATGTATGGCAATGGTGCGTGGATTGGGTCGATCCGCTTTGGGACACCCTGTCTCCCAAGGCGGGGAAACTACAATATAGTAGCTCCTTTTTGTGCGACAAAAGCATTTGTCACGGCTATAAAGTAATACGGCTTGCTCAACCCCCCGAAACCAGCCTTTGCCACGTGGGCTTTCGCTGCGTGAAAGGAATGGTTCACTAGTGGATCGTTTAGCTACTTTTCCAAGTTTGCCCCGCAATAAAAGCCTGTAAATCGGGGAAAAACTGGGCGAATTCGGCGGCAAATTCCAGATAAAAAGCATTGAGCTCTTCGGTGGCGTACTCCATGCCCGACACAAATTTGGCGCGGCGGCTCATCCCCAGCATCACCCGTTCGATGGCCTCCACTTGGGCGTAGGCCGTGAGGATATCGTATTGGCGGGCATAACCCAAAAACCGTTTGGAATTTTCGGGCAGCATTGCCTCATTCCTTTGCAGCAGTTGATACGTTTGTTCGGCAAAAGCGGCCAATGGGGTAGGGGAATATTGGGGCCAATTGCTGGCCAAAAAATGATCATAAAAAATGTCCACGATCACGCTGCCATAGTGACCGTAGCGGGGCCGCAGCCGCTCTGCACTTTGACGAACCAGCGGGTGAGTATCAGAAAAATCATCAATTGCTCGGTGCATGGTGATTCCCTCCGCAATGCCGGGGCCATACCGGGCGAACGAACGACCTTTTACGTGATCGGCAATGAAATTGCCCACCATTAGTTCCTCGTCAGGTGAGGCCAAGTACAAATGGGCCAAAAAATTCATTGCGCGGGAAGTTCAGCAGTTGGATTAAATGGGATGCCCGATCTTTCTGTTTTAATGGCCACGAACTGCACCAAACCTCCCAAGTTTTTGATAAGATGCTTGGCGCAATTCGTGGCAAATTGTCTATTTAACTGACTTTAGTAGTTCCTCCACGGCTTTTTCCAACTGTTGGTCTTTGCCTTGGCTGATGATCCCAGGCTCGTTTTTGATTTGCACCTCGGGCACTGTCTCGAGGTTTTCCAGCCATTGGCCCTTGCTGTTTTTGGCGCTCACTGGCACCGATCCCCAGCGCACGGCCCCGTCTTGGAGCAGTTCCCAGCCCGCGAAGCTACACGTGCCGGGCACAGGCATCCCAATCATTTTGCCGATCCCCAAATCTTGGTAGCCACAGGCAAAACAGTGCCCATCGCTGTAGTTGGCCTCATTGACCATGGCCACGGTGGGTTTGGTCCACCGAAAAGATGGTTCATAGCCCATGGAGCGGCTCTCAATGGCATACTCCAAAAACTTCTTGCCCGTGAAGAACATGGCCAGATCGGACACTAAGTCACCACCGCCATTGAACCGGGTGTCGACGATCATGCCTTTGCGGTCATGGTATTTGCCCATTACTTCTTCTACCACATTGCGATAGGGGCCATCGCTCATGCCGGGGACGTGGACGTAGCCCAACTGGCCGTTGCTCAACCGATCCACCTCTTCTTGGTTGGCCCGTACCCAGCGTTTGTAGAGCAACTGACCTTCTTCCCCACTGCTGATTGGCTTGACGGTCACTTGCATTCTCGTTTTGGCCACTGGGTCAAATACTTGGAGCAAGCAGAATTTGCCCGCTTTGCGGTTAAGGAAGGCGGCCACCTCACTGTTGGCAGTGATAGTCTCACCGTCGATCTGCTCGATGACCATGCCCGCCGACACTTTGATGCTTTCTTTGTCCAATGGCCCCCCTTTGACGATCTCGGTGATTTTGAGGCCCTCGCCAGTGAAGGCATAATCTATGAACATCCCCAACGAGGCAGTGTTGTCGCCATTGGGATCAGAGAGCCGGTAGCTGGCCCCACAGTGGGATACGTTCAGCTCGCCGAGCATTTCGGAGAGCAGTTCGGCAAAGTCATAGGAATTGTTGATGGAAGGCAGCTTGGCCTCGTGCACCTTGCGCATTTCGGCCCAATTGGCCCCATGAAAATTGGAGGTATAAAACATGGATTTGGTGCGCGTCCACACGTGGTCGAACATGTGCTTGCGCTCGGCGGCCACATCCAAGTTCAATTCGCCCCGGATGCCAATGGTTTCCCGTTTGTTGGACTCGGTATTGATTTTTGCGATCCGGCCATCAGACAGCAGGAACAGGTTTTTCATCTCTTTGTCCCACTCCAAACTGCCTGAACTGGCATCCAGTTCAATTTCCAGCTTGGTTTCCTTGGTGCGCAATTTCACACTCCAAAGGTTGAGCCCCTTTTCAAACCGGGCCAAATAGTACAGTTTTTCCCCATCTTTGGAAAGGACGGCATCACCGAGCGAGGCCGAGTGGATCGTGAAACGGGCTTTGCGATCCCGCATCCCTTCCCAGTTGATGACCACGCTGTCCTTTTTGGTCACCGGTTTCTTTTTGTCCTTGTCGTCCTTCTCTTTTTTATCTTTCTCGGTTTTGTCTTCCATTTCCTTCAGCAAGGCAAAATCTTCCTTGTTGAGGTTATGCCGGTCCCAACTCTCTTGGGTGAAGAACATGCTGTACACATCGGCTTGGCGCGAGCCACTGTTGGCGTAGCTGCGCAGGCCGTCGCGATCGCTGAACCAGAGCAGTTGCTTGCCGCCATTCACCCATTTGGGCCGAAAGTCATTGTAGCCGCTTTCGGTCAGGTTGACCATTTTTTTGGAACCGTCGGCGGCCAGCAACACCACTTCGCTATTGGCCATTACGGGCGAGTACTCGGCCATCAACCATTTGCCATCGGGGCTCCAACAGAAAAACTGGTCGCCATCACTCATGTAGTAAAGCTCATTGGGGGTGAGCAGGGTGCGCATTTGCTTGCTTGCGATGTTCAATATGTTGAGCGAGCGGCGATTTTCAATAAACGCCACTTCTTTGCCGTCGGGCGAATATTGGGGCTGGTAATTTTCGTTCGCGTTGCTGATCAAGGCTTCCTCTTTGAGCAAGGTGGCCGCATAAAAGTAGGGTTCTTCGGCCCGTACTTTCTTGGTTTGGTAAATGTGCCAAGACCCATTGCGCTCGCTGGCATAGAGCAGCGTGCCGCCATCGGGCGAAAAGCTGACAAACCGCTCCTGCTCCGGGGTGTTGGTGATGCGCTTGGTCACGCCGCCCTCTACGGAAGAAACAAAAACCTCCCCCCGTACCACGTAGGCCACTTCTTTGCCACTGGGCGATACGGCCATTTCGCGCACATTACCACTGATGGGGATCACGCGCAAGTTGTTGTTCTTGCTTTCCATGCGGATCACCACCGGTACTTTGGTGGGTTGCCCGCCGGGCTTGAGGGTATATAGCTCCCCATCATAGCCAAAGCAGAGTGTACCATCGTTGGCCGCGCTCAAAAAACGGACTGGGTGGGATTTGAAAGTGGTCACTGCTTGGCTTTGGGCGGGGTTGTCAATGCTCATTTTGTGGACATTGAACGTACCGCTGGCTTCACTCAAATAGTAGATCGTTTTATCGTTGTCAGCAAAAACCGGGTTCCGATCTTCACCCTTGAACGTGGTGATCATCGTGTGCTTGCCAGTTGGCTGGTCAAACAGCCAAATATCGCGGGCAATGGCTGACGTGTGGTGTTTGCGCCACACGTTCTCGCCCCCTTTTTTGTCGTGGTAGATCATCCGTTGGCCGTTTTTGCTCACTTGGATGTCTTCAGCGGGCACTGTCCAGATTTGGTTCACGCGCCCACCGGCCACGGGCACTTGATATACCTCTGGCTGGGAGCCCGTTGGGTACTGGCGGTGGCTGGCGGCATCCAGTCGCTGGCCCCCGAAAATCACTTGTTTGTTGTCCGCGCTGAATGCATACGGATACTCTTGGCCGGAGTGAAAAGTGAGCCGGGTGGGGTCTCCGCCTTGCACATCGATGACAAAAACATCGAAGTTGCCAAACCGATCCGAGGCGAAGGCGATCTGGGATCCATCACGGCTCCACACGGGCAGGTAATCATGGGCCTCGTGAAAAGTGAGCGGCTGGGCCGGGCCTCCACTGGCCGGGACCACGAACAGGTCGCCCTTGTGGGCAAAGGCTATTTTGGATCCATCGGGCGAAATGGCCGAATAGCGCAACCAATCGGGGTTAACTTGCGCGGCCACTGCACCAAAAACTAAGCAGGCCGCCAATACTAAGGAAAGTTTTCTCATGTGAAAAGTTTAAAACTGGGCAAATTAAAGCAAAAAATGCTTTGTTGTACCTACTTGACTCGGTAGGGCTTTATGCCGAGCTAATATTTGCGGGCCGACCGATGGCCACCGATTGTTTTTAAAGACAAAAAAGTTATATTTAGGTCCAATTTGGCCCTGTTACTCTTTAATTCAATGCTTAGACCTAATTTTTTCTCCGTTTTTACCAGTGTAGCCGGATTGGGCACCGCTTTTTGTTTGGGACTGGAGCACGGGATTGTCAAGGATGTCACCACCATTGTGGGCGGTACACTGAGTACCTGGGGCGGCAACTCGCTCTTTGAATTGCTGCGCAACCGCGCCGTCAAAAAAGAGGAAATGCTCAATCACCACCTCCAAAAAACGTTGAAGGAAGCTCATGAATGGGCGTTGGCTCAATTGGCCAAAGAGTATCAAAAAAATCATGTGTGCGATCCGACCGAGCTGGCGGAGTTGAACGCCTATCTGATCGGGATAAAAAAGTTGGGCGAAGCCGAATGGATGGGCGAAGTGGGCCCCGCATTGTCACAGGAGGATGTGTTTAATTACGTGGAAGGCAAGCAGCCAAATATCCGCCAGTTGATCGCCGATCGGATGCGCTTCACCCTGGGCCCCGGCACTGATGCCTACGAAATGCCGAAATACTATACTTTTTTGCTCGAGCACTTGCCCGGCAAAATGGCGTATGCGTTTAGGGAAAAGATCAAGCATGGCGGCGAGGCCAAGAACGCACTCGACCTGCTCTATTTTGAGTCGCTCCGCGAGGGGGTAAACAAATTGCTGGACGGCCAATTCGACCTCAAACAAGGCCAAGCCGAGCAGCAGCGGCTATTGACCGAGCTAAAACAGTTGCACGGCCAAAAGCAAAAGGGCAAATCCAAATGGCAACCCTCCAGCGATCCCTATGCCCAGGCCATGACCTCGGCACTCGAACGTTTGGATGATGGGCTGCTGGCCCGGCTGGATGAATTAAAAGTGGCAGTGGGGGCCCAAACCGCCAAAATTGATCGCACCCATGCCGCCGTGCGCGAAGTGGGCAGCCAGTTGATCGCCGAGACGCAGGCCACCCGCCGTTCGGTGGTCCGGTTTCTGTGGATTACCGCTGCGCTGGTGTTTCTGCTCTACATCGGCCTCAATTCCATTGCCCCCAAGCCCTTTGCCTGCACTGTCGCGGTGCGCGCAATGCTCGCCAATCCCAATTTGCCCTTGACAACTGGCCGAGTGACCTTGCGGTACGGGGCCAAGGTCGAAGTGTTGGAATTGGCGAAGGGGGAAGTGATTTTTCGGGACATCCCGCCCAACTTCGCCTCCGACAAAGTCAAACTGCGGGTGGAGGCGCCGGGCTTTCTCCCCCTCGATACCACCCTTGTCCTTGCCAATAACTTTGTCGATTTGACCCTCCGCCATGACAATAGCTTGGGTAAATTGTATGGAGTGGTGATTTACAACGGCTTGCCATTGGATGGGGTGCAAATCAATGTCCAAGATCTCCAGGCCGTAACCGATGCCAGTGGACGGTTTGCGCTGCGCATCCCGGCCAGCCAACAGCGCACCAAGCAACGGGTGCGGGCCGCCAAGGCAGGTTTCCAGCTTTGGGACTACGAAAGCCCGGTGTTGCCCGAGGAAATCCAGATCCTTTTGGTAAAACAGTCCCAATAAAAGGATCGGTGCTATTGCATTGATTGCTCCGCAAAAATTAAACTGTCAAAGTAAATAACCGAATTTATTTAATTGATTTTCAATGGCTTGAATTCTGATTGTGTTACGCTAATTTTGCTAGGATACTATAAAATGGATGATTGGTTTTCTGGGCGCTGGCCCAACTTCTAGTGCGTTATGAAAAACTCGGTTTTACTCCTGTCCCATCTTTTTGTTACCTCCTTGGCCGCCGCCCAAGTGCAATATGGGCAAGTGCGCCTGCAAAATTCGGGCAAGGTGCCCATTGCTGGGGTGCAAATTATTTTTGTGGATGCGGTCCCCACCATTTCCGACAACGCCGGGAAGTTCAAGCTGCTCTTCCGCGATAAAAAGCCGGGTGATCTGATTTTTAATGAGAAAATCTTCAAAACTGGCTATGAACTGGTCAACGGTGCGGAATTGGAGGTGCTCAGAATCGGCAATACCGACGCATTGGGCCGGGACATTATTTTGGCCAAAGCGGGCGACTTGGAAATTGCCAAAAAAAAGTACTATGCCATCTCGGACAAGGCCCTGACAGCTGGCTTCGAGCAACAGAAAAAGGCGCTTCGGGAAGAATTGACCAAAGCCAAGCTTGATCAAGAGGCATTTATTGAGCAGTTCAAGGAAATCCAGACGCAATACGAAACCCAAAAAAAGAACTTGGATGTGTTGGCCGCCAAGTTTGCCCGCCTCAATTTTGACGATGTGAGCCAACTCTACCGCGAAGCCTTGACCCTTTTTGAAAAGGGGAATATCGAGGGAGCCTTGCAAAACCTCAAAGAGTCAGATTTGATTGCCCGGGCCAACAAAATCATCCGCGAGGAGGAACGATTGGGCGAGGCGCAAACTGTACTGACCAAACAAAAGCAGGAGAACCAGCAACGCCGGACCGAAACCATCCAAGCCCTGCAATTCCAAGCCGAGCTTTCTCTGTTGCAGGCCGAACTGACCGAAGTAGAAGCGGTGTACGATCAGTTGCTGCGCTTGGACAGCGGCAACTTGGACATGGTGGAGCAAATAGCCAAATTTTATTTTGATCGCAACGAATACCGCAAAGCGATCCACGCCTATTCGCTCCTCATTGCCCATCCCCAGGCCCAGAAATGGCGGAAAACCGTGGCTTATGGACGTTTGGTCGAACTCTGCATCTCAACCAATGATTTGCCCGGGGCTGTCCGCACTGCGGGACTGAACCACGGCCTAAGCTTGGTAATGCACCAAGAAATGCAAGAAAAAGACCGTGTTGGGCCTTATACCAATATCTACACCGACTGGTACCTGGCCGAGTCTTTCTGGACGCTGGGAATAGTCAACGAAGAGATGGGCAAGCCCGATAGTGCGTTGGTTGCCTTCCAGCGGGCCGACCAACTGCTGAAGCAGGCCCATGCCACTTATCCCCAGGATTTGTTGATCGCCCGCAGTTTGATCAATGTTTACCAAGCGCTGGGCAGCTTGTACATCCAACTGGACAGCATAGAGACGGCGACAAAAATTTTTGCTGATCGCCAACAGTTGGCCCAAGCGATCCTGCTGCTCGATCCCGAAAGCTGGGAGGCCATGGACAATCTGGCCAGTTCGTTCATTGAGCTGGGCGATGCCCAATTCCGTATGGGCAATCTGGAAGAAGCCCTCCAGCATTTTCTGGTGGCGGCCAAGCAATACACCGGGTTTTGCGAAAGTCAGCCTGAAGACATATTGCTCAAGAGCGGTTTGGCCCAGGCTTATTTGGGGCTGGGCGACACCAACGGTGCACTTGACAGCGTGGATCTAGCCTTCATTTATTACAGCGAGTTTCATCGCCTGACGGAAGAGTTATATCAAGGATATCCACAAAATGCCATTTTTAAAGAAAACCTGGCCATCGCATCTGCTCGATTGGGAAATATTCAAACCAAACTGGGGAACGTTGGGCAAGCCCTGCAAGCGTATGAGGAATACCATAAGTTGACTAGGGAGCTATACTTGGCCAACCCCCAGAGTTGGCGGGCCAAAGAGGTGCTGGCCAATTCAGTTCGGGACTTGGCCCAAAGTAGTTTTGACTCGATTGGGCTGGCCCCCCGGGCGTTGGCCCAGTTTGGGGAAGCGGCGCAGCTGTATGCCGAACTGGTTCAACATCAACCCCACAATCAGCGCCACCGAGCGGATCTGTCCGCGATCCACCAAGACATTGGCGACGTGTACTTGGCACTTGCCCAACCCACTCAGGCAATCGCGCAATACGAAGCCAGTTATCGGCTGGCCCAAGAGCTGGTCACACAGGCAGATCCAAAGGAAAGTTACCTCTATGAGTTGGGCATTATTCTGGACAAGCTGGTATACACGCTCGAAGTCATGGGCAACTACGGCCAAGCCTACCATTATGCGCTTGAATTGGTGACGCTGGCCAAAACCAGCCCCTTAGACCGTTCCTTGCCCGGGATGTATGGTGATGTGGCATGGTATGCCTTGTTCAATAAGCAATTTGGCGAAGCCGAAAAATATGCGCAGTTGGGCTTGGCCATTGAGCCTTCCCTGCCTTGGCTGCAAACCAATTTGATTTGGGCCTATCTTTTTCAGGGCAAGTTTGAGCAGGCCAGAAAGAACTTCCGCTTGGTCAAAGCACAAGCGGGCAACCGGCCCACGGTTTTGGAAGAAACTTGCCTGAGCGATCTGCAAAAATTTGCCAAAGCGGGCATTACCCACCCCGATGTTAAAAAATTTACTGCATTGTTGACAAAAAAATAAGGCCCGGTTTCACATTCGTGCTGGGTAGGCTTCGGTTTTATTACCCGTCAAGCCTACTTTTTGGTAAGCTAAAAACCGGTTTACCAGTTATTTACATGAATAAAGGTGGCCAAAGGGCGAGGCACGCGGTGTCCGTGCCTCGCTTGGATGGACGGCCAACCGTGCTTTACCGAAGAGAACTAGATCAAGTCAACCAGTTTTTCAAATACTTCTCTGGAATGGGTCGGGAAGTTGGCGATCCGGATCTGGCTGTTCTTGAATGGCCCATACCCGGCCCCGGGCACGATCCCGTGCAACTTGCATTTGGCGATAAAATCGGCCGAACTTTGCCCCACCAGATTGGCCACGATCACGGTCTTGGAGCGGTGGGCGGCTTGTTGCACCGCAATTTCATAACCGGGCTGTTTGGCCAAAGTGGCATACAACAGCGCGGCTTTGTAGTCCGTTTCCTGCCGGATGGCCTTGATGCCCCGCCGGTTCAGGTCTTCGGCCACTTTGCCCAGCAGGTAGATCCCCAGCATATTGGGGGTTTCGGGGGTTTCGTTCTTTTGGCCGTTGCTCACCAGCGCGGGGATGGTGTGGTAGGTGCCGATGGACAGCCCCTTGGCCAACATCGATTCAGCTTTGGCTACGCAGCGATCGTTGAAAATCCAAACCCCTAGGCCAGCGGGCAGGCCAAAGCACTTTTGCACCGAGAAAAACAACGAATCGATGCGGGAGAAATCCAAGTCGGGATATGGTGCCGACGATACCGCATCCACCACAATGAGCTTGTCGGGGTGCTGTTGCCGGAGGGCGTAAATGTCGGACAGGGGCATCATCACCCCCGTACTGGTTTCGTTCTGGGTCAGGCAGATGAGTTCCGTTTCGGCGGGCACGACCAACTGATCCAACGCAAAGCCCAGGCCCGGCGCTACTTCATACTTGACCGCTTGCCGTTTCAACTGAACCGCGAACTCATGGAATTTTTTGGAGAAACTGCCATTGACCAAGTGAAAAGAATGGGTTTCGCAGAGGTTCTCAATCACCCGTTCCCAGATTTCGGTGGCCGAGCTTGTAAACCCAATGTGAAAGTGGTCGGGGATGGCCATTAGTTCCCGCAATTGGGCTGTGGCGTGGGCAAAAATCTGTTGAAATGCCTTGCCCCGGTGCGAAATTTCGGTCACGTGATCGCGCAGGGCTGTTTTCAAGTGATCCGGTACGGTGTAATAGAGTTCCGAGGGCCCGGGGGTAAGAAAAGAGATTTTGGTCATGGGATTGGTCTGTTTATTAGTGGATTAGCCAGCGGCAACGGGCCTAAAACTGTGCAGCATTTCGTAGAGCAAGTGAACGGGCAGGCCCATTACATTGAAATAAGATCCCTCGATCCGGGCAATGCCGATCATCCCGATCCATTCTTGGATGCCATAAGCCCCGGCCTTGTCATAAGGCCGATAATGCTCGATATAATGGTCAATTTCTTCGGTGCTCAGTTTTTTGAAAGTTACTTGGGTCACGTCCTCGGCCACACACTTGCGCTGGGCGGTCAGCATGCACACGCCCGTGATCACGGCGTGGGTGCGCCCCGAGAGCAAATCTAGCATTTGCCGGGCCTCGGCTGCATCGGCGGGCTTGCCCAGTGCTTGATCGTTGCACACCACTACGGTGTCGGCCGTGATCACCAATTCATCCCCGGCCAAGGTGCCCGCAAACTCGCCAGCCTTCAGGTCGGCCAAGTAGGCGGCCGCTTCCATGGCCCCGATGGTCGGCGGGATGGACTCATCAATGGGGCGGATCAGAACCCGAAAATCCAGCCCCAGTTCTTGGAGCAATTGCTGGCGGCGCGGCGACTGTGAAGCCAATATTATCCGGTAAGGGAAGTCGGTCGTTGACATGGCCACGAATTTAGCGAAAAACTGGGCTTCTTTTTTGGGCGAATGTTTGGAAACGAAAATTTTACTTTTACATTTGTGCCACAATTAATGTTTAAACATTAATTGTTTCAACGCTAAATATTTTCAACATGGTAACTACCCTCTGGGCGATCGATCCCGCCCACTCCGAACTCCAGTTCAAAGTAAAACATTTGATGATCACCACCGTCACTGGCTCGTTCACCAAGTTGAGCGGCACGGCCCAGACCGATGGCAATGAGTTTCAAAACGCCGCCATTGGCTTTACGGCCGAAATTGGTTCCATCTCGACCAACAACGAACAGCGCGACGCGCACTTAAAATCAGCCGAATTTTTTGATGCTGTCCTGTATCCAGAACTTATTTTCGTGTCAACTTCCATGACAAAAGTAGAAGGTGAAACCTATAAACTGGAAGGCAACCTTACCATGCACGGCATTACCCAGCCCATAGTGCTCAATGTAGAACAAGCTGGGATCCAGAAAGATCCGTGGGGAAATGTCAAGGCTGGATTTGAACTCAGTGGCAAGTTGAGCCGGAAAGATTTTGGCCTGACTTGGAATGCCCCCACCGAAACTGGCGGGGTACTGGTGAGCGACGAAGTGAAACTGTTGGCCAACATACAATTGGCCGTGCAATAATTGATTGGGTCTGCTTACCAATAATGAAGGTTTCAAACCTAAGGGACTGTACCCAAGGTTTGAAACCTTGCTTGTTAGCGCCGCTTTGGGTGTTGACACTGCTAGGAGAACCGTTTGCGCCAAATGCTCTTGCCCTTGGTGCGCAGGCGATAGGCCGCCGAGAGTTGGAAACCGCCCATCCGGGTACTGCTGGTGCTGGCAATGGGGTTGCCACGGCTCACAAAACGCAAGTCCAGCTCCAAACGGCTCAGGTTGAAACCAAACCCCACCATCACCGATCTAAGGTTATTGTTCAAGTCGGGTACCGAGGTGGACACTCCGCCCGTTTCGGTGCGGGCATCGATGACTTGCCCAAACACGGGCCCGCCATACACGCGGAACACCCGCACCAACTGAATGCCCAAGAGCAAGGGCACGTCGATGGAATTGACCCGGAGGTCTACTTGCTCGCCAGTGAGTGAAGTGTAGCGCCCACCGCTTTGCGCATAGAGCAGTTCAGGCTGGACAAAAAGGCCCAACACAGGCACTTTTAGGCGGACAAAACCACCAGCCAATAAGCCGGTACGGTAGGTGGCATCGCGCACTCCACTGGGCAAACGCTCCAAACTGGACATGCTGACCCCCACCCGGGGGCCAAAGGAGATAAATTGGGCCTGTAATCCCTGCGCACTGAGCAGGAAGCTGAGCAGTAGGGCGAATGCGGATAGGTGTATGGATCTCATCTTGTTCGGGAAAAGCGAAATATTGTTGGGTCAAAGACTGGGGAAGGAAACGATTGGTTGCTCACAAGTAAAAAAAAGTCGATTTATTGCCTACTTTTGAATGTCAAAGGCGACACTCGGTCGGGCCGGCTCACAGCGCTGGCCCGCAACTTCCTGATCAAAAGCAGTTTACAGGCTTATCACTTAAAAATCACGGCTCCCCATGCGCAAACCTCAAAAGTGGGAAGATATTTTGCAATTTGTGGTCGTCGCGCTGGGCATGGTGATTGTCAATTTAATCGCAGGCAATTATTTTTTCCGAATTGACCTTACCGAAGAAAAGCGGTTCACCATTGCGGAGGCCAGCAAAAAAACCTTGGCCAACCTGACCGAACCCGTTTACATTGAAATTTATTTGGCCGGCGATCTCAACGCCAGTTTCCAACGCTTGCAGCAAACAGTGCGCGAGACCCTTGACGAGTTTGTCGTCTATAGCGGCAATAAGGTCAACTATACCTTTATCGATCCAGCTACGGCCAAGAGTGAGCCGGAACGGGCTGCTTTCTACCGCCAACTGGCGGGCAAGGGAATCGCCCCGACCAATTTATATGACAATGTGGAGGGCAAAAAAATCCAAAAAATCATTTTTCCGGGGGCTTTGGTGAGTTATGCCAACCGCGAGACTGCCGTCCAATTGCTCAAGGGCAACAAAGCTGCTTCGCCCCAAGCGCAGCTCAACCAGTCGGTGGAAGGGGTGGAGTATGAGCTGATCTCGGCCATCCAAAAACTGACCAGCCGCGACAAGCCCCGGGTAGCTTTCATTGGCGGGCACGATGAACTTACCGGCGCACCACTGGCCGATCTGACCAGTGCGCTGGATGAATTTTACCTCACCGAGCAGCTTGATCTCCGCAGCCAAACCCTCGACGAAATAGCGGCGGCACTCATTGTCCAGCCCAAAAAACCTTTTTCGGAAGCGGAACTGTTCAAGCTCGATCAATTTGTCATGCAGGGAGGCAAGGTGCTGTTTTTTATTGACAAAGTGCAAATGAATTTGGACAGCATCAGCCGGGGAGGGGCGTATGCCTTTGGCTATGATCTCAACTTGGACGATATCCTGTTCCGCTATGGGGTGCGGGCCAACTTGGACTTGATCCAAGACCTGCAAATGGGGCAAATCGTGCTCAACGTGGGCAACATGGGCAATGCCCCCAATATCCAGCCCGTGCCTTGGCCGTACTATGTGATGGTAAATAAATTTGCCAATCATCCCACCACCCGCAACCTCAATGCCATTTACACCCGTTTTTTGGGCACGATCGATACAGTCAAGGCAACCGGGATCCGCAAAACCGGGGTTTTGTTCACCAACCAGTATTCCCGGGCCAGGCGCGCGCCCATGCTTGTGAGCCTCGATGAGCTGAAAGCCGACCTTGATCCCAAGTTGTACGCCCGGCCGTATTTGCCCGTGGCTTATTTGCTGGAGGGGAAATTCACTTCGTTGTTCAAAAACCGGTTTGTGCCCCCGGGACTGCCCCAACAGGCGATCTTGCCCGAGAGCAAACCAACCAAAATCCTGCTTTGTTCGGATGGTGATATCCTGACCAACGAAAGGGATCGGCGGTCGGGCCAGCCACTGCCACTGGGCTTCGATCCCCTCACTGGCCAAACCTTCTCCAACAAGGAGTGGTTGCTCAATACCCTCGCGTACATGCTCAACGAGGACGGGCTGATCAACACCCGCCTCAAAGAAGTGAAGCTCCGGCCCCTGGACAAAATCCGGGTGCAAGAACAGGCAACTTTTTGGCGGGGCTTGAACCTGCTCCTGCCCTTGGGCTTGGTGTTGGCCTTTGGGCTGTTCAAGTTCTGGTGGCGCAAGCGTAAATATACTGGCCAATGAGCAGGGTTGCGATAGGGCAAACCCTCATCAGCCAGTCTATTTCTGGGCATAAGTGATCGGAAGCAAAGCGATTGGACTGGTTACAAAACCTAGTTGAAGATTCAGGAGGGCTAACCAGCCCAAACTATTTTATTGCCCCACAATGACGCTTCCAGTCAAATTGGGCAGCGCAAAATTTGTGCTACCGTTACCGCCATAAATAGTCCCTATAATAGCAAACAAAGCTGAATTGCTTGCTATGTTTAATAGCCGCCCATCGCAGGGCAGCCAAGCACCGCCGCCAGGAATATTGCCCGCAACAGCTTGAATACTACCAAGGCAAAATTCACCACCACCCAGGTTTGTATTGCTTGGAAAAATACCTTGTACTGCAATGTAATATCGAATAGCGGCTGTTTGGGTGGGTACTTGCCAACTTCCATCACCGCGAAGAAAAGTCGTACTGTTGGCCGTGCCCGTCGCGTTAACTTTGCCTACGCCAATGGTGGTGTTGGCAATGTCGGCATTAACAATGGTTAAGTTTGCAATTTTTGCAGAGGTAACAGCATCATTGGCAATGGTGGTGGCGGTGCTGCCGGCGCTGGTCGTAACATCGCCGGTGAGGGCGGGCATGCGTCCTGCGGGCAGTGTACCCGTAGTGAGTGTTGAGGCATCAGTGGTGGCATTTAAGGAAATCCAGGCCACGCCATTGAAAAAGTAAAAGCCTGCGGGGGCATCGGTTTGATAGACCAACAGGCCCGTTGCAGGACTTGCGATCAAACCACGTTGTGTTGCATTCATTCTTGGAATGAGCATACCCTGCGTGGTGCTTCTCACATCAAGAATGGCCGAGGTGGCGGCTGCAGTGCCATCGGTATTGATCGCCACCGACTGGGCGTTTGACGAATAGCCAAATCCAATGGCTATCAGGGTGGATAAAATAAGGTGTTTCATGAGATAAGGTAGCTAATGTGATGATGTAATTTAATGAGCAAAAATCAAAATTGCAATTTTTTATATATCCGTCCCAATGTGCTCGTCAATGGTAAATCTGGCTGCGCGATAGACCACCTCAACCAAAAAGTGCCAAGTCCATCGCGGGGCTTGGCACTTTTTTCTTTGCCATTAGCGTGCTTCCTTGACGGGAGCACGCGCAGGTGGGTAGGCTAGAAACCGTAGCGCACCCCAATCTGGATTTGGTAGGGCAAGTTGGAAAACGCAGTGGCTTGGCCAAAAGCCCGGTTCACGTTGTAGGCGTACTGGGTCCGGCCTTGGGCCTCCGCCAGCGGATCTATGCCAAGCGCTTGCAGCAATACTTGGTTGCCACCGGGGACTACTTTGTTGCGCCCCCAATCGGGGTTCAAGAAGTTGAGGAAGTTAAAACACTCCGCGATCACTTCCAAGTTTTGGCTGCCCAACCATTTGAACGTGTTTCTGTCCAAGGTGTAAGAAATGCGGAAATCGACGTTGTGGTTCATGGGGTTGAACACGGCATTGCGCGGGGCAAAAGTGCCCAGGTTATCTTGCAACAATCCGGCGGCCAAGTTGTCGGGATTGTTCAGCACGGCATCCATGCCGTCGGCCACGCCGCGCTCAAAGGGTGTTGCGCTGGGATTGGCCCGGATCACCGCTGGATCAAACACAAACGCACGTTTGTTGGTGTTGATCAACAACCCAACGCCATCGCCCACAATGTCGCCAAATATCAATGGGGTCCAGGGGTTGCCTTGGATGCCGACATAGCGGAAGCCCATTCTGAACCCGAGTATTTGGGGCGAAGTGCCGAACACGACAATTTTATGGCGGAAATCGGTTCCGGCATTGCCCCGGTTCTCCGCAAAGTTGCGGGGGTCGCCGACGATCTGGGTCAACGCCGAAGTACGGGCAATGCAACAATTGTAGGAATTGTTGTCCTCGGTGCGGTTGTGGGTGTAGGTGACATTGAGACTGCCGCCTTTGGGCAGCAAAAGGCCAGCTTCAAAAATTATCCCCCGCTGCCACACACTTGTCAAGCCGTTCAGTTCCAGCACGCGGCCCAATTGGGGGTTTTGGTTTACATCGCGGGGATTGGCAATCGGGTAAGCAATGGCCGACGGGCGGGCGGGGTTGGCGCGGGCTATCCGGGCCAGTGGCGCATACACGGGGCGGTTTCCTTCGTTGGCCAGCACAAACTCAGGATTGGTCTTTAGGTTGCGATCAATGTACACGTAATTGTTGATCGTGCGGGCTAAATACGCATTTACGCCAACAAACAATTTCTTGGCAAAAAATTGCCGGAACGACAAGTTGGCCTTCCAAGTGGTGGGGGCTTCAAAATTATCCCCGATGATGTTGATATAGGGCACACTCTGGCCCGCTAAGTCGGCCCCGGGCACGCTGTTCGGGTCTTGGCGATAGCGCACAAAATCTGGCCGGGGCACATTTGGCCCGGTGGCTACTATGTCGGTGAGGCGCGTACCGGTTTGCTGCATATTGCTCAACTGTGCCCAGTGGACAATGTTGGCCGAGAAAGCACCCAGCCCAAACTTGAGCACCGAAGTTTGGTCGCCCTTGAAATCATAGGCCAGTTGGAGCCGGGGCTGGATATTGTTCAAGTCGCGGGCAATGACGTTGGTCGATTGGCCCAGGGTGTTTTCCAGCAGCGGGTTGCGATCTGGCCGGGTCAAGAACAGCGTCGCGTCCCAACGCACACCCGCTTGGATGCTGAACTTGGGCGAGAGGTTGAAATCGGCTTGGCCATAAAGCGATACATCAGCCGAGGTCATTTTCAAGAAGGAAGCAAAGCCGCTTTGCGGATTGGTGGGCGACAGGCGGGTGTAGGTCGTGGCTTGGCGGTTGGCCAGTGCATCTAAGTTGGCAAATTGGAACAAGCCACCCTGTTCGTTGGTGTTCAGCGTATTGGTAAAGGTCATGATGTTGTCGGTCCCGAGGGTAAGGAACACTTTGCCTTTTTGCCAATAAACATTGTCCACTACCTGTAACTGGCGTTCGCCCTGCTCTTCCGGGGCAATCCGGTTGCCACCAAATTGGAATATCCGCGACAGCGTGCCCACGCCCTCAATGGGCGAAGCGATGGTTACCCAGCCACGGGGGGCCCGGGTGTTGGGCTCAAAGTTGCGCTGGGCCAACAAGTACTGCACCTTGAGATCATTGGTGATTTTTGGGCTCAATACCGAGCGCAGTTGGAGCAGGCCCGAATAGGAGTTGATACGGGTATTGCCGTAGCTTTCAAAAATCATAGTTGGATCCACACCTGAAGGCCCGACTGTCAGCGGGGCATATCCCCAAAGAACATTGTTGCGGAACGTGAGGCGGTGTTTGCTGTTGATCTGCCAGTCCAAGCGGGCAAAAATGGTGCGGTTCAATGATTCGCGGGGAAACAGGCCCGTTTGGGCTTGGTTGCGGTCCACGCCATATTGGTCATACAAAATGTTGAGAAAACGATCCAAGTTGGGACGTGAAATCTGTTCAATGCGCTCAGTGGCATTGTCGCGCACATCAATGATGCCTTGCGGGGGATCCACGCGGTCCTCAAAGTCAAATGCAGCGAAGAAGTGCAACTTGTCTTTGATGATTGGCCCTCCCATCGACCCACCGTACTGGCGGATCTGGAAATCGCGGATGGGTTGGCCCAAAAAGTTTTCCGTGCGGGTGAGCGACCGGTTGCGGATAAAGTGAAAAGCACTCCCCGTCCACTTGTTTGTGCCATTTTTGGTAATTACGTTGACCGATCCGCCCCCTTGGCGACCTTCCAGCACATTGTAGCTGTTGTTGGTCACCTCATATTCCCGGATGGCTTCCATCGACACCGTGATGGACGAAATCAGGCCACCGTTCATCATATAGCGCTGGTTGCCACCGTCCAGCGTGATGGCGGTCGAGCTTTCGCGCTGGCCCCCAATGGCAAAAGTGGCCCCGGAACCCACCATTGGGCTGAGGTTGGCCAAGTCCTGAAAACTGCGCCCGTTGGTGGGCATGTGGCGGATTTCTTGCACCCCCAGCCGGGTGGCAGTCCCCAAAGGCGAAACCCGGGCCAAATTGTCTTCGGTGGCCGAAACCTCGACGGTTTGCAGTTCCGAGACTTTTTCCTCCAGATCAAAATCTACCACCAATCGCTCGCCTACCCGCATCACATAACCGACTTTCTTTACCGTACCGTACCCCACAAATTGGGCGGAAACCCAGTAAGGACCGCCCAGTGGCAGTTGATTGACGGTAAAACGGCCATCAACATTGGTCACTGTGCCAGTAGAAAAACCGGTTTCATCGTTGCGAACCAAGACATTTGCTCCGGGCAGCGGCTCGCCCCCTTTGGCCCGCACCGTGCCCAAGATGGCGTTGCTGGACTGGGACATGGCCGCGCCCGACAGCCACAATTGGCAAATAAACAATAAAAAAAATTTGAAAAATGGACTTTGCTTGTGTAAGATTGTGGACTTCATAGCTCTTTTTTTAGGTGAGGCCACAAAGTAATTCCCGTTTTTTTGCCGAAAAGTCCCTCAAATCAAAGTTTACAATACCTTCATCACCAAGTAATAGTTAACCTAAAAAACCCAATTGTTTGTTAATTTTCCTTCATATCCAATTTGGTGATCCAATGGTGGTTTTTGCTTGCGCGTTGCGCAATAACCGGAACAGTAAAAACGCGATTGGGTTGCTATAATGGTGGGATCAACGAACAACCATGGTTCCATTGGGCCACTAGGGCTGATAAATGGCCCGGGTCATTTCCGACTTGCCGGGCGGGCCGATCGGTCTTTCCACCACAAAGCCCACAGCACGGAGGTTGCGGCGAAACTGCCCCTGGGCGCAGTAGGTCACCAATACACTGCCCGGTTTGAGCCATTGGGCGAGCGTGGCCAAGGAAGCTTCGCCCCAAAGTTCGGGCTGGCTGCGTGGGGCAAAGGCATCGAAATAGACCAAGTCAAACGATTCACCAATGCTTTGGTAGTTGGCGAGTGGTTGGTTGACCTTTTGGAAATTGAAATTTGGCAAAATCGGCAGCATCTCGTTCCATGGGCCCGTGTGCACGATCTGCAAATGTTGGGCGGCATCCCCACCAATCAGGCTGGGGTAATGGAGCAAATTTACCAGCTCGAGACTGACGGGGGTTGGTTCCAAGCTCACCATTTGGCAAACCACTTGGGGGTTTTGCTGGGCATGGGCCGCCGTGAGCAGCACGTTGAGGCCTGTGCCCAAGCCCACCTCAAGGATGCGGATCGGTTGGGCGGTCAATTGGCCGACGCAATACTTTAGGCCCGACTCAATGAAAACGTGCCGAGATTCTTGGAGGGCCCCGTGTCGGGAGCGGTAGGTTTCGCCAGTTGGTAAACGCAGGGTACTGGAGCCATCGCCAGTGAGGAACAGTCCAATGTCAGGGGAGGGGAAGGGCATCCGATTATTGGCAATTTTTGCCCTAAGGTAATTGTTTGGCGGGAATGTTGGAACCCGGATCGCTCTTTTTGTCAAGCAAAAGCCGCCCCGGCCAAATTGGGCAGGGCGGCTTTTGCTCCAGTCAATTTCGGTTGCCTACTTGGCAGAGTCAGTTTTGGGAAACGCTTGGCCGGAGTCGGGCAATGATGAATTGAGTGAATCCATCAAGGAATCTTGCTTGGGCTGGGTCACTTGTTTTTTCTTGGCAGCTTCAATGTTTGGGCTGGTCTCAATCACTTGGGGAGCCTCAATCATGACGTTGGCCACCAGCGAAAAAGTCAGTACGATAGCGGCTAAAGCCCAAGTGGCTTTCTCCAGAAAATCAGTGGTGCGCTTGGCACCCATGATCTGGCTGGCCGCCGAACCGCCGAGGCCGCCGGCCAATCCGCTGCCTTTTGAACTTTGTGACATCACGGCCAAAACGAGCAATACCGACGCAATAAGCGTTATAACGATGATTAAGGTAGTCATTTATGAAAATAATTTGGATACTTGTTTTTATGAAAGGTGCAAAGTAAGTGCATTTCGGGGAACATTTCAAAATTTGTTCCCCCGCAAAAACTCCTCAATGGCCATTTTTTTCTTTCCCTCGGCCTGGAGTTCCGTTACCGCCACGTGGCCATCGGCCACCAATAGGTGCAGGTAAGTCTTCAAATCGCTTTCCCAAGTGCCCGCGAGGCTGGGTTTATCCCCAACCACGGGCATTACTTGGTAGATTTTGTACGATTTGCCGTTGATTTCGATCCAGGCGCTGGGGTGGGGGGCCAAGCCGCGCACGAAGTTGAACACCTCCTCGGCGGTTTGGCCGAGATCGATCTGGCAGGTTTCCTTGAAAATCTTGGGTGCTTTGCGCACGAGATCTTCCGGGACGGTGAGCTGGGGCACGGGCCGCACTTCACCCTCTTGGATAGCGGCGGTGGTTTTCCGTACCAGTTCGGCCCCTTGGTGCATCAGCCGTTCATAGAGCGAGCCAGCAGTATCTTCATGGTAAATCGGGGCTTTTTCCTGAAATATCAGATCGCCGGTGTCAATCTCCTGTTGGAGAAAAAAAGTGGTGAGCCCGGTTTCGGTTTCCCCGTTCATCACGGCCCAGTTGATGGGCGCCGCTCCCCGGTACTGGGGCAGGAGGGAAGCGTGCAGGTTGAACGTGCCCAGCTCGGGCATGGCCCACACCAGTTCGGGCAGCATCCGAAAAGCCACCACAATTTGCAGGTTGGCGTTGTATCCCTGCAACTCGGCCAAAAAATCGGGATTTTTGAGTTTTTCGGGCTGCAATACTGGGATATTGTGGGCGAGGGCGGCGACTTTGACCGGTGAGGGCAGCAATTTTAACCCCCGGCCCGAAGGCTTGTCGGGACTGGTGATGACGGCCACCACTTGAAACCCAGCTTTGACTAAAGCTTCCAAAGGGGGTACGGCAAATTCGGGCGTACCCATGTAAATGATGCGAAGGTGAGGCACAGGCTGGTGATTTTTTGGCAATAAATAAAGCGTAGTTGGCTTGCTACTGCACAAAGATAACCAGAATCGGCTAGTAAAATGTTATGGCGTAAGGAAGCTCAAATAGAACTTGGGAGTTCAAAGTTTTAAAAAATAAAAATCATTTTTTGCGATTTATTTGCAAATTTTAAATAATGTTGTAACTTTGTGACGTAATTTAAAGCAAGGATCAAAAATGATTATTGAATTCAAAGTTGAGAATTTCTTGTCCTTCAAAGACTTGACAACTCTTTCAATGATTACCGCAAAATCATTTAAAGAACATAAGGATACTCATACCATTCCAATTGACAATAAGTTGAGTTTATTGAAGTCGGCTATCATTTATGGCAATAATGCAAGTGGAAAGAGTAATCTTTTGGAAGCTATGGAATTTATGAAACAAATTATTTTAAATTCGTTTCGTGATGCCTTATTGGAAAATAACGACCGAAAATTTCCATTAGAAAAATTTGCCCTTAATTCTAAAACAGAACAAGAATCTACTTTTTTTGAAGTATCATTTTTTCATAATGGCACTAAATACAGGTATGGTTTTGAAATAGATTACGATAAAATTGTTGCGGAGTGGCTGTACCATACAACAAGCAAAGAAGTGTATCTGTTTAAAAGGGATTTTCAAAAAATTGAAGTAAATAAATCGGCATTTAAAGAAGGGTTGGGAAAAGAAGAAGACGTGAAAGAAAACGTACTTTTCCTCTCTGTTCTTGCTACACTTGGCAAAGAAATTTCCTCAAGTATTGTTGAGTGGTTTAAAAAATTAAATATAATCAATGGCATTCATGACCGAGGTCATAAAAGATACACCATAGATAAATTAAAATCTGACAAGAACTTCTTTAATTGGGTGTTACACTTCATCAAATACCTTGAAATTTCAAATCTTAGCACAACAGAGGAAGATGTAAATGAAATAAATTTAGAAACTTTAAGGGAAAAAGAAAAAGACGAAGAAATAATCAATCTTCTTACGAGTATTCAAAAAATACAATCTAAAAGAGACCAACTTATAACTTATCATAGAAAATATGATGAGAATAATGTGCTTATTGACACAGTACCGTTCAATTTTGACACGCAAGAGAGCAAAGGAACAAAAAAATTGCTTTATTTGCTTGGACCTTGGTACGACACTTTAAAGAATGGTAAAGTGCTAATTATAGATGAACTCGATTCAAGACTCCATAGCAATTTAACATTAAGGCTCATTGATTTTTTTCACAAATGTAACGTGAACCAAGCCCAACTAATTTGTGCTGTTCACGACATCTCACTTTTAAACAAAGAAACTTTTAGAAGAGACCAAATTTGGTTTGTAGAAAAAAATCAATTTGGAGCATCTGAATTGATTTCATTAGCAGATTTTAAAACTGACACAGTTAGAAATAAATCCGCCTTTGACAAAAACTACCTTGCAGGAAAATATGGTGCAATTCCCTATTTTGACGTAGATATTAAACTAAATCAACTTTTGTATGGGGAAGCACGATAAATTCAAGGAAAGAAATATTGCTTCCTACAAATGAGAGTTAAAAGGTGTTGAGACCAAACAAAGCAGGAAAGAGCCACTTATCGTTTTAAGTTTTAGAGATTTTGACAGAAATCAAGGGCAAAACTTTGAAAAATGGGAAGAAGAAAAGCTTTTAGCTTTGGTAATCAATAGGTTAAGAGATATTTGCCAACTCACAACACTCCAAGCAACATCTCAACAGATCATAAAGCAGTACTCAAATGTTGATTTTCCACCAAACACAATTTTTGAACATCCTAAATACGTTTTACCTGACGTAGTTTGGTGTTCGATGCACATACAAGGCAAAGAATGCATTATTGGGCATTTTGAAGATAATATTTTTCATATAGTTTTTCTTGACAAAAATCATGAATTTTGGATTTCTAAAAAGAAAAATACGTGATAAGAAAGAGGTAATGCCTAATTTCTGCCTTGTGAAAAAAGGGTATAGGTGCTAAATTTGAACATCTCTTCCTTGAAATCCACTTTTTCGCACAACTATAACCACCAAAATCAGCCAATGAAAAGACGATCGGATACCGTAAAGTAACCGATCGTCTTTGCTTACCGTTCAGTGATTTCGGCTGGGCGAAACCATTGGTGCTGCTACCCTTGCCGCTCTTTTCCCAACCGGACAAAGAGCATGGCCAACGCCCCGACTACGGCCAAGGTCACCAAATAGGCGCTGATTTGGGTGATCAAGCTGCCCGTCCGGTAGCTTTCGGGGTCAAACACAAACTCGATGGTATGTTTGCCCTTGGGCACTTCCATGCCGCGCAAGGCATAGTTCACGCGCAGGTACGGGGCTGGCTGTCCATCGATGGCGGCTTTCCAGCCGTCAGCATAATACACCTCCGAAAATACCACAAAACCAGTGGCGGCGGCCGTGGCCTCATACACCAGTTTGTTGGGGCTGTACGCAGTGAGCTTGATCGCCGAGCCTTCGCGGGCAAACTGGACAGTGCCCACCTTGAACTTACTGATATCCACCACGGCCAAACTATCGGGCCGGAAAGTGCCAAGGGCCGCCATTTCTTCGTCGGCGCTGTTCACCGTTTTCAGCCCGGCCACAAACCACGCATTGCCCAGCGCGTTCGGGTTTTTGAGGGCTCCCCGTTCCCCGCCATTGGGATCCAAAATGAAATACCGGGTGTTGAACATGTTGAGCACCGGTGTTTGGGCAAAATTGGGGGGCCCACCTTTTTGGAGCGGCGTGATGATAGCGCCGATCTCGTTTTGGAATTTCCGGTCGATCAGGTCTTGGTATCGCCGGACTTTGGCCGAAAAATAGCCCCCGATCGATTTGTGGAAATAAGAAGTGGCAGCATCTTGGAATGAACTGGTGGTAAGGTTCAAGACCCGGTAACTGGGGTCTGGATCCTGTAAAATAAAGGTATCGGTTGGTGAAGCGGTGAAATTGGCTTCGCGCACATTTTCCCGAAAACTGTCGGCATTGAGATAGCGCTTGCCCACACCCCAGACATCCAGCACGGTAACCGCTCCCACGAGGCCGATGGCTATCAAGGCCGAGATTTTTCGTTGCAAGTAGAAGTAAAGGGCTGCCAGTGCGACCGCGATCAGGGCAAAAGAGCGGAGGGCATCGGATCGGAACATGGCCTTGCGCTCCAGCCGGATGGCCTCCATAATGGCTTGGCTCTGCTGGCTGGCCTGTTCTTGGCCCACCCGCTGTTGCTGCATTTGTTGGACAAAATACTGTTGGATGTCCAAGTCGTTGGCCCCGGCATTGAAGCTGAACATGCCCGCAAACAACCACAAGACCAGACACAAACCGCCCGTGGCCCCAAAAGCGATCAGCAATTTGCGGAGCAGGGCCTGATCCAGTTTGGCATCGATGAGTTTGTCCAGGGCCATGGTTCCGCCCAAGACCATCAGCAATACGGTCAGGCTCATGGCCATGGATACCGCCCGGAACTTGTTGAACGCGGGCAAATAGTCAAACAGAAAATAGTTGAAGGCAGCGAAGTTTTTGCCCCAGGCCAGCATCAGCATGGTGACAGCCCCCGCCACCAGCCACCAGCGTTGTTGTGGCGCGGCCGTCAATAGGCCCAGCACAAACAGGAAGCACACCACCGCACCCGCGTACAAGGGGCCGGCCGTGGAGGGCTGGTCGCCCCAGTACATGAACTGCACTTGCTCTTGGCCCAACATTCCGTAAAGGGCACTTTTTTCGCTGATTTTTTCGTTGTTGGATCCGCCATAAAAGTTGGGCAGCAGCAGGGTGAAGCTCTCCCCAATGCCTTCACTCCAATTATAAGCGTATTCTTTGGTGAGGCCCTCACTGGCAGTGGCCGATTCTTGTCCGGGCAGGGGCGAGAGTTCGGCCCTGCCTCGCTGGGTATATTGGCTGTATTCTTGCGCCACCATCAGGCGGCCTGCATTGACCCCCACGCCCAGCACCACGGCCAAGAGGAGCACGCCCGCTGCTTTGGCAAAGGCTGGGAGGCGTTGTTCTTTGAACGCAAAAACCAGTTCGCTCAGCCCAAAAAACAAACAGATGATGGCCAAATAAAAGGTGATTTGTAGGTGGTTGGCCCGTAGCTCAAGGGCCATGGCCAGCGCAGTGAGCGCGAAGCCGCCGAGGATGCGCCCCCGAAAGGCCAAGTGCATCCCGGCCAATACCAGCGGGGCATAGGCCAAGGCCCAAGCTTTGGTCAGGTGGCCCACCTCGATCAGGATCAGGTTGTAAGTGCCCAAGGCAAAGGCCGCGCTCCCAATGGCCGCCACATAGGGCCGCACCCCAAAACAGAGCAGTGCCACAAAACTGCAAAGCATGGTCAGGAAAGGCAGGTGCGCACTCTTGCCAGCAAAAAAAAGGCCCTTGAACACCCGGTCGATCAGGGCAATGGGCCCATCGGGATAGCTGGCTTGCAGCAAGTAAACTGGCATTCCACCAAACATACTGCTGGTCCACAGCGTCGGCTCGTCGTGGGTGCGGTTGTACTCCAGCGTCTCTTGGGCGCCGCCTTGGTACTGCAAAATATCGGATTGGGCCAATGACTTGCCCTCAAAAATTTCGGGCTGGAAATAGACGATGGTGAGTGCGTAGAATAGGGCAATGCACAGGAAATAGGGCAAAAAAAACTGAAAATTGAATTTGTTCATGATCGGGCGGATTGGGATAATGGCCATGGAGCGCACCGCTGCTCGCCGGGCAAAAGTAAGCAAGATTTTGCAGCCCGCCACCAAGCCCCGGCAAAAGTCGGGCTGGCCTAGCTGGGATTTTTGCCCGTTATTGGGTTGAGACTGGGTACTGCTGGACTTGTCCTAGTCGCGTCGTTGCCTCTTGCCTATGTACCTGTGTGCCCAAAAGGATGAGGTGTGGGAAGGAATAGACACCACGGCCGGTCATAATCGGATTTTAGGCGTTGAAGTTCATACCGGAAGTAAAAGGTAAGAAAAATTACCAGCACAGGGAACATTTTCGCCTATTCTCGCCGCAGCACCGCCCGCTGAAACCCGTTCACCAAAAAGCTGTTCACGGTCGGGATGTCCTGCGCTTGGTGCCGCTGGCCGCCACTGACCAAGTTGGCCTTATCGCCCGAAGAAGTCACTTCAAAAACAATGGTTTCCCCGATTTTTTCATAGCTCACCGTAAGCACATTCGGCCCGACGGAGAACCAAGTGATAAGGCGGGAGCCAAATAAGTAGGCATCGATCAAGATGCTGTTTTTTTCGTCCACCCGGTAATGTCCTTTGGCCGCATCGATTACCAGCAGTTCATAGGGACGTTCATCTATTTTATCGCCTTGGCCATAAATCAGGGCGAAGCGGTATTTGATTGAGTCCAACTGACTGATTTTCAGTTGCATTGGATATTGGGATCCTGCACCTTGGGATTTGTGGATTTCCAACTTGCCCCGCCAATTTCCTAGCCATTCGGCCGGGAAAGGGCCGCTTTGGGCACTGGCCAAGGTGGGAGCGAGCCCCAAAAATAGCCCAAGCAATACTAGTTTTTTCAGCATTTGAGTGGTGGTGGTGGTTGATTGATGGCCCGCAATTTGGACAAACCTTTCGATTTTGGCAAGGATGGCCTAATTTTGCTCCCGCGCCATCCGATTGGCCCAACAAGATTACTCAACAATGGAATATAACCCCGCCGAAATAGAACGAAAATGGCAAGGCCGCTGGGCTGATCGCCAAGTCTATAAAACTTACAACAATACCACCAAGCCCAAATATTACGTGCTGGACATGTTTCCCTACCCTTCCGGGGCGGGGCTGCACGTGGGTCACCCGTTGGGCTATATTGCCTCCGATATTGTGGCCCGGTTCAAGCGCCTCAAGGGTTTCAATGTGCTGCACCCGATGGGCTTCGACTCTTTTGGGCTGCCCGCCGAGCAATATGCCATCGAGACAGGTCAGCACCCGGCGCTGACCACTGCCAAAAATATTGCTACTTTCAAGCGCCAACTCAACCGGATCGGGTTCAGCTACGATTGGGATCGCGAAGTGCAAACTTCCGCCCCCGATTACTACAAATGGACGCAGTGGATCTTTATGCAGTTGTTCAATGCTTGGTATGACCTCGGCCACTCGGCCAACAATGGGTTGGGCAAAGCCAGGGACATTGTCGAATTGGTCGAACTTTTTGAGCAGTCGGGCAATGTGAACGTCCGGGCTGCCTGCCACGAAGATGTGCCCCACTTTGATGCCGCCCGGTGGCTAGCTTTCAGCGAACGCACCAAGGCCGAAATTCTGCTCAAATACCGGTTAACTTTCTTGTCGGAGGAAGTGGTCAACTGGTGCCCAGCCTTGGGAACCGTATTGGCCAATGATGAGGTAAAAGATGGGCGGAGCGAGCGTGGAGGTTACCCAGTGGAACGCAAGCTCATGCAGCAGTGGATGATGCGGATCACGGCCTATTCCGAGCGGCTCTTGCAAGACTTGGAAACCGTCGGCTTTACCGAATCGCTCAAAGAAATGCAGCGAAATTGGATTGGCAAATCGATGGGGGCCGAATTGGATTTTAAAGTCGTTGGCCAAGATCTGAGCCTCACGGTGTTCACCACCCGGATTGATACCACTTTCGGGGCAACGTTCGTCAGCATTGCCCCGGAGCACGAGTGGATTCCCCGGCTTACTTCGCCCGACCAGCAGGCTGCGGTGGCAGAGTATGTGCTGAAAGCCAAGAACCGCTCCGAGCGCGACCGCATGGCCGATGTCAAAACAGTGTCGGGTGTGTTCACGGGAACGTATGTGATCAACCCGTTGTCGGGCGAAAAAATCCAGCTCTGGGCGGCCGATTATGTGCTGGCTGGTTATGGCACGGGCGTGGTGATGGCCGTGCCCAGCTCGGACGATCGCGATTTTCGTTTTGCCAAACATTATCAATTGCCAATCGTCTGCGTGATTGAAGGCACCGAAAACATGGCCGATCCAACGGAAAAGAAAAAGGGTAAAATGATCAATTCTGGTTTTCTCAATGGGCTGGAAACTGCGGATGCCATTCAATTGGCCACCCAAAAAGCAGTTGCGCTGGGGGTGGGAAAGGCTAGGATCAACTACCGGATGCGCGATGCCGTATTTAGCCGCCAGCGTTATTGGGGGGAGCCAGTTCCCGTCTATTTCAAGGAGGGGATCCCCCACTTGATCCAAGTCGATGAACTGCCCTTGATCTTGCCTGAAATTGATGAGTTCAAGCCCACCCCAACGGGTGAACCGCCGTTGGGCCGGGCCGTAAACTGGAAATACCAAGGCCAATATGAGTATGAACTGAGCACAATGCCCGGTTGGGCGGGTTCGAGTTGGTACTTCTTGCGCTACATGGATGCCCGCAACGACCAAGTTTTTGCCGACCGCGCGGCCATGGACTATTGGCGCGAAGTCGATCTGTACGTGGGTGGAACCGAGCACGCCGTGGGTCACTTGATGTATTCCCGTTTTTGGCACAAGTTCCTGTACGACAAGGGATTGGTCGGCTTCCCCGAACCTTACAAAAAATTGTTGAACCAAGGGAAGATCCAGGGCCGTTCTAGTTTTGTGTATAAGTTGAAAACCGAGAACAAGTTCATTTCCAAGGGCTTGCGGGGCCAATTCGGCGAGGTTGCCGAACTGTCCGCACCCATTAGCTTGGTTCAGCTGGATGTGCTCGACATTGAAGAATATAAAAAATTTCGCCCAGAATTTATTGATGCTGAATTTGTGTTGGAAAACGGCCAATATATTTGTGGCGACGGGGTGGAAAAAATGTCCAAGTCTAAGCACAATGTAGTCAATCCCGACGAAGTTTGCGATGAATACGGGGCCGATACGTTGCGCTTGTACGAAATGTTCCTTGGCCCAATTGAAGCCGATAAGCCTTGGAGCACCCACGGTATTGAGGGTGTTTATCGGTTTTTGAAAAAAATGTGGCGGCTGTTTTATGACGAGAAGGGCAATTGGCAGGTAAAAGAGGCTGATCCCAACAAAGAAGAATGGAAGGCATTGCACAAAGCTTTGAAAAAAGCCGAGGAAGATGTGGAGCATCTTTCGTTCAATACCTCGGTGAGTGCATTTATGGTTTGTGTCAATGAACTGAGCAGCCTAAAATGCAACAAACGGGCCATCTTGGCCGATTTATTGGTCATGGTTTCCCCTTACGCGCCACACATCACCGAGGAACTTTGGGAGCAATTGGGCCATGCCACCAGCATCACCCAGGCCATTTTCCCGCAATGGAACCCAGTTCATTTGGTAGAGGATTCATTTGAGTACCCTATCTCAATCAATGGCAAGGTGCGCACCAAGATGGATTTCGCGGCCGATTTGCCAGTGCAAGAAATTGAAAAGCAAGTGCTGACCTCGCCTGCCGTCCAGAAATACATGGAAGGCAAACCTGCCAAAAAGGTGATTATTGTGCCGAAGCGGATGGTCAACGTGGTGATTTAGGCAGTGATGGTAAAATCTTTTGCAGAATGGCAGTGGTCAGTTGTTAGCTGGCCACTGCGGTTTTTTTTAGAAGAAAAACGGCTCTTTAACTATTTTCCCATCTTGTACCTCATAAAGGCAAATTTCACTGTCCAAACGACGGCCCATCCCCTTGAAAGTGGCATCCATCGTCATAGCAACAGTGAAAAAATTGTCCGCCACCAGTGGATCCGAGACTGTGCCCCCGTGGTAGGCTTCCAACATTTCTTGAAATTGGGCATTTTTGGCCAGTAGGGCAGAGTTCGACTAGCTGATCGGCGACTTCTTGAATTGCTATAGAAAAAATAATGTTAATATAAAAAATAAGTTGTCCAGTTTATTTAAAAAAGCGATTGGCTGGTGAAAACTTAAAACAAACAGGGTAGTTGCTATAGTGCTGGTTGAGTGAGGCTAATGCTAGCAGTTTAGTCGGTTCCGAAGTTAGCAAATCAATATTAAAATATATTTATTGCTCAGGCCGGGAAATAAATATAATTAGATATTTATAAAAACAAAGTCAACTAAAAAAATCTTGGAAGTTTATATTTCAGAAATCGGGCAACCCATTCGGGGAAAGCCTATCTTTAACCAACAAACGATATTGTCATGAAGCATCCGTTCCTATTTCCTCTTCTCTCATTGGTGGTGCTTTTGTTCAGTGCCGTTTCCAACCCATTTTTCTCGATTGAGGATGAAATCAAACTAGGGGAAAAAGTGAGCAAAGAAGTAGAGGCTGACCCAAAGAATAAAGTACTTGACGAAAAAAAACATGCCGTAGCTTATGGGCATTTACGGCGGATCACGGATCAGATCCTCAATTCGGGCGAGGTAAAATACCGCAAAGAATTTCCTTGGCGAGTCAAAATCATCCATAATGACAGTATGTTGAACGCTTTTTGTGCTCCGGGCGGATTTATCTATGTGTACACGGGAATTGTCAAATATTTGGATAACGAGGATCAGTTGGCCGGGGTAATGGCTCACGAAATAGCCCATGCCGATCGCCGCCACGTAACCGATAATTTGGTCAAGCGGCAAGGGATAGCCGCGCTGGCCAGCCTGGTGCTGGGTGGGCGACGTAGCCAGTCGCAGGTGGCCCAGATAGCCCAAGGTTTGCTGAGCCTCAACTTCAGTCGGGCCCACGAGCGCGACGCTGACGATTTTTCAGTGATTTACTTGTGCAAAACCCGCTATCAATCCAACGGAGCGGCGGGCTTTTTTGCCAAAATGCTGCGAGAAAACAAAGCTGGTCAGGTTCCCCAATTCCTCAGTACGCATCCTTCCTCCGAAAGCCGGGTACAAGACATCAATAACAAAGCTGGCGAGTTGCAGTGCAGTACCAAGGAAAGCGCCAGCGCCAAAAACTACCGGGCATTCAAGGCTAGTCTCCCCAAGTGAGCGTAAACGTTTGGGTAGTGGCCGGGCGCAAGGGATTGTAAGTTTTTTCGTAAAAAGTCACTTTACCTTGCCGAGTGACCAGCATGACGGTAGTGCAGCAAGTCCCATAGTTTGGGCTGGCAATGAACAATGGAGCAAGCACCCGCTCTTGTTCCATCGCCAGCCCGGTTTGTTGCACCAGTGAGTAGGGTGGGGGATTGGAGTCGTGCAACAGCATGGCCAGTCCATCAGGGGCTAGTTCTCTGGCCGCAATGGCCGCCCCGAGCCGAACTTTGGCGGTGCTTACTTTGTGCCAAGGGGTGTCCAGCAAATGATTGGACAGTCCGTACAGACCACTGGCCAACTTGCGGGTTTTATTTTCATAGTTGGAGTAGTAAAACAGATCATTGGAGTTGCCCACCAATAAATTGAACCCATTGTATTGTTCAGCCCGGGGCCGGAGCTGGGCAAGGTACGATTGCGGGGAGGTGGCCCCAGTGAGGTAGTGGAGCGGCAACTCCCCGCGTGACTGGGCAACGCGCGCGAACTGGGCCGGGTCACGGTAGTTGGTCAGGGCAGCAAACTGTCCTTGTCGGTTCAGGCCAAGCCAAGTGCCCCCGGCCGACAAGTCTTTACCAGCTAGCACCTCGGGGTGTTCCGGCCAGAAATGGGCATTCTCGGTGGGCCGGGCATAAAATTCGTCACGGTTGGCCACCAGAACCAATTGATAAACGGGATCATAGTCCCAAGCAAAAGTAATCAAGCACATTGGACATTGATGGGATCAACAAACGGCACCCCAAAGTGATGGGATGCCGTTTTGTTTGGGTAAAAATCTGGGCTCTATTTTTTGTCTCGCAAGTCAACTTCCTGAACTTTGGGATGCTGCGCCTTGTCAAAATTGAAGAAGGCATCGGTAACCGCCACGTTGGATTCAAATTTCATGATCGCATACAAAAAGCGGCGACCATTCTTTTCAAATATTTGCCAACTTTTTAGTTCGCGGGTGCGGCGGTTGATCAACAAGCGGATTTTGAAATAATTCACGTTCTTGTCGTCAGGGGTCAAATCCACTTCATCAAAAATTTCCGTGCCTTCCTTTTTTTCGCCAAACCAATTGTACTTGAACCCCTTCTTGTACATGTTATAAACTTCGGCCGGATTAATGTCGCCGCTGTTGGGGTCATTATCGGTAATTGTTACTTCTTTATCGTCCTCAATGTACGTCCAGACGGTGGTTTTATTGTTAAAAATTTCCTGTTCGGGGAGCTTTAGCCGGAACTTATCGCCTTTGACCGTGATCTTGCCGGTGAAAGTTTCGTCGAGTTTTTCTTGCGTACTTTTCATGTTGCAAGCAAACTCGGCCCGGAAAGCCGTCAGTTTCTTATACCGCTCGCTCATAGCATTTAATATGGCCTCGGCCTTCGGATCTTTGGCATTGGCTTGGGCCTGAGCGCTCAGGCCAATGA
>JBBQXF010000052.1:0-33058 GCA_038209965.1 Cytophagales bacterium | reverse complement strand
ACAATATTAAACTGAGGGATTCGTTGGGCAACGTGCCCCATTTTGCACAATTGGAGGTTATGGCCATCAATGAACGCAATGACCAAATAATCCTGATCTACGTAAATCGCCAAAGAATGCTGGGGGTATTGACGAAAACTCAGGAAGTGGTAGCATTGGATCCTCGCTATTTTACGAGGTTTTTGGTCAGAAAGAGAGATTTTGGGAAATAAATTACAAGAAGAGTTGCTTTGACCAGCCCAAGTGGATAATTCATTTACCAAACAATAGCTACTTATATTTGAGACAGTTAGCGGTTGCCTGTTGAATTTAGCTAAAGGTGAAACCTGAATTAATTAATAAATAATAAATTAATTAATCTGAAATCCTCATTTTTATTACACTGACTGGCTAGATACAGAAAAAATATTTTGGTTGAGAATTAGATTATTTCATTGCGTCTTACTAAGTTTGTGCAGTACAAAATCCCGTTAATGTACCACTCATTGTAATTTATTTATTCTAGGCTTTTAATTTCTCCATTTTATGACTACATCTATTACTAAGCATCGTGTCTGGAATTTTAATTACCTGCTCAGTGCTCTACTACTTTGCCTATTGGTGGCCTTGCAACCCAATGCTGCCCAAGCCCAAGCCGGGGCATCCCTCAATTTTGATGGGTTTGATGATTATGTTGAGGTCACGACTGATCCTGTGCTCTATGGTGCTGCCAGTTACACTAAGGAAGCTTGGATAAGGATTCCCAATTATACAAACCTATTTCCTAATATTTTGACCGCTGGTCTTGATGGGTCTAACGCTAGGCACTTTATTTATATTAACGTTGACAAGTTAACGGCTGGTCATAACATTGGTTTTTTTGCGGGTGTTGGTAATCCTGCTTCTGTTCCGCTCAATCAATGGGTGCACGTGGCCGTTACTTATGACCACACATCCACTACAATGCGCTTGTATCAAGACGGTCTATTGGTCGCCACCAATACAGGGGTTGCTCAAATTACTGGCGGACTTTTGCCACTCAACATTGGTCGTTTCCAGAATGCTTCTCAAGTCAATCATTTTTGGGGCGATATTGATGAAGTTCGGATTTGGAACGTAGTCCGCACTGATGATCAAATCAAACAATTCCGCAAATGTGAGCTTACTGGTGGCGAAGCTGGCTTAGTTGCTTACTATCGCTTTAACCAGGGAGTTGCGGGTGGTAACAATACCGCAATTACCACTTTGGCCGCGACAACTGGTGCGGCTGGTTCGTTTAACGGTTTCGCTCTCACTGGAGCAACTTCCAATTTCACTGCAGTTCTTGGCGTGGTGAGCGGCAGCAAGTACGCCATTTGGAATGGTACAACTTGGGGACCAGGTACTCCACCCACTACTACCGATGTGGCTATTATTAGCACTACCACCCCAAATCAGCCGGGCAACATCAATACCGGCAGCTTGTTTGTAACTGGAGTTACCCACTCGATTGGTGCTGGAGAAAGTGTATCGGTCGATGCCGATTTTGACTATTCTGGGGCTACAGTGGAAGTGTTGACTGGTGGATCATTTATCCAGACCAGCAACAGTACAGTTATTTCTAGTACCGTTGCAAGCAGGTTTAGGGTGGTGCGCACCGATGGCAAGAACAATGTCGGTTACAACTTCATTTCTTCACCCGTTGGCGCTATCACCATGGGCAGCATTGGCAACAATGCCGGTTTCACTACTTTCCGCTATCGCCATGATCCCACCTTGGGTAGTGGTGCACGGTGGATCGCAGTACCTGCTAGTGGAACATTGGCGCAAGGGGTGGGCTACACCTATGTACAACCTTCACCGGGCGGCTCCTTTACCTATGAAAATACCGACGGTGTATTTGGCCGGCCAAGAAATGGAAATGTAAACGTTGCGATGACTGGCCAACCAAGCTATCGTTACAACTTGGTGGGCAATCCTTACCCGAGTCCACTCAATATGCTTACTTTCTTTAACAATAATGGGCCTACTGGAACTGGTGTTATTACTGACTTGAACTTTTGGGTGGACAATAACAACGGTACTGGCACTGGAGCCTATCTAACCAAAAATGGCGCCAATATTGCCGCTGGCGATCGCATTGCTGTGGCCCAAGGCTTTTTTGTCAATTCCACTGGTGCTCCCCAACCTTTGAACTTCAACAATGCCCAACGCGAGTCTGGCAACGTTGCCTTGTTGCGCACTGAAGGCGACATGGAGCGGTTCAAGATGACCGTATCACGTGATGGGGCCAAAGACGAACTGTGGGTAGCTTTCAGCGATCGCTTTACCAATCAGATCGAGAGCGGTTATGATGCAGCCAAATTTGAAGGCAACCAAGTGATATCACTGGCGGCACGCATGGGTGATGATCGTTTGGCCATTGCCGCGCTGCCTACTCCTCAGAGTGGGAAAAACTTTGAACTTTCCCTCAACTTGATGGTACGGAGCGGTGGATCTTACGCCTTTACTGCGGAAGATGTCCCCAACCCAACCAGCGAAAAGTTGTTCTTGGAAGATCGCACCACCGGTGAGTTCTATTTCTTGCAAGTTGGCAAAACCCACACGTTGACTCTACAAGCTGGCACTTACCGGGATCGTTTCTTCTTGCGCAAGTCCAATGAAGTGAAAGGTGCACAATTGGGCGAGTCTAGCAATGCTTACGCTTTTGACAATGGCTTATTTGTCAGGACTGCGGAAACTGCCCAAGTTGCTTTGTTCAACACGATGGGCACTGAGATCCAACGTTTTGCCAACGTAGCTGCGGGCAGTGTTCGCAATTTGGCGGTCAATGTGCCAATGGCTGGCGTTTACATTGTAAAGATTTACACTGCTTCCGGCGTGAACGAGAGCCGGGTGTGGTTAGATCGGTAGAAAATTAGGTTAATTCAATTGAAAAGGCTGCCCCACCAAGGCAGCCTTTTTTAGTGTGGTTACCAATGCCGCCGCCTCCCCTCCCGTAATCAGTTCCCACTTGTCAGTTCAGCGAGCGCCACGTTTTTCAGGGCGTTTAGCGGGGAGGATAGGCTTGACCAACCAAGGTATTTTACTGTAGCTATGCAATCAAAACTTTAGGGGGATTCTGGGTAATCATTGTCATTTTTCAATCAATCAAGCCTAAAATACGCGTGATTTTCAAAAAAAAGGCTTTTTTCTGAATAAGTATTCCCTTTTTTGCAGGGTTTTTCCTACTTTAGCGCGAGAAACAAACTACACTCAAAATCACCGTAAAAAATGTCTAAACTCCGTTTCATTGCTTTAGAGCAAGCTTCCAGCCGAAAAACCCCAACCGTTGAAGTTCCCTCCAAGAAAGTGTCCGACTATTACGGCACAAATGTTTTCGGTGAAGACGCAATGCGCAATTACCTGTCGGCGGACATGTTCAAAAAGTTTCAAGCGTATGCCGTCAGGGGTGAGGATCTGGACGAGACACTGGCCGATGCAGTGGCTTCGGCCATGAAGACTTGGGCAATGGAACGCGGCGTGACCCATTATACCCACTGGTTCCAACCGCTTACCGGGGCCACGGCCGAGAAACACGACGCCTTTTTTGAACCGACAACCGGCGGCAGGGTAATGGAAAAATTCCGGGGCGGGGCCTTGATCCGCCAAGAACCCGATGCTTCCTCCTTCCCCAGCGGTGGTATCCGCAATACTTTCGAGGCCCGGGGCTACACCGCTTGGGATCCCACTTCGCCCGCCTTCATCATTGAAAGTGGCAGCAACAAGACGCTGTGCATTCCCACTGTTTTTGTGGCTTATACGGGTGAAGCTCTCGACCAAAAAACGCCATTGTTGAAGGCACTCACGTCAATTGACAAAGCGGCCACTGCGGTTTGCGAATATTTTGATAAAGATGTCAATAAAGTTTTTGCCACTTTGGGCGTTGAGCAAGAGTATTTCTTGATTGACCGGGCCCTGTACTTCGCCCGCCCCGATTTGGTGTTGGCTGGCCGCACCTTGTTTGGCCATGCCCCCGCCAAAGGACAGCAGTTGGAAGACCACTATTTTGGGTCGATCCCCACCCGCGTGCGGGCATTCATGCAGGACATTGAGATTGAGGCTTATAAGTTGGGCATTCCCCTCCGTACCCGCCACAATGAAGTAGCGCCAGGACAGTTTGAATGTGCCCCCACTTTTGAGGACATCAATTTGGCCAACGACCACAACCAATTGCTCATGGACATCATGGACAAGGTGGCCGAAAAGCATGATCTCAAAGTACTGTTCCACGAAAAGCCCTTTGCTGGCATCAACGGCAACGGGAAGCACAACAATTGGTCATTGGCCACCAATACTGGGGTCAATTTGCTCCAGCCGAGCAGCAAAGCCAAGGAGAACCTGCAATTTTTGACGTTCTTCGTTAACATCATCAAAGCGGTGCACGAGTATGCGGATCTGCTGCGGGCCAGCATTGCCTCGGCTGGCAATGATTTCCGCCTTGGGGCCAACGAGGCCCCGCCAGCCATTATGTCGGTGTTTATTGGCAAGCAACTGACCGAAGTACTGGACGAACTCGCGCACAACGGCAACATTAAGATTGACAAAGGGGATAACCTGTACATGAAGTTGGGGATTGATAAAATCCCACCAATTTTGCTGGACAATACGGATCGCAACCGAACTTCGCCCTTTGCCTTTACTGGCAACAAGTTTGAATTCCGGGCAGTTGGGTCCTCTTCCAACTGCGCCACCCCACTTACTGCCCTCAACGCGATTGTCGCCGATCAGTTGACTAAATTCAAGGTGGAAGTAGATGCCTTGATTGACAAAGGTACCAAGAAAGAAGTCGCCATCGTGAATGTGTTGCGCGAGTACATCAAATCGTCCAAGGCCATCCGCTTCGAGGGCAATGGCTACGGTGATGAATGGGTGGCCGAAGCCGAAAAACGCGGCCTCTCCAACATTAAAACGACGCCACATGCTTTGGGTGCTTACTTAACTCCCAAATCTGAGCACGTGCTGGTGGCCCAAGGCATATTCAGCAAAGTAGAGCTGGAGGCCCGGGTGGACATCATGCTGCACAACTATACGCTCAAGACCCAGATTGAGTCACGCGCGATGGGAAATTTTGCCATGAACCAGATCATTCCCTCGGCAATAGAGTACCAAAGCAAACTCATTGAAAATGCCAAGGGACTGAAAGACTTGGGCCTGGCGGAAGAATCCAGCCACATGGTAGATGTGATCAAGGAAATCTCGGCCCACGTGCACACCATCAAGACCAACGTCGAGGCAATGGTAGAGGCCCGCAAAGTGGCCAACGAACTTGATGTGCACCATCAAGCCATTGCGTATTGTGAAAAGGTGAAACCACATTTCGATGTGATCCGCTACCACGTGGACAAGCTCGAACTGATAGTGGACGATGATATGTGGCCTTTCCCCAAGTATCGCGAGATCTTGTTTGTCAAGTAAAGAATATCTACCCGTAAAATGACAAAACCCACCCGTTCTGGTTCGAATGGGTGGGTTTTGTTGTAATGATCGCGTTAGGGCGGGACTGCGCTATTTTGGGTTTGACAGGGAGTTTCTTGCAGTAAGTTGCTAGTAAACGTATCTTTGTTTGCCAAGCATCATATTGCTTGGTGGGGGAAAACTCCCATCGAAGGCGAAGCTTATCACTAAATTGATCTAAAATGAGAATTGAAAGTATAAAACTAAAAAATTTTAAAACATTTCAAGACGTTGAGATAAACAAGCTACCTGATCTGGCCGTCTTTGTTGGGGCAAATGGGACGGGGAAATCAACGCTGTTTGATGTTTTCGCTTTCTTGGGTGATTCTTTGAAGGATAATGTAAGGCATGCCTTGGTAAAAAGAGGTGGATTTAAAGAAGTGATCAGCCGGGGAAAAACGGGGTTTATTGAATTTGAAATCCAGTTTCGCTTGATAATAGCAGGTAAAGATCGCCTTGTTACCTACCGACTGGAGATTGGGGAAGAAAAAGGAAAGCCCATCGTCGAGAGAGAAATTTTGCGTTATAAGCGGGGCGCTTATGGTTCGCCTTACCATTTCTTGGACTTTTCCCGTGGCAGTGGTTATGCAATTATCAACGAGGAAAACTACAATAAGCTCGATGAAGAGTTGGAACGTGAGGAACAAAAACTCGGCTCTCCAGATATTCTCGCTATTAAGGGCCTAGGGCAATTTGAACGTTTCAAAGCAGCCAGTGCATTTAGGACTTTTATTGAAAGTTGGCATGTTTCCGATTTCCATATTAGCGAAGCACGATCGAGTAAAAAGGCCGGTTATGCCGAGCATCTGTCACCCATGGGAGAAAACTTGCCGTTGGTAGCCCAATATATGTTTGAAAACCATCGTGATCTGTTTGATACTGTATTAGAGAAAATGAAGCAAAGGGTGCCAGGCGTAAGCAATGTGATCGCAGAGTCTACATTGGACGGGAGGATTGTCCTGCGATTTCAAGATGGATCGTTCAAAGATCCTTTTACAGCCAATTATGTATCCGATGGTACGATTAAAATGTTTGCTTATCTGGTTTTGTTGTACGACCCAGTACCACATCCTTTACTTTGCATTGAAGAACCTGAAAATCAATTATATCCGACACTTTTGGCCGAACTGATCGATGAATTTAGGCTATACGCGAAAAAGGGAGGGCAAGTATTTGTTTCTTCTCACTCCCCGGATTTGTTGAACGGGGCCAGGCCCGACGAAGTTTTTTGGTTGGTCAAACAAGGGGGATACACGAAGATAGAGCGAACCTCAGAGAATCCAGAGATCGTTCTACTGTACAATGGAGGCGATAAACTCGGCTATTTATGGAAAGAAAATTATTTCAAGGGCAGCAATCCACGATAGCATGAATCAAACTGTCATCGAGATTTTAACTGAGGAGCCTTCAATGAAAAATTTCCTCCGTGATATTTTGTCGCGTTTGTTGCCGGCTGATTATCAACTGGATAAAAATTGTTTTATTCACCCACATGAAGGCAAGAGCGACCTCCAAAAATCAATCCCCAGAAAATTGCGGGCCTATCCGCGATATGGCTATCCGATCAAGGTTTTGATCATCCACCATCAAGATTCCAATGACTGTGTAGCACTGAAAAAAGAGCTGGAGGCTTTATGTGGCCCGGCAGTCGCTATTCCCATTCTTGTCCGGATCGCGTGCCGCGAACTGGAAAATTGGTACTTGGGCGATCTGGACGCGGTTTCGGCAATTTACCCAAAAGTCAAGGTCAAAAATCTGAGAAGTAAAGCAAAATATAGAAACCCGGATAGAATAGCTGGTGCTCAGGAAATGGAGCGATTGACCAGTGACTTTAACAAATCCCATGCATCGCGCGAAATGGGAAAGCACATGGATGTTACCAAAAATAAATCGCCAAGTTTCATTCATTTTGTATCTGGTCTAAAAAAACTGATCGCAATCTGATTACCAAAACGAGGTCGGGACCGAACGATAAGCGCTAGCATAAACTGCCACCGTCAAGAAAATAGATACTCACCACAACTTGACCCAACACTCTTTACCAACAAAATGGGCGGACAATGCGTTAATTATCTCGCTATTAGAGTTGACCAATAAACAGTTGGGCAAGCACTCGCTCCTAAACCTGAGTAAAAGCGGTGTTTGTCATCTCTGGTCAAGCCCTCATTTTAACGCCCAGTACAGACGATATCACTTGTCCAGTCGGCACTTATCGCTAGATCGAACCCATTCGCCGGGTCAATTAGATTTCGCGGGCTTTTACCCAATGACACACTGACACACTTTGCCCCATATTGCCTACGCCTCCCCGATAGTCCCGCCGAAACCCATGGGAAAACGGGCGGCATCCTCGGTTTGCTTGATCTTGCCAAAAACGGATTCATACTTGTCAATATTGTCCTTCAGGGCCGACAATAAGCGTTTGGCGTGTTCAGGAGTAACAATAATGCGGGATTTGACCTTGGCTTTGGGCACGCCGGGCATCAACCGGATGAAATCAATCACAAACTCGGTATTGGAATGAGCTATCATGGCCAGATTGGAATAAATGCCCTCGGCCACGTCTTCGGTCAACTCAATGTTGATTTGTTGGGGGTCTTCTTCTTGTTCCTTCATGAGTATCGTTTTGGGCAAAGATACAATCTAGCCGGGAGATTTGAACTTGTCCAGTCACCACTCTTCATTTATTAGCCGCTTGTTGATAACTTTGGGCAAAAAAAAACCCGTGAACCTTGTCCCCAATTGGTCCGTCAAACCTTATTACTTGCTGGGCTTGTCCCTTTTATCGGGCTTGTTACTGGGGCTAGCTTGGTACTCCCCCACCACTATTCTCCTGTTTATCGGCTTCGCGCCCATTTTGGCCATTGAACAACACATTGCCCAGCACCCCTACCGCCGTCCATTACTGACGCTCTGGGGCTACACTTACCTGGCGTTCTTGGTGTGGAACGTAAGTGCGACTTGGTGGTTATGGAACTCATCACCCGGGGCAAGTATTTTTGCTTTCACCGCCAATAGTTTTTTGATGACCATTCCTATATTGTTGTTTCATATCACCAAAAAAGCGTCCACCAAAAAGTTTGGCTACTTGTCTTTTTTTATGTGTTGGCTGGCCTGGGAGCATTTGCACTTGCAAGACTGGGGCTTTTCCTGGCCTTGGCTTACCTTGGGCAATGCCTTCGGTTTTCATCCCGCTTGGGTGCAATGGTATGAGTATTCGGGGGTGTTGGGTGGTTCATTGTGGGCATTGATTGTCAATTTCTTGGTCTTTGAGGCCCTCTGGGAAAACTCCAGGATCCGCAAGTTGAACGTCACGCTGGCCGCCATGGTATTGGTTGGGCCGATGGCAGCCTCGTGGCTGGTTTATGCCGACTATCATGAGCGGGGGGCACCCGTCGAGATAGTGGTCGTTCAGCCCAATTTGGACTGCTACAGCGAAAAATTTGAATACAACGCCAAAACGGGCGGCAGCAATCAAGGCACCACTTTTGTGCCCTACGACGAGCAAATGACGCGTTTTTTGGCCCTTTCGCGGCAAAAAGTTGGTTCCAATACGGCTTTTTTGGCCTTTCCCGAAACGTCATTGCACCGGGCTTTCGATGAGCAACAGGCCGCCACCGACACTACCCTGCGCCGAATAAAGGCATTTCGCGATCAATATCCCCAACTTTCGCTCTTGAGTGGGGCCGATAGCTACCTCCTCTACCCCGACAATGCCAGCAACTCGCCAACCATCCGCCAAAGTGGGAATATATTTTATGAAGTATTTAACACCGCCGTTTTTTTTGGCGACCGGGAACAAACCGAGTTCTACCATAAATCCCGTTTAGTAGTGGGGGTGGAAGAAAATCCGTTAGCTAAATTTTTCCACCTGTTGGATGATAAGTATATGTTAAACTTGGGGGGTATGGTCGGTAATTTAGGGAAACAAAAAGAACGTTCTGTTTTTTTAAACCATGACAGCGTTGGCATTGCCCCTTTGATCTGCTATGAGTCCATCTATGGCGAATTTGTTACTGGATATATCAGGAAAAAGGCCAATATCTTGGGGATCATTAGCAATGATGGCTGGTGGGGAAACACCCCTGGCCATGTCCAACTATTGGCCATTGGGAGTTTACGGGCCATTGAAACGCGCCGGGCCATTGCTCGGGCCGCCAACACTGGCATTTCGGGCTTTATCAACCAACGTGGCGAAGTGGTGCAAGCTTCCAAATATGGGGAAATGACTGTGCTAAAGGCCACGGTAAAAGCCAATGATGAAACGACCTTTTACGTTGAATGGGGAGATTATATCGGTCGGCTCGCCAGTTTTCTGGCTGCTTTTATGGTTCTTTCTTCTTTGGTGCGGGGCAAATTGCGCCCGCTAACTAGGCGAGAAAAAAGCAAGAAGTTGAACCCCGATGACCCCGAGGGAACTGACTAGCAACATTACTTTGCGGCGTCATCTGACCTAGCACTCTTGCCGATTTGCGACTCACCGTACGATATTTGGTTGGAATGTCCGCTAGGGCGCACATCCTGTTCATTTTCGGGCATTAGCAAAAACTAAAACGAATCAACTATTTGATTATCAATAGATTAAAATTGGGCATCGTGTTTGTTTTAACTAGACAAAAACACAGAACAACCATGAAAGCCAGGTTTTTTTTTCTCGTTATACTTTTGATCTGGTGGTTGGGCAACTTGGTGGTCAGCCAGTTCTAAGTAAATCCCGCTCACTTTTTTAGTACTACATTGAGGCAGTGCTGCGCGTAAAGCACCTTGGCCTATACCAGTATGGCTACAAATTTGCCACTGGCTTGGGTCTGGCGAAGTTGGTGCGCGTAGGCTTGAGCAAAGTCGATCAGGATGCGCTTAAATTCAGCATCTTCTTGGGAGCTTGGGCCGCCACAGTCGACACCCAGTAAAAACCGACCAGCAACAAAACTAATTTTCGCGTTTCAGAAAGGTAGTTCATTGATCGACTGGTTTGAAGTGATTGGACACTAAAAATCCACTTATTGACCCACTTCCTTCTTGGGCAAGCGGTCAATCAATTGGCATAACTGACTCAAACTGGTCACTTTGGCCCACTCTTCTTCAGAAATGGAAACCGAAAACTCGTTTTCCAGTTGGATGATTGTTTCCAGAAAATCGGGGTTTCCCCGCCCACCAGTCAACTGTAGCTGATCGAGCGTTGTGCTGGGGAGCAACGTTGCTTCATCTACCCCGATCACTACGGCCACTACCCGCCTCAAGGCAAGAAAAGTAGGGGCACTGGGCGAGATCAAGACTTCGGCCGGCTGGGTCAAAATATCCACCGCATCTTGATTGACCTTTTGCGTTGCCCCGTTGCCATCACCGCAGGCCAACAAGCCCCAAACGGCCAGAAAGTGGAGAACTGAGTTTATTTGCTTTGTCATGCCGCGCTTTCGCTTTTTTTAATGTCCTTGATGACCAATTGCAGGTTTTTCCGACCTTTGTATTCGTTTTCATTGATGATGTAACAGATATCAAAGAATTGACCTTTGTCCACCACGTCATGGAATGCCGCCAAGTTAAAACCGATGGCATCAAAACCAATGCTGCCCGCTTGTTTGACGGCAAACTTCAAGTGGATGTCCTTCAAGATCCGGGGTGGGTTTTCGGCCACCACTCGCCGGCTGACAAACACTGGCTGCATATTGGCCGGCCCAAATGGGGCCATCTGATGTATTATGTTGTAAAATTTAAAACTAATTTGTGATAAGTGGATTTCTTGGTCTACGTCAAGTTGGGGTGTGAGGTGTTCTTGGCGGATCTGACCGGCCACCACTTGTTCAAAACGTTCTTGAAACGCCGCCACGTTGTTCAGCGGCAACGTGAGGCCGGCCGCGTACATGTGGCCGCCATATTGCTCCAGCAAATCGGCGCATTCAGCGATGGCTTCATAGATATCAAACCCAATTACCGACCGGGCTGATCCAGTGGCTTTCGCGTTCGATTCGGTAAGAATGACCGTTGGGCGATAAAATCGTTCTATGCAACGGGCAGCCACAATGCCGATCACCCCTTTGTGCCAATCGTTCTTGAACAAGACGGTACTCCGGGCCTCGGTATTTGCCCGGCCCTCGATCATACGAATGGCCTCAGCGGTGATATTGCTGTCAAAACCACGGCGTTCTTCGTTGTTTGAGTTGGCCACCGCAGCCAGCGCAACGGCTTCCTGCATATTTTCGGCCAGCAGTAGTTTAATGGCATGGCTGGCATGGGCCACCCGCCCGACCGCATTGATGCGCGGGGCAATCCCAAAAACGATATTGCCCACTTCCACCTCCCCACGCAGATCTGATACGTCAATGAGTGCCCTGAGGCCCGGGCGTGGATTGGAATTGATCTGCTGGAGGCCAAAGTGGGCCATTACCCGATTCTCCCCGGTAATGGGCACAATGTCGGCCGCAATGCTGACCGCCACCAGATCCAGGAACGACAGCAGCCGTTCCACCGGCAGGCCATTGCTCAACGCAAATGCTTGCATCAGTTTGAACCCTACCCCACAACCCGACAATTCCTTGTAAGGATAATCGCAGTCACCGCGCTTGGGATCCAACACGGCATGGGCATGGGGCAGCTCGTCGCCGGGGCGGTGGTGATCGCAGATCAAAAAATCAATGCCCAATTGTTTGGCGTAAAGCACCTGCTTGTTGGCTTTGATGCCACAATCCAAACTGATGATCAGGCCGATGCCTTGATCCTTGGCCCAGTCGATACCGGTTATTGAGATTCCATATCCTTCCGCATTGCGATCTGGGGTATAAAAAGCCAAGTGGTGGTAATATTGTTTCAAAAAACCATACACCAATGCCACAGCTGTGGTGCCATCGACATCATAATCACCGTAAACCAAAATTTTCTCCCGATTGCGAATGGCTTCCTCAATCCGCCAAACAGCTTTATCCATGTCTTTCATCAAGAATGGATCGTGCAATTGGGCGAGCAATGGACGAAAAAAGGCCTTTGCTTGGTCAAAATCATCGACCCCGCGCTGCAACAGCAAGGCTGCCAACGGGTGACTTACATTAACGCCCGCTGCCAATGCACTAATCCGGTTCTCGGCCGGTATTTCCCTAATGACCCAACGTTTATCCATAATCGCAAAAATACACGGGGTTTCCGGGCTTTTAAAAGATTGCCAATTTTTATGTGGGAAAAAGGCTCAATCCGATGGTTGCAGCAATACAATTGGGAAACCAACGATGGGTTGCGGCCCATAAAGTCACCAAAAAGCTTGGCTACAAGGCGGGCTTTGCCTTGGTTAAACCCCAACTCAAAAATTGGTAAGGGCGGCCTCAATGGTTCACTTTGAACAAACCGCCGTAAAAATGCCTAAATTGCAGCTTTTTAGTCATTACAATGGAAATTTACGAACAAGAATCCAGCGATATTTTATTTAGCTTTGAAGATTTTGCCCTCAATCGTCAACTATTTAACGCCATTTCTGACTTGGGTTGGTCGGAGCCTTCGCCGATCCAACGAAAGGCCATCCCGATTGCCCTGGCCGGCAGCGATTTGTTGGGGATTGCCCAAACGGGCACTGGCAAAACTGGGGCTTACTTATTGCCCTTGTTGATGAAAGCCAAATATGCGCAGGGGATGTGGCCCCGGGCAATAGTGTTCGCGCCCACCCGGGAACTGGTGCTCCAAATCGCGGAAGAAGCCAAAAAATTGGCGGCCCATACCGATCTGCGCATCGTGTGCCTGTACGGTGGCTTGGGGCCCAAAACCCAAATTGCGGCCGTTGAGGCCGGAGTGGATGTGGTAATAGCCACGCCCGGGCGATTCTTGGATCTCTATCTGCAAAACATCCTGCAGCTTAAAGAGGTGAAAACGATGGTGTTGGACGAGGCCGACAAAATGATGGACATGGGGTTTATGCCCCAGATCCGCCGGATACTGGAGGTAGTGCCCCGCAAACGCCAAAATCTCCTGTTTTCGGCCACCATGCCCGACAAGGTGCTGAAACTATCGGAGGAGTTCTTGGAATTCCCGATCCGGGTGGAGGTGTCCCCCCAAGCTACTGCCGCGCAAACGGTGACCCAATTGCTCTATCGGGTCCCCAATTTCAAGACCAAGATCAATTTGTTGGGGCACTTGCTACAGGACCCCGACATTAACCGGGTGCTGGTTTTCACCCGGTCAAAAGAAAACGCGGACAATGTAAGCAAGTTTGTTGAGCGCAAAATTGATAAAAGCGTAAGGGTAATCCATGCCAATAAAGGTCAGAATACCCGGATTAATGCCATGAATGAGTTTAAAGAAGGCGGTCTCCGGATTCTGGTTGCCACCGACGTGGCAGCCCGGGGGATTGATGTGAGCATGGTGAGCCACGTGATCAATTTTGACGTTCCCATCATCTATGAAGACTATGTTCACCGCATAGGCCGAACTGGTAGAGCGAACAATTTGGGCAAGTCAATCACTTTTTGCACTAAAGAAGAGATTTATCATGTGGGAAAAATTGAGAAAATCATCCGACAAAGCATCCCAACAGCAGATATACCCGCAGAAGTAATCATCGAGGAGACCCTTTTTGAAGAGGAGCAACTGATGCTGCGCGAGGTGGACGTACAACGAAGGCGCGAAGATCCCACTTTTCAAGGCGCTTTCCACGAAAAGAAAAATAAGCCCCGACCAAACAAAACCCCTAAAAATACTATCCAAACTAGGAAAAAGTAAATTTGTTCAGGGATTAGTTGTTATAAATAGTTAATAATTGTTAAAATCATTCAATTTTCTCCCATTTCCTACGCCAAATTTTGGAAACAATATGATAGATCTTACATTTGTGAACGGTAAATGTTTGGAATTGTATTCCAAATATTTCTTTTCATAGCTGGTTGAAAGAACTTGAGGGTTGGGGGAAACCCCACCCTCAAGATTTTTATGGCGGTCACCATTTATTTTTTGTGCGTTTTTTTGGTTAACTTGCACTAGAAACGCCGTTTGCTATGCCCCTTCTTTCCCCTCTTACCGGTTCCGATCGCCTTGAATTGGAACAATTAATCCCGGTTGAGAAAATAGTTAAGTTGTACCAAGTAAAATACCAAATAAATGTAAGTGCTTTTTTCACCGGTGTTAATCAAGTCCGTGTTTTCCGGTGTCAAGATACTGGATATCGCTTCTATTATCCCTTCACAATCTCCGGCGACCATTCCACATTTCAAGCGCAATGGCCCCAACTGACCCAGCAAACCGATAAGCAAAATTGGGAACAGGAAGAAAGCCGTAAGTTCGTTGCCCCCACCGATAATGTGCTAGAAATAAACGCCATAAACAGTTCTTTTCTCTCTGATCTTACTGGGCGAGGCGTGCGGGCACATGGACTAATCGCCAATGATCAAGTAGCGACAAGCATCGCACTGCACCACCCCAACTTGAGCTTTGGGCGCGAAGCCATTGGGCCACACGCAGAGCAATTGCCCAATCATTATGATGTAGTGTGTGCGTTTCAAGTATTGGCCCAGATGGCCCCGGTCAAAGATTTGATCCGGCCAGCGGTAAATGCTTTGCGCAAAGGCGGACGGTTGCTGTTGTCTGTGCCCAACAATCGCGGTTTTTTGGGGAAAGCAACCGAGGATGTGCTCAATCTCCCCCCGCACACGATGGGCCTCTGGGACGAGCATGCGCTCCGGGCAGTGGCGTGGGTGTTTCCCGAACTATATGTGGAAAAAATAGTGGTTCAACCCCTGCAGCCGCAGCATTACAAATATTACTACCAGACCTATGTTGGGGTCGTCAACGATGGGCTGATCGGTAAACTTTTTTCCCAATTGACTTTTCCACTGGTCAAACCGCTCATCAACGCTCGGGCTGGGCGTATCCGGGGGCGTTCGGTGCTGGCTGTGTACACCAAAAAATAGCCCATTTGCCCTTTGCGGAAATTTGATAGTGTTATTTCCCGAATATTTATCAATTTTGTCGGCCCATGGATCAAACCCTGACCACCCAATTCCGGCAAATTACCGAAAGTATCGGAGCTACCCTACCCGAAATTTGGTTGGCCATTGCTGCTGTTTTGTTGCTTTTGATCGACCTGATAGGCCGGGACAAGGTGGGCCGCTGGCTACCGGCCATCACGGTCGGGTTCCTCGCTGTCAACCTGGTCTTATTGCTCCAGCAGTCCTTAGAACCTGTACCCAATCCGGGCCAAGCTTATTTTGGGATGCTGCGCCTCGATGCTTGGGGGCTTTCACTCAAATATGTGTTCAACTTGGCCAGCTTATTTACGGTTTGGCTGTCGGTTTATTCCCCGGAAATGTTTGGTGGGCAAATGGACCGCACCGGAAATGGACAAGGTGAATTTTACGTATTTCTGTTGGCGATGCTGGCCGGAATGCAGCTTTTGGCCATGGCCGACCACCTGCTGATGATGTATGTGGCCCTAGAAACGGTGTCGATCGGTGGCTATGTACTGGCCCTGTTTGGATTTGGGCGCAAATCGGTGGAAGCAGGCATGAAATACGTCTTGTTTGGTGTGTTCTCCAGTGCGGTCATGCTCTACGGAATGTCCCTGTTATATGGCTTTTCGGGCAGTTTGGCCCTGACCGAGATCTTGGCCAAGACGACGGGAGTGCCCCCAGTGGCGCTATTGGCGGCATTGTTGCTCACCTTTGCTGGTTTTTTGTTCAAGACTGCCACTGTTCCCTTTCATCTCTGGGCGCCTGATGTATATGAGGCCGCGCCGGTGCCAGTAGTTGCCTTTTTGGCCTCGGCTCCCAAAGCAGCCGGCTTTGCGGTGCTGTTCCGTCTGGTGACTGCTTATTTGCCCACTCCCCTCTTGCTGGAAACGTTGGCCGTCATTGCGTTGGCGACCATTACGATCGGCAACTTGGCCGCCCTGGGCCAAACCAGTGCCAAGCGGTTGTTGGCCTATTCGTCCATTGCCCACGCTGGTTTTATCCTGATCGGGATCCTGACCCAGACTGTACCGGGCACTTTTTACTATTTGCTGGCCTATTCGATCAGCAATTTTATTGCCTTTGGTTTCATTGCAGCGGTCTGCCGCCAGTTGGGGTCCGACCAACTCGACGCTTTCAAGGGATTGGGGCAGCTGTCGCCTTTAGCGGGAGTAGCGGTGCTTATCAGCATGGCCGCGCTCATTGGCCTACCCCCAACAGCAGGTTTTATGGCCAAGCTATTGATTTTTTCAGCGCTGTGGGAAAGTTGGCAGGCCACAAACAATGTCAGCCTGCTGGCCCTACTGCTCGGGGGGCTGCTCAACACGGTTATTTCGGTCTATTATTACTTGAAGATCCCCTTTTATATGTTCTTGCGACCACCAGTCGCCAGTGCTCAAATTCTCCGGCTATCGGTCGGCCAGCAACTCTTTCTGGGTTTGGCAGCCGCACTGCTCATCGGCTTGTTTGTGGCCACGGGTCAAGTATTGGCTTGGCTCGCACTTTAAAACCACTTCCCAATAAATGGCGCTGATCGCTCAAATGGACAGCCTTGCCCGTTCTTGCGGGAAACAATCCCCTCACAGGGTTTGCAACCCCTTGCAGAAAATCCAACCACCCCTTGAAGTGCAATCCAACCAAGATTTACGCCCGAAACATCGCAGATTAACCCCTATTTTTACAAAAAAGATTTGTTTTTATATAAAATCTATTAAATTTAGGCTCACATTTTATCAAATCTCAAAATTACCGCGATATGGATCCGATGGAGCAATTACCCGGCCTTGGTCATGACCCCAATCGTCGGGAGTGGCTAAAACGAAGCGCATTGTTGGCCGCCAGCCTGACCGTTCTTCCCGATTTGTTTGCTGGCCCACGTGGGAGCCATTCCGTGGAACAGCCCCTGTTCTCAACCAACGAGATGGTGGGCAACTTGCCCCTTCCAGCCAATGCGGTGCTGCTCGGATCGAACGAAAACCCTTACGGAATTTCGCCCAAAGCCCGCCAAGCCGTGATGGATGCCCTGGGGCAAGCCAACCGTTATGGTTTCAACGGGCCAAATAGCCAACAACTGTTACAGTCCATCGCCGACAAGGATGGAGTGGCCAAAGAGTCCATTTTGATGACGGCCGGATCTTCGGAAGTGTTGGGAATTACTGGCACTTTCATCACTTATTTGGGCAAATCGAAGGGCAATGTGGTATTTCCGTGGCCCACTTTCAGCTTGATGGCTGACCATTTTGTCAAGCTTGGGGTTGAAGTGACCAAAGTGCAGCTTACCAGCGATAAAATGCACGATTTGCCCCAAATGTTGGCCAAGATGGATCGCAAAACCAAGATGGTCTATGTTTGCAACCCCAACAATCCCACCGGAACCCTGCTCAAGCCTTCGGTGGTCAAGGATTTTTGTATCGAGGCCAGCAAAAAAGCCTATGTAATGGTGGATGAGGCTTACATCGATTTCCTCAACCTTCCCGACAATGAATCAATGTCAAGCTTGATTGCCAACAACCCAAAAATTATCATCTCGCGCACGTTTTCCAAAATCTATGCCATGGCTGGATTGCGCACTGGCTATGCCTTGGCCCACCCCGACACGATCAAAGCCTTGGAACCCCTGCGCCACGGTGGTGCACTGGCAGTGAGCAATACTTCTACTGCCGCTGCGTTGGCCAGCATACAGGACACGGCCTTCGCCCAAATGAGCAAAGATAAAAATGCTATTGCGCGCACTTATGTACAGGAAGAATTGGGCAAAATGAAGATCCAGTATATTCCCTCGTACACCAACTTTGTTTATTTTTCGATTGCCAATTATACCTCCGATTTTGTCAAGGACATGCAGCGCCAAAATATCTATCTCCGGCAATGGGACGATTATGGCACGAAATGGGGCCGGGTGAGTATCGGCACATTGGACGAAATGCAATTCTTCGTTCGGGCACTCAGGCAGTTAATGCCTTCGTAGGCATTGACTGGCCATCTGTCCACCAGCGGACAGATGGCCAGTCAAGTTGTCCGCTTTTAATTCAGGAGATTCAATGTTTTCTATTTAAAAATCTAATAACCAGTAAGTTATAAACTAGGTATCAGATTTGTCATTATTAGGTCAAAGTACATGAAAAATGTCTAGCTCCACTAAATCGCTCCATACTTTTGAAATGGAGTTCCTACTGATCAGACTCAACTATCGCGACAAGCCAACCGGCGAACTGGCCCAAAAAATGGCCCTCCTTCACAAGGAAATGTGCCAAGCCATTGAGCGGATGGATGACCCCTGCCTCCGCAAAGATTATGCCCACGCCCTGCGTCGCATGGAAGTTGGTTGGGAATTTCTGGGCAGTCAAACCATCAAAGTGGATCCGCCACTATTGCGCCTGACCCGCGATTGGAGCAGCAATTTTTAGGTTTTGCCAAGTCTAGTGGGGACATCTGATTTTGCGAAATTCGCTCGCGGCTCAAGATTTTGTCCAGAAACTTTTTACCCCAATTCCAACAACCCGCGTTCATTCAGCGCCAGAAAGCCCAATCAGGGTGAGCGGCCATCGCGTGCCAAAACAACTCGTTTTGAGTATGGTAGGTAATTACGTCAAGCCCGGTCAGGCAGTTTGACCCAAAAAAAGTACGCGGCCACCACTAGGGCCATTGCCGCTGAAATGCCCAGTGCAATACCTGCCCCCGCCTGATCCCAGACCAGCCCGGCCAGCCCACTGGCCAGCAGCGCGCTCAAACTGTTGAAACCCGCAAAGGTGCCAATGGCCGATGCCGTGGCACTTTTGGGCACCAAATTGCTGATCCAAGCTTTGGCAATGCCTTCGGTACACGCAGCATAACAACCATAGAGGAAAAAGCCGAGCAAGAAAAGGGGGAGCGCATCACTGACCGCAACAATGGCATAGGCGACCGAAAACAAGCCCATTCCAAGGATAAACGCCTTTTTAAGGCCGATCCGATCGGCCAGTTTGCCGATTGGATACGCGAAAAGCGCATACACAAGGTTATAAAAAATGTAAATCCCAATCACAACGGTATCGTCCAGCCCGGCCTGCTTCATTTTAAGGAGCAAGAACAAGTCAGAACTATTGAACAAGGCAAAGAGCAACAGACCCGCGACCAGCTTTTTGTATGTGCCGGGGGCTTCTTGCCAATAATCGAAAAAAGCCCCGATCCTCACTTTGGCCCCGGTGGCCACCGTGTTTGGACTTTCTTTGAGGATCAGCGTGCAGATAATAGCGACCAAGCCCGGCAAAAACGCCAGCAGAAACAACAATTGATACTGTCCGGGATAAAAATAGAGGTAAACCAAGGCCAGTAAAGGGCCAAAAACCGCCCCCAGCGTATCCATCGAGCGGTGGAAACCAAATACCTGTCCCTTGGTTTGAGGAGTAGCCTCGTCGGACAGGATGGCATCGCGTGCCCCCGTGCGCAGCCCCTTGCCCAAGCGGTCGATCGTGCGGACCAGCAATACCCACCAAGGCAACACCATAACGGCCAGCAACGGTTTGGCCAGCGCGCTCAATCCGTACCCCCATTGGACAAAAGGCAAACGCTTGCCCAAACTGTCGGACATTTTGCCAAAATAGCCCTTGCCCAAGCCGGCCACGGCCTCGGCCAGTCCCTCCAGCCAACCAATCCAGATCACCGAAAAACCAATGCTTTGGAGGTAAATGGGCATGATGGGGTACAGCATCTCACTGGCCATATCGGTGAACAGGCTCACCAAAGCGAGTAGCCATACAGTGCGGGTGAGAATCGGGCGAACGGTTGACATGGAAAATAAAGTTATTGTAGACCGCGATTTTAGACCCACTGTGGCGAAGCCCTTTATCTTCCCCTCACATTTAACGGAAACTTACTACTTTTGGTGTCAATCAACGCCCGATTGCTTGGCTTGGTGGTTATATTCATGGACGCGCTCAAAGAAACTCATTTCCAATTTCCCGGTCAGACGGGGTTCTATCGCGGCAAAGTACGCGATGTGTATCATTTTCCCCGGCACTTGGTGGTCATTGCTTCCGATCGGATTTCGGCTTTCGATGTGGTGCTGCCCCGCGCTATTCCCTATAAAGGGCAGGTTTTGAACCAGATCGCCGCCCAAGCCCTGCGGGACACCGCCGATCTGGTGCCCAATTGGCTGGAAGCTTCGCCCCACCCCAGCGTGAGCATCGGCAAAAAATGCGAGCCGTTCAAAGTGGAAATGGTGATCCGGGGCTATTTGGCGGGCCATGCGTGGCGCACCTATCGCGCTGGTGGGCGCACGCTGTGCGGCGAACCCCTGCCCGAGGGGCTGCGCGAAAACGACCCCCTCCCCCACCCCATCATCACCCCGACGACCAAAGCCAGCCAAGGCCACGACGAAGACATTAGCGGGGCCGACTTACTGACCCAAGGCATAGTGGATCCAACCGATTATACCCTGTTGAAAAAATACACCTTTCAGCTTTTTGAGCGTGGTTCCCAGTTGGCCGCCCAGCGTGGGCTGATTTTGGTGGACACCAAGTATGAATTTGGCAAACTGGACGGCCAAGTATACCTTATTGACGAAATCCACACCCCTGACTCTTCCCGTTATTTCTACGCTGACGGCTATGCCGAACGGCAAGATCGGGGCGAGGTACAACGGCAACTCTCCAAAGAATTTGTTAGAGAATGGCTGATTGCCAATGGGTTTCAAGGCCACGCGGGCCAGAGCGTCCCGTTGATGTCAGACCTAAAAGTGGCGGAAATCACCGATCGCTACGTAGAACTGTACGAACGCTTAACGGGCAACCAGTTTTTTCGGGGCGATTATGCCACCATTTTGACCGACATCGAACAACAAGTAAGGACTTATTTGCCCAAATAACCATTAATTTTGTTCAACTATCCGTTTTGCTACCGCAAATGGACTTGTACGCCGATAACCTCATATCAAAATGGGTTCTCCACCAATCAGAGTAATAAACCATTGATTATCAAATGAATTAACCGCCTAAATCACTTTAATCTTTGCCTAATTCCAGAACCATGAAATATTCGGTTGAGAAACACGAGAAATACACCTTGTTTACCCTCGAGGAGGAAAAGTTGCACACCCTGATCGCGCCCCAGTTGAAGACCGAGTTCTTGACCCTTTATCAGTCGAGCACCGTCAACCTGATCCTTGATTTGGGTCACGTCAAATATGTCGATTCCTCGGGCCTAAGTGCTTTGCTGGTAGCCAACCGCCTCTCGACCGAGGTAAATGGAACTTTGGTGATGGTTGGGCTAACAGAACATGTGCATAAACTAGTCACTATTTCTAAATTGGACAATGTTTTTACTCTTCTATCGACAGTGGCAGAGGCCATTGACACCGTATTTTTGCACGAAATCCAAAAAGATTTGACCGCCGAAGAAGACGTTTAATGAATTACCGCGAAACCCTGCACTATTTGTATAGCACCGTACCCATGTTCCAGCGCATTGGTACGGCGGCTTATCGTGCCGATTTGCACAATACCCTTGCCCTGTGTGAATTTTTGAACCACCCACAACACCAATTTCCGGCCATCCACGTGGCCGGAACAAATGGCAAGGGCAGTTCGTCCCATTTATTGGCGGCCATTTTTCAATCAGCCGGCTATCGGACTGGGCTATACACCTCGCCCCACCTCAAGAATTTCACCGAAAGAATCCGTCTCAATGGTCAAGAAATTGGCCAGGCCGATGTCGTGGAATTTGTTGAACGCTGCCGCCCGGCCATTGAAGCGATCAGTCCCTCGTTTTTTGAGCTTACGGTAGCCATGGCCTATGACTTTTTTGCCCGCCAACGGGTAGACATCGCCATAGTGGAAGTAGGGTTGGGCGGGCGATTGGATGCCACCAATGTGATCCAGCCGTTGATCAGCTTGATCACCAACATCAGCTACGACCACCAAAACCTGCTGGGCGATACCCTGCCCGAAATTGCGTTTGAAAAAGCCGGCATTGTTAAAGTCCAAGTGCCTGTGATCATCAGCCAATACCAGTCTGAAGTAGCCGCCGTGTTTGCCAGCAAAGCCCAACAAACCACCAGCCCGATTTACTTTGCCGATCATGATTACCGCATTGAGTGGCAGGCTGACCAAATCCACTTTCAGGTTTTTCGGCAGGGTCAGCTTTTTTTGGCCGACGCTGTTTGCGAACTCAAGGGATTGTACCAAACCAAAAACATCGTTGGAGTGCTCAAAACCGTGGAGATTTATAACGAGCGATACCAAAAAAACATTCAACCCGATCACATTCGCCAAGGGCTGGCCCAAGTAGTGGCTATGACGGGGCTGAAAGGCCGCTGGCAACAATTGGGCACCAAGCCCTTGGTAGTGGCCGACACGGGGCACAATGAAGATGGTATTCGGCAAGTCTTGGCCCAAGTGAGCTTAACCCCGCACGAGCACCTGCACTTAGTGTACGGGACGGTAAATGACAAGGATTTGAGTAAAATATTGACATTATTGCCTTCCCAAGCTACTTACTATTTTTGTTGTCCCGACATCCCGCGTGGGCTGACCGCCGAAATCCTGTGCGAGCAAGCAGCGGCCTACCAACTGCGGGGCGCGACCTACCTTTCCGTGATGGCCGCCTACCAAGCGGCCCGGGCCGCCGCTGGGCCGGCCGATCTGGTGTTGGTGGGCGGGAGCACTTTTGTGGTGGCCGAACTGGACGATCTATAGTCCTTGCACCAAGCTTAACCAAACCTTAATACGCAGCCGGCAACACTTTCTATTTTAATGGTGCAATTTTGGCAAAAAACAACCACTCATGAAACTCCGCTGGCTTGCCCTTTTCCCAACTGCGCTAGTGCTGGCCTGTGCTAGCCCCCAAAACACCAAAATGAAACAAGCGAACGCTCCATTTGACATTCAGGGCCACCGGGGCTGCCGGGGTTTGCTGCCCGAAAACTCGATCCCGGCCTTCTTAAAGGCGGTGGACTTGGGCGTGACCACCCTCGAGCTAGACGTGGTGATCAGCAAGGATCGGCAAATTGTGGTTTCGCACGAGCCTTGGCTTGCCGCTCGCATCTGCACGGGATCAACCGGGCAAGCCATTGCGCCGGGCGAGGAGAAAAAATACAACCTTTACCAAATGGAGTATGCTGAGATCGAGCGCTGTGACTGCGGCAGCAAGGGCGACCCCAGCTATCCCGAACAACAAAAGTTGAAAGTGGCCAAGCCATTGCTCTCAGCCACCATTGATGCAGTGGAAAAATATGTGGCGGACAAGCAATTGCCCAAGCCCAATTATAACATTGAAATCAAATCAGTCCCCGATGAGTACACTATTTTCCAGCCCGAACCAACCGCTTTTTGCGAAATGGTGTACCAATTGTTAAAAGAAAAGAAAATGCTAAAACGGATCAACATTCAATCTTTTGATCCCAAAGTGTTGCAAGTGATGCACGCAAAATACCCAGCAGTCACATTGGCCTATTTGGTGGGAACCAAGGTGGCGACCGAGGATGCAATTGCGGGCTTGGGGTTTGTGCCCCAAATATATAGCCCCTATTATAAATTGGTCACTGCCGAAATGGTGGCCTTCGCCGCGACCAAGCAAATGAAAGTGATCCCTTGGACCGTCAACAATTACGAGGAGATGGTGGCGATCAAAAAGTTGGGCGTGAATGGCCTCATTACCGACTATCCCGATCGGGCAATGAAACTGGTGGGCCAATAGCCGCTGACCAGCGTTTTTTGCAAAAAAAGCGGTATCTTGGTACTTCATTTCCTATCTGAGCCATGACCAAGAAAACCCTCTTGCTTGCCCTGATCGCATTTCAATGCCTCATTTTAGTGGGCATGTTCGCCAAGGCATTCTACCCGCAGGTGGTGGGTCAGAAAATCCGCCTGCATGTGATCCCGCGTGATCCGCGCGACATGCTCCGGGGCGACTATGTGGATCTTGGCTACACATTCTCCAATTTAAATTATGATACCCTGCCCAATGATATTGACTCCACCAAGACGTACCGTTTTGGCGATGATCTGTATTTGGAACTCAAAAAAGTGGGTGAATTTTATGAACCGGCCGGCTTGTGGCAGCATCCACCCGCCGGCAAGGTGTTCCTGCACGTTACCCCAGAATATGCGTACAACAGGACGATGACACTCAAGGCGGGCATTGAATCCTACTTTACCAATAGCGAAAATGCCAAAGCCCTAGAGAACGCCGCCAGTTGGATCAATCAAGATTCGCTCTTGGTCAGTGTATCGGTTTGGGTGACCAATGGCGGGGCAGCCCGCATCGAAGACATTGCCGTAGCGGCCATTCGCCGCTCGGCCGAAAGCATCCGGGCCGATTCTTTGCGATCAATAATGGGCGAGGTTGATGCAGCTACGCCTACTGACTTGATCGAGGAGGACTCCACCACCGCCCCAGATTCCACCGGAAATCAATAAATCCAGTGGTTTTTCAGTCATTCTAGCAAAATGTAAGTTTGGTACGAGATTCGCACTAATTGTTCTGAACATCCTTATCAACACGAAAATGAATAAAGTCTTGCTCTCTCTGTGTTTTGTTTGCCTCGGCTTGCTCAATGTAAATGCGCAAGAGAATGGCTACAAAGTAGGCGACATTGCCGCTGATTTTCGCCTCAAAAATGTGAACAATGAGATGTATTCCTTGGCTGACGCTAAAAATGCCAAAGGATTTATTATCCTGTTCACCTGTAACCATTGCCCGTTTACCAAGCTCTACGAAGACCGGGTGATGGCCCTGCACCAAAAATATGCCAGCAAAGGCTATCCCATCGTGGCGATCAACCCTAACGACACTGCACAACAATCGGACGACAGTTTTGATAAAATGCAGGCCAGGGCCGCCCAAAAACATTATCCTTTCGTGTATTTGCACGACGAAACCCAGCAAGTGGCCACCGCTTATGGGGCATCGCGCACCCCCCAGGTTTGGCTGCTGGTCAAAGTGGGCGAGCGGCTCAAAGTGGCTTACATCGGCGGGATTGACAATTGCCCTGAAGATATCAACAAAGTCACCGAAAAGTATGTGGAGAAAGCCCTCGATGAACTATTGGCTGGCCGCAAAGTGAGCCGCGATTACACCAAGGCGGTGGGTTGCACCATCAAATGGAAAGAATAAGCCATTGACCGATTGATTGGATAAAAAAGCCCCAGTGACTTATCGGTCACTAGGGCTTTTTGGTAGACCCAATCTGAAATTTCAACCAAGAATCTGATCAATGTTCCCAGCACTTTTGGCCTACCGAACTTTATCAGGACTGATCATTTTATCTTTTCCATCATTGATCCCGGGGCAATGGCCGCCTCCAGCACAGCCCTGGGCACTAGCACCCGCTGCTCGCCACTGGCGTAAGGGGCCACTTGGTAAGGATCAAACAGAAATTCCAAGCCTTCGGGCCGGATCCCAAAATTGGCAAAGTAACGCAGCGAGTCAGCCGCTGTGCCCTCAACGATCGTGGCCGAATCGGAACCGATCTGATCCTTCCGCTTGAGCAAGTCTTGTTGGCAAAAATTGGCCACCAACTGCATGTAATCAGCATCAGGTTTGAACAGATCTTTTAAAGTCAACGCCTTTTTGTTGGCTACGTCAAAGTTGAGCGTGTAGGATCGTTTGTCGTCGTGGGCCCCACCCAAAAACTTGCTCACCCCAAATTCCACGGCAATGAGGGCTTCGGTTTGCTGGGTAACCCGATAGTTAATGGTCAGCCAAGTGTCAAACGCGGCTGATCCAACAATGTAAGTCTTGGCTTGATCCTTGGTCAGTAGCAATGTGTCGGTTTGGTCGGTCGCTTCAGTGCCAATGCCCCCATCTTGCTGGTATTGGCGTACTTCCTGGTCCACTATTCCTTCCACCAGTAGATTGAAGGCCCGCTTGGCTTCTTCGTTGTCCCATTTATTGATGATCGGGTAGCTCAGATCCAGTCTTGCCGAGTTCGTGCCCAGCGTATCGGGCTTAGTGGCATCGGCTTTGTAAACCCGTTTTTTAACTTTGCTTATTGACTCGTCCTCGAGGGTAAACGAGGTGGAGAGGTCCTGATCGGACTGGGTCTTCTGGCTTTGACAGGCTACTGCGAGCAGTGCCAGCAGCAAAAAGCGGAGGGGCAAAAAATGGTTCATTAGTATAGATAAGTTTGTAACCGCAAAAAATAGATGAACTGTCTGGGTTTCCCAGCCGTCAAATTCCTGAATCTGGTTTATCTGCCCACTAATTTCAGGAATTACTCGGAATAATTACTGCTTGGCCCTCACTTGGCCAAAAAACTTTTAAGTGATCGCGCAAAGTATTTATCTTTACGCTCCATTTACTTACGAGATGACGCCACTCCTTTATATAGAGCAACACCGCGATCGCTTTCTCCATGAGCTGTTCGATCTGATTCGCATTCCCTCGGTCAGTACCGACAAAACGTACCTGCCAGATATTCACCGGGCCGCTGAGTTCCTCCGCGATCGGTTGTTGGAAGCTGGGGCCGACGTGGCAGAAGTGATCCAGACGGCGGGCAACCCGGTTGTCTATGGCGAAAAATTGATTGACCCTGCTCTACCCACCGTGTTGGTGTATGGTCACTATGATGTCCAGCCGGCCGATCCGTTGGAGTTATGGGACACGCCACCATTTGAGCCCACCATCCGCAACGGCAAAATCTTTGCCCGGGGGGCGTGTGACGACAAAGGCCAGATGTACATGCACGTTAAAGCATTCGAGATCTTGGTAAAAACGGGTACCTTGGCTTGCAACGTCAAATTCATGTTGGAAGGCGAAGAAGAAACCGGCTCACCTTCGCTGCCCGAGTTCCTGCGCAATAACCACCAGAAGCTGGCCGCCGATGTGATCATTCTCTCCGACACATCGATGATCAACAATGAAACGCCCTCCATCAGTGTTGGGCTGCGCGGATTGTCTTACTTGCAAGTGGAAGTGACCGCCGCTGCACGCGATCTACATTCGGGCATTTACGGCGGGGCGGTCTATAATCCCATCAATGTACTGTGCCAGATGATTGCATCGCTCAAAGATGCCAACAACTACATCACCATTCCAGGTTTTTACGATAAAGTAGAGGAACTGACCAGCGAGCAGCGCCAATTATTGGCCGAGGCCCCCTTTGACCCGGCAGCTTATATGGCCGAAAACGGCTTCTATGATTTAATCAGCGAAGCGGGCTATACCCCAATGGAGGGGGCCACTATTCGGCCCACGTTGGATGTGAACGGCATCTGGGGCGGCTATACCGGGGAGGGTTCCAAAACGGTGATCCCTGCCAAGGCTTACGCCAAGATTTCCATGCGTTTGGTGCCCAATCAAGACTACCACGAAATTTCCGATCTGTTTACTGCCCATTTCCAACGCATCGCCCCGGCTGGCGTGAGAGTGAAAGTGACTCCGCACCACGGCGGTGAACCCATAGTCACGCCAATGGATTCCTTGGCCTACCGAGCTGCCGAAATGGCCTACGAAACCTCGTTCCAGAAGAAACCAATTCCTCAGCGCGGGGGGGGCAGCATCCCGATCATCCCGATGTTCAAGCGAGAACTGGGCCTCGATGCCATCATGATGGGGTTTGGGCTGGACTCCGACGCACTCCACTCCCCCAATGAAAATTTTGGGTTGTTCAATTATTTCAAGGGCATTGAAACTATCCCCTACTTTTTCCAATATTTTACCGAAATAATGAAAAAATAGGCAGAAAGCCCACTTTGTAACAGGCAAGCATTGCTCCAACTCACGGATCTGACTTTTGGCCACACGCACTTGCCGTGGTTGCGGGCTTGAACCTGCACTTGCCCAACGCCCAAGTGCATGGACTGGTGGGCCTGAACGGATCTGGAAAAACCACCCTGCCCCAATTGATTTGCGGCTGGCCAGTCCCCCAGTCGGGCAGGGTGCAATGGCAGGGGGAAAAGCCCAGCCACCGGTCAGTTGCCTTTTTGGAAACGACCAATTATTTTTACCACTACATGACCGGGCAAGAGTACCGCGAGCTGTTTGCCCACCAAAATCCCAAGTTTGATGTCGCGACTTTCAATGCGCTGTTCCAACTGCCCCTCAACCAGTTGACCGACACGCATTCAACTGGAATGAAAAAGAAGCTGGCGTTTATGGCCACATTAAGTTTGGATCGGCCACTGATCATTTTGGACGAACCCTTCAACGGTGTCGATCTTGAAGCCAATTTTTTGTTCAATAAAGCCATCGGCCTGCTGCGGCAACAGGGCAAAACAGTGATTGTTACCTCGCATATCTACGAAAGCCTGACCGGCTTGTGCGACCAGATCCACCACTTTGTCGATGGCAACATTGGCGACACTTATCAGCAAGAAAATTTTGGGGAATTGGGGGATAAAATGCTAGCCAGCCCCGGCCAACAATACCAAGACAAATGGGACAAAGCGAGGGGCAGCTAAAGCCCAAATAACTGTTGAATCTTACTATTTCAAGTAAATGGTCAGATAGGCGGTATAGTTGATAGTCTCCCGCTCTCCGCTTTCGAGCCTGATGTTGACCTCCATTGCCTCGATCAAGAGGCGGTCTCCAGGTTTGGCATCCTCGCGAAAAGGTTCGAGGCTTGGTTTGTTGGATAGGCCAAGATCAATGATAAAAGTACTGACCGGCGACTTGCCCCGAGCCAGTACCAAGTCATATAACCGCACCTGAATATCGGAGGCTTTCAGATTCATCTTGGAGGCCAGCAGATGGGTATAGAGCGAATCAATGCGCTCAACCGAAAATAATTGGGCAATACTCACGGTTTGTTCCGGGAGTTCCTCGACCGACTCGCTGCCTTTGCCAAAATATTGATCCTGAACGGCCAATTCCACTACGGCTATTTTTTTGCCATACTGGTAGGCGGTGATGATTACCAGCTCGCTGGTGGCAGTCACTTCATAGTCACCGGGCCGGCCCACGGCTTGATAGGTAGCGCCTTCCATCATAAAGTCCACCGTTTCTTCGTCCAACCCAACCACACTCAGATGGAGTTGGTAGGCAGAGTCCAAGTACAGGGTGGTCAGGGCTTCGCTGGGCTTGGCCATACTCACCACTGATACTTGCCGCTGCGCAAATGACTGGCCAATAAATATAACAATGCACAGACCGGAAATAAGTAAAATTCGCCCAATCATAAGTCAAAAAATCAGATAAAGTAACGTGAGTATGTTTTAGAGAGTAAATATATGATTTTTCAGTAGAACAATGGTCTGACCAATAAAAAAATAAAAAAATTATTATCATTTATTGAAGTAAAAATAGAATGTTTTTAATAAAACAAAGTAAATACCCTGCTTTCCCTCCCTGTTTATCACTAGATTGGAAAGTTTCCTACCTGTAACCGATCAGCTAAGATTTATGGCAGAAATGAAAGAACTAGGCCAAAAAAATTGTTTTTTGGGTAGTGGCCGATCTTCGGTATGGCCAAGTTGGGGAGCCACCCAAATTATAACCCAGGCAAACTTTTGCGTCAACCCGTCCCGCATTTTCAAGAAATTGGGGCGCACAAATGCAGGACAGTACTTTTTCGCAAAACTTATTGTAACTTTTCGCGTAAAAATAGAATTAAACTTAAACTTTGTTCAATATGGGCTTCATTTGGAGTTTTCTCATCTATGCCGTGGCTGTATTTGCGGCAGCATACCTTATCCCCGGCGTTAAACTGAGCGGTATCAAAGGGGCCGTAATCGCTGCCATTGGTCTGTTAGTGACCCGATGGGTAGTCGACTTCTTTGTATATGGTATTTTTGGAATTGTGTCCATTCCACTGAGCATTCTCACGCTGGGTTTGTTCTCGCTGGTGGTCAACGTGTTCATTATCAAGATTGTGGATGCCTTTTCCGACGATTTTGAGGTTCAGGGCATCACCCCCGCCATTCTTTTCAGCATTGTACTGACGGTGATCAACGCCATTCTCAAATGGGTGTTCATTTAGGCTAGCGGTTATGTGCAGCATAAAAAATCCGTTTGTACTTCCACAAACGGATTTTTTATGTTTCTGGTCGGGCATCCCCGGAATCGAGGCGCATGAGGTGCTGTATGGGTCGCTGGTCGGCCCCCCAGTCTTACCCCACCAGCCTACTTTTGCGCTGAAAATATTCCCCAATTTCTGCCTGAGAAAGCGTGTTGAGCACATCTTTTTGTTCCGCGCCCCCTTTGCGGGCTATCAACAGGCCGTAGTACATATCGGCGTAGCCCGCCTGCTCGTGCGCATCAGGGTTGATGCTTATCTGCACGCCCTGCTCGATCGCACGGTGGATCCAGCGCCAGTCCAAGTCGAGCCGCCACGGGTTGGCATTGATCTCGATGACTACTTGGTGGGCGGCGCACGCTGCAATAATCGCTTCGTAATCAATGGGATATCCTTCACGCCGAAGCAGCAGGCGACCGGTTGGGTGGCCAAGAATGGTGGTGTACGGATTGGCAATGGCGCGGAGCAGGCGCTGGGTGGCCTTGTCCTTGTCCATCCGCAAATTGGAATGGATCGAGGCCACGATGAAATCGAACGAGGCCAGCACTGCATCGGGATAATCCAGACTACCATCATTCAAAATGTCGGACTCGATCCCTTTGAAGACCCGGAACGGGGCCAACGTTTCATTGAGCCGGTCAATTTCTTCGTGCTGTCGCTGGATCCGGTCAGCGGTTAGCCCATTGGCATAAAAAGCCGACTGTGAATGGTCAGAAATACCGAGATAGTCATAGCCCAAGTCACGGCAGGCTTCGGCCATTTGTGCCAGCGTGTGCTTACCGTCACTGTAAGTGGAATGATTGTGCAAAATTCCCCGCAAATCACTCATTTCCAATAGTTTGGGCATTCCTTTTTGCGCCAGATCAAATTCAAACCGGCCTTCGCGGAGCTCGGGCGCAAAATAGGGCAATCCCGCTGCTTGGTAAATATCGGCTTCGGTGGCGTGCAGGCCCGACTTGGCCAATTGGCTCACCTTAGCCTGGGCCAAGTGCGCACTGGCGGCTGAATGTATCAACAAATCGCCAGCAAAATGCGCCTCATCGGTGAACCTGACCTCGGCCTTCACTGAGCGAGTGCCCGTGGTGGGTTCGCGAAAATAGCCACGCCAAACAAAAGGCGATGAGTGCAACGGATCGGTTTCCAAAAAAGCTTGGTCTGCCAAAAAAGCTCGCAACGCCTCCCGATCGGCCGGCACTGCCAACAGTTGAACCGTATCCACCACTTCGGCGCACTGTCGGATTTGCCCAGCCACCGACAAATGTTTCACTACGCCCGAAACGGCCAATGTCTTTTCCAGTTCCAAAGCCAATAGTTCGGCGTCGGCATAATGCAGTTTATCGGAGTTGGCCGAGCGAAAGTCGATCTCCTTGATAATGGCCTCTTGGGTTTTTTCCCCAAAACCCTTGAGCTGGGCCACTTTGCCCGATTGGCAGGCCTCCAACAATTCATGGAGACTTTCGACTTTGAGTTCTTGCCAGATTGTTTTGACCTTCTTGGCCCCCAGTCCCTTGACCGACAAAATCTCGATGATGCCCGGCGGTGTTTGCTGGCGCAGCTCGTCCAACTCGGGCAAGGTTTCGGTGCGCGTCATGGTCAACAATTTATCGGCCATGCTCTCCGTAAAGCCAAGGTTGATGATTGCGGGTTTGGTCAGGCCCGCAATTTGCACTTCCGCCTTTTCCAACAGGAACACTGCCCCGGTGTACGCCTTGATTTTGAATGGATTGGCCTCGTACAATTCCATGAGTGAGGCGGTAAGCTTGAGCACGGAGGTTATTTCTTTGTTGGACAGCATGGCAGAATGGTTGGCGAAGAATGGCGAATTTAGGAAAAAAAGCCATTAAAGAGGCAACAGCGCGGGGCAAAAAGGCCGAAGGTTCAGCTTACTGGCCCCAAAAGACAGTAAACGGACAATACATATCCCCGCCAATGCCCCGCAAAGTACGTCGGTGGGGTAATGCACACCCGCATAGATCCGGCTGTAAGTGACCAAACCGGCCCAAGCAAACATGGCCCAGCCGAGGAGGCGATGCTCAGGAAATGGGCGGCTCAACAAAAAAACGAGCATGGCCAGGGCAAAAGTATTGGCAGCGTGGGAAGAAATAAAGCCATATTGGCCACCACAACCCGCAATAGTGTGCACTTGGGTACTGATCAACGCATCGTGGCACGGGCGCAAGCGGCCCACCAGGGGTTTCACCAAGCTGGAAGCAAACTGGTCGGCGGCAGTAATGGCCAACGCAATGACCACCAGTGCCCCTACCGAATGGCGGCCCCAGCGCCAGATCAACCACGCCACGATTAGCCCATAAAGCGGAATCCACGGCGCAGTGGCGGTAATGAGGCGCATCGCAACATCCATGCTAGGCTCGTGGAAGCCATTGAGCCACAGGAAAAGGGCGCGATCCAGTTGATCCAAAGTATGCAGCATAGCGGCAAAACTATAGTTTTGAGAAATAATGACGGTAAAATTATGCTTTTTCCAAAACTTTTCGGCATTATTGGGCCGCGCTCAAATTTGGGCTTGGCAAAGACGGCTCCGCCAGACCCCTCCCCGCCTACCCTATTTTTGTGATCCACGGCCGCTCAATGCTGGCGGCGGCGAAAGGAAATGTTTTGTTTACCTTTGTTCGGCCAACACCTAACTCTTAGATATGAAACGTACCGGATTATTGCTGCTCTTGGGCCTGTGCCTCGGTGCAGGTCAATGGAACAAGGCCAAGACCTTTAGGCTCAAGGATTTCTACCCACTTGC
>JBBQXF010000051.1:0-33209 GCA_038209965.1 Cytophagales bacterium | reverse complement strand
TGGCTTGTGAACTATTGGAGGTGTCCGAGGCTAAGCTGTGGGGCAAAGCACCGATCAGCGCTGACTGGAACGCGATCCACGAAGATGGTACCCCTTTTCTGGGCAACGATTTTCCCGCTGCCCGGGCCATTGCCACCAAGTGCAGCATCCGGGGAGTAATCGTGGGGTTATCCCGGCCCATTAGCGGTGACCGGATTTGGATCGAGGTCAATGCAGATCCGCACTTGGCTGCCAATGGGGAAGTGGAATGGGCCATTTCAACTTTTACCGATGTCACCGCACAGAGACAACAAGCGGCCAAACTGGCCAAAACCCAGCAATTGTTGGAGCGCACCAATCATGCCGCCCGGATCGGCACTTGGGAGGCTGACCTTCAGACCGAACAGATGGTGTGGAGCCGGATCGCGGGCCAAATTTTTGAAGTGGGAGACGATTTCCAACCAAACTGGCACTCAATTGGTGAACTTTACGCCGAGGATCAGCACAAACAGCGGGCCCTTGATGCCATGGGCGAGGCCATCCGGGCGGGCACTCCCTATGATTTAGAACTGGAAATCGTTACGGCCACCGGCCATAAACTTTGGGTGCGCTCCATCGGCGTGCCCGAGTTTGAAAACGGGGTGTGCCGGCGCATTTACGGTACGTTACAGGACATTGATGACCGCAAGCGGGCCGAGCGCAAACTAGCCGATGATTACCTTCTCTTGCGCACCATTATCGACAACCTGCCCATCAATGTATTTGTCAAAGATTTGGGCTCGAGGCGGGTCCTGGCCAACCGGGCCGAGTATGAATTTGTGGGGGCTGCCACTGAAGCGCAAGTGCTGGGCAAAACCAATGATGCATTTTTTCCCCCAGAAGTGGCCCGGGAGCTCCGGGCCGACGACCAACGAGTACTGGGAGGGGAAGTGGCCTTGCTAGAAAAAGAGTTGTTGATGCCGCGCCACGACGGTGCAATGCGCTGCTTCCAGATGTCCAAAATCCCCTTGCAGGATCAGGCGGGCAAAGTAGTGGGGCTGGTAGGCCTGCGCTTAGATGTCACCGACCGCAAGCGGGCCGAACTCGCGGTTCGGGAGAGCCAAGAGCTGTTCCAAAAATTGGTTGAGCAAGTTCCCGGGGGCATTTATCAGTTCCAATCTTTCCCCGATGGTAAGGCACACCTCACCTATGCCAGCGGCGGCATCGAGCGTTTGCTCCCCGAACTGACCGCCGACCAGTGGAAAGGCGGCGGTCTGATGCACTATGTCCACCCCGAAGATCAAGCCGACCTCTTGCAAAGTTTTCGCGCCACGTTGGCCAGCCCCGTGCTGCGGCAGGACGAGTTCCGGTTGATCCACCCTTTTAATGAGCGTTGGGTGCGGGCCAGGTCCAATCCTGAGCAGCAGGCGGACGGCAGTGTGATCTGGTCTGGTTTTTTGGAAGACATCACCCGTCATAAATCGGCCTCCGAAGAATTGCGCCGGGCCAAAGAACTGCTGGCCCAGACCAGTGCGTTGGCGAAGATCGGCGGCTGGGAGTATTACCCCGCCACGGGACAGATCATTTGGTCGGATACTATGCGGGAAATTGCCGAGTGCGGCCCCGACTATGTGCCCACGTTGGAGTGGGTCAGCTTGAGCGTAAAGGCGGGCCAAGACCGGGAGCGGTTTGCCGCTGTCCAACTCGCCTTGCAACAGGGGACACCGTATGTGTTGGAAGTCGAGATGCTGACCACTAAAGGGCGCTCATACTGGGGCCGGGTCGAGGGCAAGGCCGAAATGCGGGAGGGTCAGTGCATCCGCCTGTATGGCACGCTGCAAGACGTGAGCGAGCGCAAAGCCCAAGAGCGCGAATTGCGCCTGTTCGAGTCGGTGGTGACCCACGCCAAAGATTCAGTACTGATCACCGAGGCCGAACCAGTTGATCGGCCCGGCCCGCGCATCCTGTACGTGAACCAAGCCTTTACCCAGATGACGGGCTACACCGCCGAGGAGGTAATGGGCAAAACGCCGCGCATCCTCCAAGGGCCGCTGTCGGATCGCCAAGAACTGCACCGGATCGGACAGGCCCTGCGGAAGTGGGAGCCCTATGACGCCGAGCTGATCAATTACAAAAAAGATGGCACTCCGTTCTGGGTTCAATTCACCGTTATCCCGGTTATGGATAAAAATGGTTGTTACACGCATTGGATGGCCATTGAGCGGGATGTCACCGAGCAAAGGCAGATCCAGCAACAGTTGGTGCAGGCCAAGGAAGCCGCCGAAGCCGCCAACCGGGCCAAGTCTGAATTTTTGGCCAATATGAGCCACGAAATCCGCACCCCGCTCAACGGGGTCATTGGGTTCGCCAATTTATTATTGAACGCTGCGCCCAAAGCGGAACTTCAGCAAGATTACTTGACGATCATCCACCAATCGGCCAATTCATTGCTTGACATCATCAACGATATTTTGGATTTTTCCAAAATCGAGGCGGGGATGCTGGCCCTGGATGTGGTCGAGGTGTCCATAGCCGAAGTAGTGGAGCAAGCCTCCAGTTCGGTAGCTTATCAAATGCGTGAAAAAAACTTGGCGTATTCCCGTCAGGTCTCGCCCAGCGTGCCCACGATCCTCCAAGCCGATGGGGTTCGGCTTCGCCAAATATTGGTCAACTTGCTGGGCAATGCGGTCAAGTTCACTACCACCGGCAAGATAATGCTCACAGTGGACACCCTGCCGGGCGCTTCTACCGGACAGATCCGGCTCCAGTTCTCCGTCCAAGATACCGGCATTGGCATTGCCCCAGAAAATCAGTGGAAAATATTTGAAGCATTCGACCAAGCCGATGTGTCCACCGCCCGCCAATTTGGGGGCACGGGCCTAGGGCTGAGCATTTCCAACAAATTATTGGCCCTCATGCACAGCCGCCTTGCGTTGCAAAGCACCCTGGGCGTGGGCAGCCGGTTTTATTTTACGGCTGATTTTGCCATTGGCCGGCCCAAGGCCACTTCCTCCGCCATGGGCCACACCGCCCGACGCATATCGATCCGCGAGCTGTCCGCCACCATCCTGATCGTGGAAGACAACCCCATCAATATGTTGCTTTCCAGTGCTTTGTTAAGGCGGCTGGTTCCCAACGCGATAGTGGTGGAAGCCGTTGACGGCTTTGCGGCTTTGGCCTACTGCCAGACCAACCAGCCTGATCTGATCTTTATGGATGTGCAAATGCCCGGCCTCAACGGGTATGAAACCACCCAACACATCCGACAATTGGTCGGTGACGCGGCCCAGCCACCCATCATCGCCCTCACAGCGGGCAGTGCCGCGGGCGAGCGCGATAAAGCCCTGGCTGCCGGCATGAACGATTTCATGGTCAAGCCGTTGCTGGAAGATCGGTTGGCCCAAAGCCTCGAGAAATGGCTGGGTATGTCCCCGGTCATGGCCGATGCCAAACCCGAGGGATCCAGCGCGTTGGGTTTCGGCACCATCTTGTCCTATTTGAGCACCGATCCCTACTTTGTGCGCGAGGTACTGACCGCCAGCAAGATCGAGTTGGCGCTCACAATCACCCTCATTGCCGACGTCGTGGCCGCCGGGGAGTTGGGCAAATTGAAAAAGCTCGGCCATCGCCTGCGCGGCTCGGCCCTTACCTTGGAGCAAGATCGGCTCACCGAATTGGCGGTTCGACTCGAACAATTGCTCGATCTGGAAGACCCAGCCTTTGGTAGTTTATTGGCGGCCAACAAGTTGGAGGTGGCCAAGGTCAGTGACTTGGTGGATCAGGCCCTGCGGCTGGTGGATTGAAGCGGGTGTCGTCCGAGGCGACTCGGGCAACGGCGCCAAAAGCAAATTTTTTTAGATTATCCGCATTTTTTCCTATATTAGTGGCACTTTCTCGCTAGTTATATTCTTTGTACCTTCAACCACCCACTTCGTTTTCAGGGAAAGATTATCCCAACTGATCCTAAAAGTCAATTATCTATGAATGGGCAGGACGAAAACAATGAAAATGCAACTTCGCTGGCCGTCAGTTTTGTCGCCGACTCGATTATCATTACCGATGCCGATGGCCTCACCACTTGGATCAATCCGGCTTGCACCGAGCTAACCGGGTTTACCTTGACGGATATGCGGGGTAAACGTCCCGGTGCGATGCTCCAAGGGCCCGGCACCGATCTGGGCATAGTGGATCGGTTGCGCCAATCGATCCTGGCCAAGGTCAATATCCGCGAAGAAATCCTCAATTATCACCAATCGGGCGCTCACTACTGGCTCGAGCTGACCATCAGCCCTATTTTGGACGGATCGGGCACCTGCACCGGTTATATCTCGGTGGGCCACGACATCACCAGCCAGCGCCAGGCCCAAGCCGAAGCCCAACTTCAGCTCGCCCGCCAACAATTGCTGATGCAGTTTGGCACCGAATTTTACAACCTGCCCCTCGCACAATTGCCAGTGGCAATCCGCCGCTCGCTGGTTGAGGTGAGCGCGTTTGTGCGTGCCGACGCTGCCTTTTATCTGGATCTGGATTTTGCCGGCCAAACGGGCGTGGTGGCCCACGAATGGCACCAAGCGGAGTTGGTTGATCCCTTGGCCGAAACGCACCGGTTTCCGATTGCGGATTTCCCAGCAATTTTTTATGCCGCGCCAGGCTTTGGGCAAGTGGAGTTGCTAGAAGCGAGGTCGCTGCCCGAGGGCAGGTTCCGCGCCGCGCTGTTGGCCCAAGGCTTGGTCAGTTTAACGGCAATTCCCCTGCTACAAGACCACCCAGCCCAAGGGGTACTTGTTTTCGGTTCTACTGCCCCAGCCCAGTTCTACCCCGAAAACGAAAAACAATTGCTCTCGGCCTTTGGGCAGGTACTGGCAAATGGTTTGCACCGGTTGCACATCGAGGGGGAACTGCTGCGCGCGCAAAATTTGTTGGCCCAAACCAACCGAGCCGCCCGGATCGGGGGCTGGGAAGTCGATATGGTCCAAGGCACCATTTATTGGTCCGACATCACCAAACAGATCCATGAAGTGGCGGCGGATTATGTGCCTGCACCCCTCTTCAGTGATTTGCTGCAAGAACGCATCAACTTTTACAAACCAGGGCACAGCCGCGACCGGATAGTCAAAGTGATGCGATTGGCCATTGCCGAAGGCCGGCCCTTTGATGAGGAACTACAATTGGTCACGGCCAAGGGACGCGAGCGGTGGGTGCGGGTAGTGGGCGAGGCCCAAATGGAGCAAAGCACCGTCAGGCGGATTTATGGTGCCTTCTATGACATTGATGAGAAAAAGCGCAATCAGTTGGCCCAGCAGCAGACCAAACAGCAGCTCCAAGAAATCTTGGATTCGCTCACTGATGCGGTATGGGCCGTCAGCCTGCCCGACTACCAGATCATTTTTGCCTCGGCTTCGTGTGAGACCCTTTACGGCCTGACCAAAGCCGAGTTGCACGCCGGCACCAAGTCTTGGGTGAAGGCCATCGTCCCCGAAGATAGGTGGATGATCAGTGTGATGGACCGCGCACTGGAAACCGAAGGCTGGTACGCGATCGAGTACCGGATCGCCACCACCAAAGGGGCGATCAAATGGGTGGTCAACAAGGGCCGGCTGGTGCGGGACGAATCGGGGCGGCCCGTTCAGGTCCAGGGCATCATCATCGACATCACCGCCAGCAAACAATATGCGCAGGTGGTACAGGCCAAGGAAGCCGCCGAGGCGGCCAATCGGGCCAAGTCAGAGTTTGTCGCCAGTATGAGCCACGAGATCCGCACTCCCCTGAACGGCGTGGTTGGTTTCGCCAACTTGCTGGTGCAAACTGACCTGAATCCGGTGCAGCAAAGTTATGCCCGTAATGTAGTGCTGTCGGCCAATACATTGCTTGCCATTGTGAATGACATCTTGGACTTTTCCAAAATAGAGGCTGGGATGCTCGAGTTGGCCATCGCCCAAGTGGATCTGCCCGATCTATTGGCCCAGACCAGCCAAGTGGTAGCCTATCAGGCCCAAGCAAAAGGCTTGGAACTACGGCTTAGCTTGGCGCCCGATCTGCCCCGGTTTATTTGGGCCGATCTGGTGAGGCTCCGGCAGGTGTTGATCAATCTGCTGGGCAACGCGGTAAAGTTCACTGTTCAAGGTGAAGTGGAACTGACGGCAGAAATCGTGTCCCCGCTGACCGATGGGCAAGCCCGCTGCCGGTTTTCGGTTCGGGACACGGGCATTGGCATTGCCCCGGCCAACCAACGAAGTATTTTTGCGGCCTTTGCCCAAGCCGATATTTCCACTACCCGGAACTTCGGGGGGACTGGCCTGGGGCTCAGTATTTCCAACCAGCTATTGGGGCTGATGGGCAGCCAGCTCCAGTTGGAGAGCAGCCTTGGCGAGGGCAGCACTTTCTACTTTGAGGTCAGTTTCCGGGCCGAGCAAGCCAATGGCCAAACGGCGAACGACGATCATTTGCCCCCAACCACCTTAAAAACTCAGGGCCACGAGGCTCTCCCCAGAGCGCCCACTACGATCGATCGGCCCATCTTGGTGCTGGTGGTGGACGACAATCCGATCAATGTGCTCCTGTCCATTGCGCTGATCCAGCGCTTGGCCCCGCTGGCCAAAGTGGTGGGGGCGATGGACGGGAGTGCGGCGTTGATCCACTGTGACAGCCAACGCCCCGACCTGATCCTGATGGATGTGCAAATGCCGGGGCTGAGCGGCTATGAGGCAACCGCCAAGATTCGCCAGTTGGCCGGTTTTGCAGTCGTTCCCATCGTAGGTTGCACGGCTGGCAATACGATGGGGGAGGCCGATAGGTGCTTGGCGGCTGGCATGAACGACTTTGTGAGCAAGCCAATCGTGGAAAGCCATTTGGCCCAAGTGCTGACCAAATGGCTGCACTTAGGAGCTGCCCAAAGTCCAGTGATAGGGGAAGGGGATGAACCGCCACCCGCTTGGGACAAATTGGCCGAGTACCGGACATTGGGGCCTGCCTTCCTGCGTACAGTGCTGTCGGCCAGCCAAACCGAGTTGACCAGAGCGGAGGCCGAACTAGCGCAGATATGGGCCACCGGGGACATGGGACAGCTCCCGAAATTGGCCCACCGGTTGGTGGGCGGTGCCAAGCAACTGGGCCTCGATGCATTGGCCAAAGTAGCCGAGGAGTTGGAGACCACACCCCCTTCAGAGTTGGCCAAAATCCAATTGTTGGTGGCCGCCACTCAAGTGGAACTGGCCCATGCCCTAGTGCTGATCGCCCGGGAACTGGCCACGATCGGTCAGTAACGCTGGCAAACAGCCCCGTGCCTATTGCCGTTCATGGCCGGTGAGGCGGGCCTCCTCCAGGTCCAGCTCGCGTTCCAAGTCGCGGATGATTTCCGACTCCACGCTTCCAGCCAACTGCAAATCGCGCAGAAACTGCCGCTCCACCCGGATCAGTTCCACCTGAATATCCATAAACTGCTCAAAAATAGCTGCCGCATCTTCGAGTGGCTTGGCGGTTGGGTCTTCGACTTGGCTGACTGGCGCTTGCCTGGCCTGCAGGTGATTGATCCGGATCTCATACTTGGTCTTGATCTGGGAGAGCACTTGCTCGCTGATTACCCCAAACGACAAATTTTCTTCAATGTGGGCAACGGAAGAATAAGCCACTTGGAGGCGGATCTTGGCTTCTTCGGCCAAGATACTGTGCGGTTGTAACTTGAGCAGTTTGATGAGCCACGGGAGCGTGAGCCCCTGCACCACGAGCGTTACAAAAACGACAGCAAAGGTGATAAATAAAATCAGGTCGCGGTTGGGGAATGGCTGCCCGTTGTTCATGGTGAGGGGGAGGGCAAAGGCAGCAGCCATTGAGACCACGCCCCGCATCCCGGCCCAGCAGAAGATGATCACATTGCTGTGCTGAAAATATTCGCGGGTGCGGGTCCGTTTGGACAGGCGGGGCAGGTAGGCGGCCGGATAGACCCACAAGAAACGGGCGAAAATGGTGGCCCCGCTCACGATCAAGCCATAAATGACCAAATCGCCAAGCGCGTACTGGCTCGATAGGTTGGCCAATATGGTTTTTAACTGGAGGCCGATCAAGATAAAAACAATGCTGTTCAAGATAAAATTGACGGTATCCCAAACCGCCCGGCCCTGCAACCGGGCTTGGAAGGTGTAAATCTCCGAGGAACGGAAAGACATGTACAGCCCGCAGGCCACCACGGCCAGCACCCCGGAAACGTGCAGGTTCTCCGCGATGAGGTAGGCAAAATAAGCGGTCAAGAACGACAGGGTGACCTCCTCCTGTGGGCCATGCACCAAGTTCTTGTGGATCCAGGCCATCATGTAGCCCAGCACCAAGCCAACCAAGACTCCCGCCGTTGCCACCCAAACAAACTGCAAACTGGCTTGCCAGAGCGAGAACGCCCCCGTGATGACCGCCGCAATGGCATATTTATAGGCCACCAGGCCCGAGGCATCGTTGATCAGGCTTTCACCTTCCAAGATGGTAACTATCCGGCGGTGAAGCCCCAATCCTTTGGTGGCAGCGGCGGCCGCCACGGCATCGGGTGGGGAAATGATGGCCCCGAGCACAAATGCCTCGGCCCAGCCCAGGCCCGGCACATACTCATGCGCGGCCCATGCCACGAGGCAAGTGGTAAAAAACACCAGCCCCACCCCGGCCAAGGTAATGGGGCGCAGGTTGGCTTTGAAATCGGGCCAAGGCAGCCCCCAGGCCGAATAGTAGAGCAGTGGCGGCAAGAAAATCAGGAACACGATATCGGGCTTGAGGATGATGGTTGGCACCCAGGGGATCGTGCCCGCCGCCACTCCGACCAAAATGAGCAAAATGGGGAAAGGGAACCGGGTCTTGGCGGAAATGACCGCCAAAAAAGTGGTCAAGGTGAGCAGTAAAATGATAATTTCAAGGTTTTCCATGCGGCAATTTAGGCAGAACCGTTGTGGGGTGCAAGTCCCCTGCGCACCGCGATCAAGAACCGACCGGATCGGCACATTCGGACTTTTATTTGCCAAAAACAAAAAACCATTTTACCTTAGCCCCCCAACAACACCAACGGCCATGCCCGACAACGATGAGTTTGACGATTTTCTTGATGATCAGGAATCAAAAGATGGCGAAGGGGGAGAAAACACGGACGCAGACGCCCGTTTCTGGCAAGAATTGAACGATCTGGACTGGAACAGTGCCGAAGAGGATGCGCTCGATCACATCACCAGCGAGCGGAACGAGCGGCTTGGCCAGTTGCCAGTGATGCTCAAGGCCCGGGAGATCTTGCACCTTACCGAAGCGATTGTGGCCACTATAGACGAAAAAAGCGATATGTTCCACCTCTGCCCCCAGATGTTGGAAAACGCGATGCTGATCGGGGCCAAAATAGTGCGGGCGGAGGCAAGTGAATTTTACTCCCCCAAGATGGAGAGTGCCGTGTTGGTGAAAATAAATGCAATGGAACTACTCAACCAGCTTTCACTGGGCGAATCCGAAGCATTGATCAATCTGCGCGATGCTGCCCTGTTGCGCGAGGAGATCGCTGATTTCCGCCGGCTGTTCGTCAATTGGGCCAGTACTTTCGACCCAACCAACGACCAGCCTGATGAATGGGAATTGTTCAAACCCCGGCACTAGGCTCAAAACCCGCGCAAAAAATCTTTTTGAATCCGCCAATACCGGCGCACATTGAGCCAGAAGGCCATAATCAGGTAGAAAATAATGGGCGATCCAAAAGTGAGGAACGAGACATAGATGAAATACAGGCGGATGCTGCTAATGGCAATGCCCATTCGCTCGCCCAAAAAAGTACAAACCCCGAACAATTGTTCCTCGAGAAAAAACTTAAAATGTTGCATCGTCAGTTGTAAATATTTGTTACATAGTAAATGAAATGAAAAAAGAATTAATGATATCAATTAGGCGAAGCAAACTAACGCCAGGCCATGTTTTTTGTACTGAATAGCAAAAACGAAGTTACAAATAAAAATCTTCAATGGAGCCTTTTTGCCAAAAAAAAACAAATAGAACGCTGATTATCTGAATCAGCAGGTTTGTATTACCTTTGCACACCCACAACGCACCGACATTCCAGATGAGACAAATTCAATTTAGGGAGGCCCTTCGCGAAGCCATGAATGAAGAAATGCGGCTCGATCCGCGCGTGTTCCTCATGGGCGAAGAAGTGGCCGAATACAATGGCGCCTACAAAGTGAGCCAGGGAATGCTGGACGAGTTCGGCGCCGAACGCGTGATCGATACTCCCATTGCCGAGCTGGGCTTTGCCGGTATCGGGGTGGGGGCTGCCATGAACGGCCTGCGCCCCATCATCGAGTTCATGACCTTCAATTTTTCGTTGGTGGCCATTGATCAAGTGATCAACTCGGCGGCCAAGATCCTTTCCATGTCTGGCGGGCAGTATGGTTGTCCCATCGTGTTCCGGGGCCCAACTGGCAACGCTGGCCAATTGGGGGCCCAGCACTCCCAGAATTTTGAAAATTGGTATGCCAATACCGCTGGCCTCAAAGTAGTGGTGCCCGCTGATCCCTACAGTGCCAAAGGGCTGCTCAAATCAGCGATCCGGGACAATGACCCCGTGATTTTCATGGAGTCAGAAGTGATGTATGGCGACAAAGGCGACGTGCCCGAGAGCGAATACCTCATCCCGATCGGACTGGCCAACGTGGATCGCGAAGGCACCGATGTAACGTTGGTGTCGTTTGGCAAAATGATGAAAGTGGCCTTTGCCGCCGCCGATGAGCTCAAAAAAGAAGGCATCAGTGTAGAAGTGATCGATGTGCGCACTGTTCGCCCATTGGACTACCCCACGATCATCAAGTCGGTCAAAAAGACCAATCGATTGGTGATAGTGGAAGAAGCATGGCCGCTGGCCTCCATCTCCACCGATATTGCTTTCAACATCCAGCGCCATGCCTTCGATTACCTAGATGCCCCCGTTTACCGGGTGAACTCGATGGATGTGCCCGTAAGCTACGCGCCCACGCTGCTCGAGGCCGCGCTCCCCAATGTGAAGCGCACGATTGATGCCATCAAAACGGTCATGTACCGCAAATAGATTCCACCTTGGCCAAATGGCCCAATAACGCGTTACAAGGGTTCAAACTTTTTAAAAGTTTGAACCCTTGTTGTGCAATGGTGGCGGGTGGAAAAAATGGCGATCCTTTGGTGGGGCACCAGCGGTACAAGATGAGGAAGGCCCCCAGTGCAATGAGCACAAAACCAGCTAGGTAATTCCAATGAAAGGGCTGTTTAAGGTAAAATACCGGGAACAGGACAAACCCCGCAAGCCCAATCACTTCCTGAAGGGTTTTTAGCTGGGTAGTGCTGTACAGTGCGCTGCGCCACCGGTTGGCGGGCACTTCACCAAGTACTCAAAAAAAGCCACTCCCCATGAAAACAGGACAACAAACAGCAACCGCTGGTGCTTGAAATCTTTGAGGTGGCTACCAAGCGTAGGTCATGAAACAGTTGGACACGAAGAGGATGCGAACTATCAAATAGCGGGTGGCTTTATCGGCCAAACTACGACAAAATATCACCAGTTGCCCTACAGCCCAAACGCTTTTTTCATCAATTCCCAGAGTTGCTTTTTCTTGGGCGCACTCTGGGCGAGTTGCTCCAGAGAGTCGGCGTAAATCAGTTGGCCACCACCCACTACTGGGCAAATGGTGTAGGGTTCAGCAAACGAAAAATCCCGGATCTCCGCCGGGCCAAACAAGAAAATGAACCGCCGGCCATGAGTGGTGGCCTTTTCATAATTTTTGCTGGGCAGTAGGTCAATGTCGCTGGTTTGTATTTTGACGGCGCCCAATATTTTGTGCACCAGTGCCAACGACTCGTCAGACAGATCAGTTGTATGGATGACCAGAATGGGTTTGATGATTGCCGGGCCAGCCGATGCCACCTCACCAACTGGGGCAGCCCGCTCACGCACTACATACACATCATCCGCGAGGAAGAGGTGCAACAAGGCCGGATTTTCGATCGTCAGTCCGTCAGGCACGATCATTCGCTTTTTGGAGCTCGGTGATGCGCTGTTCTTTTTCGGCCAGTTCACGCCGGAGCCGTTCAATCTCTTCGACCGAATGCGCTTGGACCTCGCTGGTGCGCTCAAAAGCTTTTTTGAGCACTTGCTCGTTGGCTTCCAAATCTTCCTGCCGCTTGGCCGCTTGCTGTCTTTCCCGTTCTAGTTCGATTTGCTGGTTGGCAACTTCCTCTTGGGCGGTGACGAGATCCTCCATATTATAACGCATCGACTCTTCTTGGGCGCGGAGTTCTTCATTGAGTTGAAAATATTCCTGTTGTTTGATCTTGGACTCCTTTTCTTGTTCCTTCAACTTCTCGTAGGCTTCCTTCATGATAGCTTCATTGGACTGGAGTTTTTCTTGCTGGGCTTCCAGTTCAGCCTGCTTGCGGGCCATTTCTTCTTGAGTGGCATGGTGCTCCTCCATGTTTTGCCGCACTTCCTCCTCCATGTTTTGCCGCATTTCCACCTCTTTGATGCGCAATTTTTCGTTTAGTTGAAAATATTCTTGTTTTTTGGTCTGAGCTTCCTTTTCTTGCTCCTCCAAGTTCTCGTAAGCGTCCTTCATAGTGGCTTCGTTGATTCGCAACTGTTCTTGGTAGGCCTCCAGTTTTACTTGTTTGAGTTCCATCTCTTCTTGGGTGGCAACGAGCATTTCCATATTTTGCCGCATTTCCTCTTCTTGGGCGCGCATTTCTTCGTTGAGCTGCAAATATTCCTGTTGCTTCGCCTTCGCCTCCTTTTCTTGCTCCTCCAACTTCTCATAAGCTTCCTTCATGATGGCCTCGTTGATTTGCAACTGTTCTTGGTTGGCCTCCAGTTTTGCTTGTTTGAGTTCCATCTCTTCTTGGGTGGCAACGAGCATTTCCATATTTTGCCGCATTTCCTCTTCTTGGGCGCGCATTTCTTCGTTGAGCTGCAAATATTCCTGTTGCTTGGTTTTGGCTTCCTTTTCTTGTTCTTTCAGTTTTTCGTAAGCTTTTTTCATGATGCCCTCATTGGACTGCAGCTTTTTCTGGTTGACCTCCAATTCAGCCTGCTTGCGTTCCATTTCCTCTTGGGTGGCAATGAGTTCCTCCATGTTTTGCCGCATTTCTTCTTCTTGGGCGCGGAGTTGCTCGGTCATGATCTGCGACTCCATGAGGAGGCGCTGGGTGCGCTCGGTGTTTTTGGCCCCGGCCACGGTGGCGGTAATATTGCCGGCTATGCCTTCGACAAACTCCACTTGGTAGGGCTGAAAACCCCCAAAAGAAGCAATCTCCAACACGCCGTATACCTCGTTGTTGAACTTCAGCGGTACAATGAGCAGGCACTTTGGCGATGCTTGCCCCAACCCCGAGGCAATATGGGAATAGTCAGCGGGCAGATCATCAATATAAACGGTAGCTTTCTCGAGGAATACCTGGCCAATCAGGCCCTCACCCGGCAACACCTCTTTGGTGAGCAGCTTTTGTTGATCATACGCGTAGCAGCCCCGTAATACGAGTTTTACTTGCTCAGTTGCTTCTTGGTCCACAACAAAAAATGCCCCTTGGTTGGCCCCCAAGTACTTTGTCAATTGGCTGATGACGGCATAAGTGAGCCGATCGAGGTTGTCATCTTCTTTGCTCAAGAGATCACCAAACATCGCTTGACCTTTGGTGGCCCAAGTTCGCTCCAGTTCTTTGCCATCAATGGCAATCAATTGGTCGCGCATGTGCACAAGTTGCCCAGCCAAGTTGTTGATATTCAAAGATTTGTTTTGTTCATTGAGGCCGTGCCAGTTCGTGTTCAAATTATTTTGGGCAATTTGCGAGATAAACGCGGTGGCATTTTGGAGGTTGGCCGTCAAGGATTCAAAAACCGTGTTGGCATCATTTTTTTGGGACTGGCCCCCATTGTCAAACAGGTAACGCTTGGTGTTTTCGTCCAATTGGGCCAAGAAAGCATTGCGCTGTTGTTGCGATTTGTTGATCTGGAGGATAACCCCCACTAGGATTGGCAAGCTGATGCAAAACAAGATAATCTGCAAGTAAATGTTGCGGCTCATCGCAGTTTGATACTCCAGTCGGGCAGTATTGCGCAGCTCAGTAGCCTTATTGTTCAGTTCGGCTGTCAACGCGTTGTATTTTCGCCAAACCAGATTGCCCCGGTCTTGTTCGAGCAGGGCGATAAACTGCCGGTTGCTGTCCAGATCGACCAACGTTTTCATCTCCTGCACAAAGCGGATATATTCCTCCACTTCGGCCTTGGTTTGGTCAAGTAGCTCAGGGTTAACTTGGTATTTGGTGGCCAAGCTGTCCAAATTGGCAAAAATTTCTTGGTTTCCCGCAACAGCCTTCCTGTACGGGACAAGCATGGCCGTGTCCCGGTAGGCAAAATATCCCCTTACGCCCAAGTCGAGCCCATGCACCGTTTCAGTCAAAATCAGTTGGCCCCGCTTTTCCATTTCCACCAATTCCTGTAAAACAATGGTATTGGCATCAATGATTTGGCGGTTCTGGTATATGAGCAGGGCATTGAGGCCAATCAAAAACAGAATGCACCCCAACGATAGGTTAAGTATGTACTTGCGCAAGAACTCCATCATACAAACACATTAAAATGATTAAGGTAATTTACCGAATTTAATTATTTATCAATTATTTATTTTGTTCTGCAAAACCTATTGTGGTTGAGGGTGGCGACCAAGATAAGCGCAGAGTTGACCACTTCAAAAATAACCCAATTTTTGACGGAACGAATTGAAATTGGCCACGATCCCCGCTTTGAAGGTTTTAGCGTCATCGCGTTGACCGGGGGCTAGCTCCAAAAAGCCGTCGGCAAGCAGCAAGCTCGCCAAGTCGCCCGATCCGCTACTGGTGATTGGTTGTGCCAATAATGTGCCGTTTTCGTTCAGTTGAACTATTACTGGCAAAAAGTAGGTAAGGTCTGGGATGAATTTCACCGCTTGGGCCAAACGGGCCGTCTGGCGCTGCCGTGGGCCCAAGCCCAGCGACTGGCGCAACCAAGCAGTGACATACTGATGGTAACAACAAAAGGTGGAGACTGGGTTGCCGGGCAGGGCAAAAATGGTGGTTTGGGCACTGGCTGGGCCGGCGGGCCGGATCCCGAACCAAAACGGTTTGCCGGGCCGCTGGGCCACTTTGTGGAATAATTTGATCGCCCCGAGTTCAGCCAAAATGCCCGGTACAAAGTCGGCCACCCCTTCTGACACTCCCCCGCTCAGGATCACCACTTCGTAGCTGGCCAAAATATTGGCAAGGCCGGTCTTTAGTTCGGTTTGATCGTCGTTGAAATGAAACAGATCTGCCTCGGCGTGCCATTCGGCCAGGGCCAACTGGAGCATCACTGCGTTGGATTGGCGGATTTGGTGCGGCAGTGGCTGGGCACCGATCGGCACCAGTTCATTGCCAGTGGAAATGATGGCAAAGCGTGGCACCTTGCTCACTGCCAAGTGCGTGAGGCCCACCGTGGCCGCCACGGCAATTTCGGTAGCCCCAAGGTAAGTGCCAGCCGCCACCAACAAATCGCCTTGGGCGCGGTCACGGGCCTGGTGGTGCAGGCTCTGTCGTTGCTCAATGGTGACATTGGGTTTGACCCGGGCCCACTGCTGGCCCGCTTCCCACCGAGTTTCCACATCTTCTATGCGGACGACGGAGTCGGCCCCGGTGGGCATTACGGCCCCGGTCATGGCCGCCAAGCAATGGCTGGGCGAGGCCAGGGCCAAGGGAGGCATTCCCGCTAGTTGGGTGCCCGCGACGAGCAGCCATTGGTCGGGTGAGTCGGCCCAGGTGGAATAGCACAAGGCAATCCCATCCATGGTCACACGGTCAAATGGGGGAAAATCGCGATCGGCATGGATCGGGGCGCACAGCACCCGTCCCCCGGCCTTGGCCAAGGGGACGGTCTCGCTGGTCAATGTCGCCGGGTGGGCCAATGCGATGGCCAAGGCTTGGGGAGGAGTTAGCATGGTGGCGCGGTCATTTGGTGCAGTTGTCTTTGCGCCGGGTGTCAGTGATCTGGATGATCTTCCATCCATCCGGGGTCCGGCACAGCTGAAAGGCATCTACCCCGCAGTGGCTGAATTTGTCGCCCACATAAAATTCGTAAGGAGTCCATGCGGTGGCCAGCGGGCCATCCACCCGAATTTCGTAACCGAGCAGGCGCTCGTCCAGCAGCACTCCCCGTGGCGTGCCCACTGACTTGACAAATTCCGAAAAGGGCGTTTCCTGGACCATTGTTTGGCCATCCTTTTCCATTACGGTCAGCAGCCGGGCCTTGGGCCCAATGGTGGCTTTCACCATCGTGCTGTCATTTTTGCGCATTCCGTCAAACAATTGTTGGATGGTGCGCTGCACCCCGGCCTCGGGAGTTTCTGGGGCGGGGTTGGTGGTGTGCTGGGCCAGTGCCCCTGTGTCGAGGAACAAACTGGCCACGATTCCCATGATTTTCTTCATATACCGACAGAACTGGAGCTTTCGCCGAAATTTTATTGTTAAAAAAAGTTAATAAAAATATTATTTTATTCAATTAAAAAATTGTACTAATCCAGAACAACAATTACTGATGGTGCTGACAACCAGAATATTGACACGAAATTAATTTAAAATATCGAGTAAAGCTCAACTATTACCTATCCAATATGGGTCTTGACTATCACAACCAAGCTTGGCAAGAGCCGTAAAAGTGACTACATTCGCCGAAGAATTAAATGTATTCGCCGAAAGGCCAAAATAAAGCCAACTGCATAACTGACCATCCTAAATCATAAGATCATGAAAAGCATCATCATTCCAACTGACAGTGACCTGATTGCAAATTACAAGAATGGTTGCGAATTATCCTTTTCCAAGCTGGTAAAAAAGTACAAGGCTCGTTTGTTTGGCACTATCTACGCCATCGTGAAGGACACAGATGTGACTGATGATTTGTTGCAAGAAACTTTTATCAAGGCGGTGGACACCATCCGTTCTGATCGCTACAACGACGAAGGCAAATTTTTGCCTTGGATCACCCGGATCGCCCATAATTTGGCCATAGATTATTTCCGTCGCCAGAAGCGTTACCCCACATTGCCGATTAAAGAAGGTTCCAGTATTTATAATGCCCTTGCTTTTTCGGAAGACTCGATTGAGGCGGTCAAAATTCGCTGCGAAACCCACGAGCAGCTCAAAGAATTGATTGAAGGGTTGCCCAATACCCAAAAAGAAGTGTTGATGATGCGCCATTACATGAAAATGAGTTTTCAAGAAATCGCCGACATTACCAATGTGAGCATCAACACTGCCCTGGGCCGCATGCGCTATGCCCTGATCAACCTTCGCAAAAATATGGAAAAGAACACACTGGCCATTGAGTATTTGGCAGCCTGATGCTCTTTTCCCAAGAACTTTCATAGTGCAGATAAATAAACCAATTTGAAAAAAGCCTGCCATTTTATGGCAGGTTTTTTTATTGGTACTGCCCCGACAAAAATTGGCCACTTCACCTTTCCGTTTTAAAGGACAGTGAAGTGGCCATTAAAAAACCCGAGTTGTAAGTCAAAGGAACCAAGATGATCCCTTAGCTTCGCTGTTCAGCAAGTGCGATTACTTGCCAACCTGATAAATTTGCTCCAGGGTTTTGTCCCCCGTGGACAAGCTCATCGTGTATTGGCCGGGGCGCAGGCGGCTCAAGTCGTAGCGGCGCGCAAAATTTGCTTCGCCCACCAAATGTTCGCTATAGTGGATGACGCCACTGGCATCGCTCAAGGTCACATACACATCGTCGGTGGCGTTCTGAAACGCAATCTGCATCTTGCCAGCTTTGAGACCGTGCGAAAGGTGAGCTTCGAACTTGCCCTGAACCGGATTCATCCCGATAAACAGTTGATTGGACGAGTTGAATTGGCCGCAACTGATAACCATCCGATATTCACCCTTGCCCACTCCGGCAACGTCGTAATTGCGCTTGAGGGCCGTTTTTTTCCCCAGGTGATCCGTAAAGAGCAAACGGCTTTTGCTATCAAAAATTCTCACCCACACTTGTTGGGCACTTTCGTTTTCGAACGCTAGGCGGAATTTCAACTGATCCTTGATGGAATACACACTATACGCAAATTTCTCCAAGGCTACCACCATATTGTCTTCGGCAGGTTTTTTCTTGTCAGGATTGCGCCCTGCCGCCGAGGCGGTGTGCAGCGCAAATACCATGAGCAAAAGGGCGAGCAATCTATGAGCGCGGGCTTTCATTCTTTTAAAAGTTAAAGTTTTTATATAAGTTAATTTGACAAGAACACTTTTACCAAAGTTGTGCCAATTTTATCAACTTATTGATTGTCAAACTTTTGTCCCCTTGAAAGAATAATTCCGCGATAAAGATTGTTCACTTATGAACAGTTCTTATCACGGAATTGTACACTACCCAATGTGAGGGCTCACCGTTTGGCGGCCGCCCGGCACTGATCACTGCAATATTTCACTTCCTCCCACACCTTCTCCCACTTTTTCCGCCAAGTAAAGGGGCGCTGGCAGACTGGGCAGATCTTGCTCGGCAGATCAGCTTTTTTGCGCATTTTGGGCATAGACCAAACGATAAATAAAGTGGATTTATGTTGACCCGATACCTAGTCCAAACTGGTCAATTTGGCTTGGAGCACCTTTAGGCTGTCCGGTTGGTCGGGCTGGGCAGTGGGCTCATTTACTGGCAGGACAATGGTGTACGTCTTGTTCTTCCCGGTCACCGTCAATTTGTCGGCCAGCAACCATTCGTTATATCCCTTCAATGTTTTGTATTTGACCCCTTTGCTCAGGGCAAACGCCACTAGGTCGGGAATATCCTCAGTTACGTAGATACTGATGGTCGGCTCGGCCTTGTATCGGCCACCGCGCACGAGCTTGTAGGCACTTTTATTTTCCATCAGTTCTTTTACCGCCATCACCCGATAGACCAGCGTAGTGGTTTGGCGGTTGAGGTGGAGATCAAAGAAAGAAGACTGCCGTTGGCGGCTGCGGGCACTGATCAGGGCGTTGTGCCCGCTGTTGTAGGCGGCGGTCACGCTCACCCAATCGCCCAAACTCTGCTTAAGCGTTTTCAGGTACTGGGCAATGGCATGGGTAGATTTGAGTGGATCAAAGCGTTCATCCACTTCATCGGTCACTTCTAGGCCGGTTGCGCGGGCGGTTTCGGGCATGAGTTGCCAAAAGCCAGCGGCTCCGGCACTAGAAACGGCATTGGTCAAGGTGCTTTCCACCACGGCCAAATACTTAAAATCAGCCGGGATGCCCTTTTCCGCAAATATTTTATCAATAACTGGGAACCACTGTTGGGCCCGCTTGTCGGAAAGAACGAGGTTGGTGTGCGAATAGGCAACATTATCCAGTTCGTTTTGGAATTTTTCTTTCACTTGGCCTTTGTGCATGGGCACGGATTGGCCGCAGAAAACGAACCGATCAGGCACTTTTAGACTATAAACGGCATCGATGCCCGCCGAGCCGAGACCCTCACCAAGGCGGTGGCCCAAGTGCAGCCTGTCATATATGGCGATGACCACCAAGATCAACACCAGTGCAAGCAATAAACTACCCTGAAGTTTCTTCATTATATGTTTGACGCAGTTTAGTGGGGGAAAAGCCATAATTGGCCAGTGACAGCACCAATCGACCAGCCAACTGCTGTCAATATTGGACTGCAGGAAAAGGATCTTTTGAAACGGCTTCAAAAAATCGCTCAAACGGGGCAATACCCGTACCAAGGGCTAAAAATTTGGGGAGAGCAAGTAGCGTGAATAGAAATCGTCTATTACTTTGACTGCTTCATCGGCAGTATCAACGAGGTTGATCAGGTTGAGGTCATCGGGATGGATGTTCCGCTCTACCCCCAGCATTACGTTTCGTATCCAGTCGATCAGTCCCTGCCAATAGGACCGGCCAACCAATACAATGGGAAATCTACCAATTTTATGCGTTTGGATTAATGTGTAAGCTTCAAATAATTCGTCCAAAGTACCCAACCCGCCCGGCATGACGATAAAGCCCTGCGAATATTTGACGAACATTACTTTTCTCACAAAAAAATAATCAAAATTGATAACTTTGTCTTGGTCTATATAACCGTTGTGGGAATGTTCGAAGGGAAGCACAATGTTGAGGCCCACTGAAGTTCCACCCTCGCGCCTCGCGCCCTTATTGCCAGCTTCCATGATGCCGGGGCCACCGCCGGTGATCACTCCGTAGCCGTGCCGCACTAATTTGGCCGCGATTTCTTCAGCCTGAATGTAATAGGGATTTTCGGGCTTGGTGCGGGCAGAACCAAACACGGAAACACAGGGGCCGATTTTTGCCATTTTTTCCAACCCTTCCACAAACTCGGCCATTACCTTAAAAATCATCCACGAGTTTACGCTTTTGATTTCGTGCCAGTTTTTTTGTATGAAGGCTTGTCTGATCTTATCATCGTTGGCCAAACTCCGGTCGTAGATTTCCATATCGGAAAGTTGAAGGGTATTGGATTTGGTTTTTGCCAAACCAGCGCGCCTTGTGTTTGCTTTGTTTTACGCCACAAATGTACATTCATTTTTCATATTTGCAACCAAACGCGCTGGTTTGCTTGATTAGCAGTGGTTTAATAAAATTAAATCATTGAAAAATGCTATTTTGGTGGTCTTTTGGTGCCGCGTCGCCCAAAGGCAACTTGGCTGGATCCAACAAAAAAGCAACGGCCCGGGCCGTTGCTTTTTTTGATTTGGGGCGCAATGGGCCAAAGTTAGCCCACTACTGTGGCCCGGCCGATGCTGTTGTAATACCAGCCGTTTTCCTTTAAAGTATCCAGTGAGTAGAGGTTGCGGCCGTCAAAAATGATCTTTGCATTCATGGTTTGGGCCATTTTATCCAAATCAGGAGTTCGGAAAACGCTCCATTCGGTCAAGATGGCCAGTGCGTCCGCGCCTTTCAGGGCCTCGTACTGATCTTCGACCAGTTTGATGCGGTCGCCGAAGATCCGGGCGATGTTTTCCATCCCTTCTGGATCATAGGCCACTACTTCCGCCCCGCCTTTCAGCAGTTCCTCGATGGTGTAAATGGCTGGGGCTTCGCGCACGTCATCGGTATTGGGCTTAAAGGCCAAGCCCCAGATAGCAATCCGCTTGCCTTTGAGCGAGTCGCCATAGAAACTTTTGATCTTATCGGCCAACACATAGCGCTGCTTATAATTGACTCCCATTACTGCTTCCAGGATCCGGAAGTCGTAGTGGTATTCCTTGGCGGTTTTGCCCAGCGCCTGCACATCTTTGGGGAAGCAGCTGCCCCCGTAGCCCACACCGGGGAACAGGAAGCGCGGCCCGATGCGCTTGTCACTACCAATGCCTTTGCGCACATTGTCCACATCAGCCCCTACGATTTCGCACAAATTGGCGATTTCGTTCATAAAACTGATCCGCATGGCCAAATAAGAATTGCCAGCATATTTGGTCAACTCGGCTGACCGTTCATCCATGAAGATGATGGGGTTGCCCTGGCGCACGTAAGGTTCATACAGTCTTTGCAAAATTTCTTTGGCGCGGGCCGAGTTGGTACCCACCACCACGCGGTCTGGCTTGAGGAAATCCTCCACGGCCACTCCTTCGCGCAGGAACTCGGGATTGGAAACGACATCAAATTCCACAGTGGCATTTTTGGCAATGGCAGCGTGTACTTTCTCGGAAGTACCGACGGGCACAGTACTTTTGTCAACAATGACTTTGTATTCGGTCATCAATTTGCCAAGTTGCTCAGCTACCCCCAGCACATAGGAAAGGTCGGCCGAGCCGTCCTCGCCCGGTGGTGTGGGGAGGGCCAGAAAGATGATTTTGGCCGAGTTGATGGCGGTGGCCAGATCAGTGGTGAAATGGAGCCGGCCTTGCTTCGTGTTGCGCTCAAAGATGGTTTCCAGTCCTGGTTCATAAATGGTGAGCTCGCCCCGCTGGAGTTTTGCTACTTTTTCTGTGTTATTGTCAACACAAGTTACATTGTTGCCGGTTTCGGCAAAACAAGTACCTGAGACCAGGCCCACATAGCCCGTTCCAACGACTGTAATGTTCATGAGTAAGATAGGTTAAAAATATTAATAAAGTTAGAAACAACGTAGATTAGCAATTGATTTTTGTAACACGGTCTTGGTGCCTGCCGCCCTCAAAAATGGTGGCCAAAAAAAGTTTGGTGTATCGGATGGCTTGATCCAAACTGATAAAACGGGCGGGGAGGCAAATGACATTGGCATTGTTGTGTTGCCGGGCCAGTTGGGTCACTTCCGCGTTCCAGCAGATGGCCGCCCTCACCCCAGCGTGTTTATTGGCCGTGATGGCGATTCCGTTGGCGCTGCCGCACAATAAAACCCCCCAATCTGCTTCCCCCAACTCCACTGAATGGGCCACGGGGTGGGCAAAATCAGGGTAATCCACCGAAGTCTCGCTATGAGTACCAAAATCCACGGCATGGATGGCGATTGATTGAAAGTAATCGATCAGGGCTTGCTTATAGGCAAATCCGGCGTGATCAGAGCCGATTGCGATTTTTTGTGCCATTCTTTTTTAGTTTAATTTGCAATGAAACCCTTGGGGCCCGCTTATTCAAAGGAAACTTGGGCTTGCTGGAGCAAATTCGTGATTTTTTCTTGGTCTTGCATGCTTATTTTATTATTGGCCAATTCTAGTAACAACAGCTTGTTCAAATGAACAATGCTGGATGGAATTTTGCTAAGTGAGTTGCCTTTGAGATCCAATGCCCGCAAACTGAGCAATTGTCCGATCTCGTTGGGCAACGCCTCCAATTTATTGCCCCACAAAATTAATACACGTAGATTGGAAAGTTTGCCAATCTCTGGTGGAAGTTTTTGTAATTTGTTAGAATTCAGGTCTAAGGTTTCCAACGCTGATAGTCGGCCCAGCCCCGGTGGCAGCCAAGTAATTTCGTTTTGCCACAGTACCAATTCTTTGAGCTTCTTGAGCCCCCCGATTTGTTCGGGCAAGGTGGTCAATTTGTTAATATTGAGATCGATGGTTTGCAGGCTTTTCAGTTTGCCCAGCTCGGGGGGGAGTGCACGGAGGAGGTTGTGGCTCAAATCGATGGAGGTGAGAGCGATGAAATTGCCGATCTCGGGGGGGAGCTTGGCCAAATGGTTGTAGGACAGATCGAGCTCCCTTAGTTTGCCCATGCCACAAATCTCGGCTGGCAATTCGGTGAGGAAATTGAGCGACAAATTCAAATAGGTGAGGGCCTGTAGTTTGCCCAAACTGGCGGGCAGGGCTGATAGTTGGTTCGAGTTAAGATCCAGCCTGACGAGCTTGATCAATTGTCCAAGTTCTTCGGGTAAGCGTTTGAGTTGGTTGTCCCAGAGCTCGAGCACTTGAAGCTTGGCCAAGCGGCCGAAGCTGGGTGGCAATGCCCCGATTTCGTTGCTGTGGAGCAGCAGTGTCACCAAGTTGGGAAGACTATCGGTGGGGGGAAACTCCTCGAGCGTGTTGTGGTTCAGGTTGATCGTGATCAGGGAACCCAATTTGCCAAAACCGGCGGGCAAGGTCCGCAGGTTGTTCCCCTCGGCATCCAAGTGGCGCAGATGGGTCAATTTGCCAATTTCGGGCGGCAAGCTTTTGAGTTGGTTGGATGAAACCTTGAGGATTTGAAGATTTTTGAGCTTGCCAATTTCGGCGGGCAGCGACTCCAGGTAGTTGTCGCTGATGTCCAGTTCTTGGAGGTTGACCAGTCTGCCGATGCTGGGTGGCAGGTGCTTGAGGGTGTCTTGGTTATCGGCCCAAAAATCAAGGCCAAAATTGACCAACTCGAGCCGATATACTTTTAGTGGCGCTTTGAGGGCTTCCTCGAGCGATGAATAGAGTTTTTGCTGGGACAGTTCCAAAGAGTCAAGGAGCCGTGACTGCGCCTGGGCACCAAAGGTACAAATCAATAACAAGTTGAACAGCAGGCTAATTGATTTCTTGCACATAAGAGTAAATCGGGCAGTTAGACGGTTGAAAACAACTAACTACAAAAACTATACTCATTCTGCCCAGCACCTTGGCCGGCACGTGGGATCGGTGGCGTAATATTTGGGGCCAAACCTCGCTTTTTCCGCTTTGGCTGGCCCGAATGGCACTGGATCACTATTGGCACAGTGCTTCAGATGGTGTAATTTTGCCAAAAAATTATCAATCCAATGGCAGTTGCATCAGATTTATCAATGGGTTCATTTCTGCGGTTCAATAATGATTTGTGTCAAATTATTGAATGGCAACACCGTACCCCGGGCAATTTGCGGGCCTTTTATCAAGGTTCAATGCGCAATATTCGTACCGGGGGCAAGGCTGAATATCGTTTCCGGCCCGATGAGACGGTCGATTTGGTGCGGGTAGAAACTCGGGAACTCGAGTATTTGTACCGGGACGGGGAAAGCTTGGTGTGCATGGATCACCAAAGCTACGAACAACCGTACATCCCGGCAGCCCTTTTTGGGGATAGCCTTGGTTTCTTTAAGGAGGGGGCCTCAGTATTGGTCGCTTTTGACGGTGACACCCCGCTTTTTGCCGAGCCTCCACAAAACGTAGTGCTGGAAATCACTTACACCGAACCCGGTATGAGGGGCGACACGGCCACCAAAACCCTGAAGCCTGCCACACTGGAAACCGGGGCGGTGATCAAAGTCCCCTTGTTCTGCGATATTGGTGAGAAGGTCAAGGTTGATACTCGTACCGGCCAATATTTGGAGCGGGTCAAATAATCATTCCACCAACAATGGATGGGCCTTGGATCCGTGGCGCGGCGTGAGCCTGCGCCACGGATTTTAGTTGCTGTACCATGTCCCGGGCTCCCAGTTTGTTTTCTTGTCGATCAAGGGGCCGCGTAGCTCAGTTTAGTCCCAATATTTCCGCATAATTGCTTTGGTACTGGGCAAAATATACTTTGATCAGGGCCAGATCGTCCCCTATTTGGGCAACATTGTTTTCTTTGAGCCTCACCTCCGCCCGGCGCACCTGTTCGGCCAAACGTTCTACCCCAAGTGTGCCCGCATTGCCCTTGATGGTGTGCAGGATGCTCTTGATTTCAGCGTAGTCTTGGCTGGCCAGTGCCTCATCGCAGGCGGTGATCATCTCGGCCACTTCTGCTTCAAACTCGCCGTAGGTGGCCAATATGATGTCATCGCCGCCATATTTGCGGAGCTGGTCGGCAGTTTGACGGTTGACAATGTGCAAAAAAGGCTCGCCGTTTTGTTCATTGGCGGGCCGGGCCGTTGAAGGTACCTCGTTCAGCTCGCCCGACGCAATGTGCGGGATGTTCTTGGCCCATTGTTTTACTTTATTGATCAGGTTTTGGGCATTGATCGGCTTGGCGATGTAGTCGTCCATCCCCGAATTGAGGAAATCATTGCGCTCTTCGGTCATGGAGAAGGCCGTCATGGCCACCACCGGCGGCAGATCCGGCAAATTAAGGGCCTTGAGGTGGCGGGTGGCTTCCAGCCCGTTCATCACTGGCATTTGCACATCCATGAAAATGAGGTCAAAAGACACTTTTTTCACGAGCGCGATGGCTTCCATGGCACTTTGGCAAGAAGTGATCCGGCAGCCGGCCCGGGTGAGAATGCCCGAGGCCACGCTGATGTTGATTGCATTGTCGTCCACCAAGAGCACGCGGGGAGCCGAGGACAATTGCCCCGCGATGGCTTGCCCCTGATCCTCATAGTTGTTTTTGGGGATGTCGGCTTCGTTGCGCTCCTCGGTCTCGAAGGTAAACCAGAAAGTACTGCCCTGGCCCGGGTGCGAATACACGCCCATGTCCCCGTTCATCAGGCGGCTGAGCTGCTGGGAAATGGCCAGCCCCAAACCCGTGCCCCCGTGGCTTTTGGTATAAGTGTGTTCCAATTGGCTGAACATCTGGAAGAGGTATTTTTGGTTCTCATCCGAGATGCCAATGCCAGTGTCGGTGACTTCAGCCTTGAGATAAAATTTGCCTGAAGGGGAATGCGGGCTTGCCAATTTGCTGATCTTGATGGAAATATTACCGCGATCAGTGAACTTGAGCGCATTGGAGGTCAAGTTGGACAATACTTGGAGCAGCCGGGTCTCATCGGCGAAGATGATCGGGGACACGCCCGGTGCGACAGTATAGCTCATCTCATTGCCTTGTTCTTGGGCTTTCTGCTGAAAAAGATTGAGCAGTTTGTCCAACATTTTGGGCAGTGAAACCCCAGTGGACCGCAGTTCCATCTTGCCCGCTTCGATCTTGGACAAGTCCAGGATGTCGTTCAGGATGGTGAGCAGGGTTTCTGATGATTTTTTCATCGTGGTGATGAGCCGGCGCTGCTCGGGGTCCAGGTCCGAATCGGCCACCATGTCAAGGTTGCCAATGATCCCGTTCATGGGCGTGCGAATTTCGTGGCTCATGTTGGACAGGAAACGTTTTTTGGCCTCCAGAAGGTTCTCGGCAGCTTCCCGGGCCTTTTTTTCGGCTTCCTTGGCTTTGATCGCCTCCTCGGCGGCCCGTCTCATCTCCTCGGCGGCCTGTTTTTTAGCGGTGATGTCATGGGCAAACCCAGAAACTTCTTCCACCTCGAAATGCTCGGTACCCACAATCGGGCTGAGAAACACCTCCAGCCAAGTGACTTGGTCTTTTTGGTCAACCAATTCCAGCTCGAATGCTTGGGTTTGCCCAGCCAACGCTTTGCGGTAGTATTCGTGGAGGAAATACAGCTTGTCGCGCATTCCGTTCTGAAAAGCATCGAGGGCTAGCATCCCAATTTTGGCTTCCTTGCCTTCGATGCGGCGGACGTGTTGGCCAAATTTGCGGTTGATACGGGTGAAGCGCAGGTCTCGGCCCACCGACCACATCAGCAATGCACCACTCTCGAACATGGCCGTGAGCCGGGAGGCCTGTTCCTTGATTTTTTCTTGGCTCGAGGTTCGTTGGATGGCCGTGCCCAACTGGTTGGAAATGAAATTGAGCAGTTCCAGATCGCGCTTGTTGTACATCCGGCGGTTGCGGAACGACTGTAGGACGATCATGCCCAAATTGGTGTTGTTCACTTTGATGGGCACGCCCATCCAGACTTTGGGAATGGCCCCGTTGTTGGTAATGCCCTGCCGCTCGGTGATCCGTTGGATCACATCTTCATAAAAAAACATTTGCCGGTCAAAAGTGAGGGCATATTCGGCAAACTCGCGGCCTTGGATGCCTTCGTCGGGAGCGAACGATGAGTTGACAAAATAGGGAAAATAGGGCCGGTTGTCTTTTTCATTCTTCATCACCACCAAAAAGCTGTCGATCTCCATGGCGGTGAGCAACTCGGTGTAAAAATTATGGTACAAACTTTCTAAATTGGGGCTGTTGGCTGCCAAGCTGGAAATGCGGGCATAGAGCGTGTATTGTTTTTCGGCCCGTACCCGCTCGGTGATATCGTGCAGCAGGAGGCGGTAGATTTCTGGCTTTTCATCCACAAAGCTGCAACTCACACTGCCCGCCAAATTGATTTTTCGGCCGCCCTTGGTCAGAAAAGCGGTTTCTATCTCGCTGATTTTATGGGAATTGACTGCCTTTTCCAATATTTGGTAGGTCTGCTCGCGATAGGCGGGGTGCAACAGATCATCCAATGACAGATTACTTACTTCAGCCTCATCGTATTCTAGGGTTTTGTGCCAGGCCCGGTTCACAAACCTAAACTTACCATCTGCCCCAATGACTTGGATCAGATCGTTGGCATTGTCAAAAATATCTTGGAGGCGTTTGTTGCTCTCGGCCAGTTCGTGCTGGATCCGGAGCTTGTCGCTGATGTCCTCACCCATGATGGTGAGGGCCGTGACCTTGCCGGCACGGTTGTTCCACACTACGGAATTGAACCGCAGGGTGAGGTGGGTGCCATCGGCCTTGTGGAGTTTGCCCTCAAAATGGTTGAGGAGGGTGTCAAACTGGAAATTGGCTTTGTCGGCCCCGTCAATAGCAAGAAAATGGACCAGTTTAGTGCCCTGCACTTCATCGGTTTCCCACCCGGTAATGTCGCGAAATCGCTGGTTGCAATAGGTGATTCGCCCGTCCAGCTCCACCGTAACGGCCAAAAAGGAAGCTAGGAGCAGAGATTTTTCCAACCCATCGCGGGTGAAACGGACGGCTTCCTCCTGTGATTTGTCTTTTTCCTTCTGGCGGCGGTCCGTCACATCGACTGCCGAGCAAATGTAGCCCCGGAACTCGCCCTGTTTGTTGAGGTAGGGAGTGCCGTGATCCAGCAGCCAGCGATATTCGCCATTTTTGCGACGCAAGCGGTACTGAACCTCGAACTGTTGCCGGAGGCTGATTTTTTCCCTCAAGTCATGCTCTAGGGCAGTGCGTTCTTCGGGGTGGACATTGACCAGCCAGCCACCGGCTAGCTCTTCGCTGTGCACGCGGCCCGTAAATCGCAACCATTGTTTGCTGAAAAAATTGAACTCACCCTTCGGATCCATGGCCCGAAGGAGGGCGGGGGAGTTGTTGGCCAAGATGCGGAAACGGTTTTCGCTCTGCACCAACTGATTGGTCAATTGGGCTTGGGTGATGAAACTGCTCAATTCGGCCCCCAACAGGTTCAACAGCATGATGGCATTGGGCCAATTGGGGTTTACTTCCAGCAGCAGGGCATGGGTAACTTTGTTTTCCACCAAAATCGGCAACAACATCAGCGGGGTGTCCTGCTCAGGGCACACCATGCCGGGTGAAAGTTCAAGCGATTGCTTCTCGAGGAACACTATGCCGAATTGTAGCACTTTTATTTCCCTGAGCGTAGCGATGACCGGGTTGCCCAAGTTAAAACTAAACTGCATCTTGGCCGAGTGATTGTCACTGCTGAGCATGTAAAAGCCGGCTGCCCGCACATAGCCAAGCTCAAAAAGTTTGGCGATGGAGGTCAACAAGATATCGTCGGTCCGGTACAGTCCCCCAACGGCCCGCAAGATTTGTTTGACGATCTTCAGTTCATTGTACCTAGCTATTATGGCTTCCTCATTGTCCTGATCCTCGCTGATGTCTTTGACATAGCAAATCAGGATGTCTTGGTTATAGTGCTGGCTTTTGACAAGGGCAAGTTCAAAATCTAAATGGCGACCTTTCTCGTTGCGCGTGCTTAGGTGATGTTCCACTCTTTTGCCCTGCCAAGCTTGCGCTAGGGAATAACTGAGATCTCCTTGCGCGGAATGACCAAGCCAAAACAATTGATTGATTTCAAGCCCGCGAAGTTCGGTCTGGGAGCGGCGGAAAAGCTTCTTGGCGCTCAAGTTGGCTTCCATAATCTTCCCGGCGGCATCGAGCAGCAAGATGGCGGCCACGTTAAACTCAAACAAGTTCTGGTAAAAGACGAACGAAGTTGATTTGAGCGATCGGGGGTTGCTAATATCGTGGCCCTCGCAGAGAACTAAAGTATGGTTGCCTTGGGTTTGCAACCGGGCTTCGTAGGCGATAATGCGCAAATGGCCATATTTGTCCACGGCCCTGAACAAGCCTTTGTACTGCTGGTGTTGTCGCAGTTCGGCCAAGTAATTGTCAAATTCATGCCGGGCATCTGGCGCAATGAGGTCGTACAGGTACAAAGGGGAACCCTCTTTTTCGTGCCCCTCAAAGATGTCGGTTGCTTCCTCGTTCAGCCGGATGATTTTGCCCGACATATCGTGCAGGCAAACCAGATCGGGTTGATCGTCGGGTGCGGGTTCCCTGAGTTGGCGCAGTTCGTGTTGCGCCTGCTGCAGCTCGCGCCGCAACGATTCCGTCTCACGGAGCCAATCATCGGTGGTTTTCTCGCCAGTGGAGGTGGTCATAGGTTTAGAAGAAAACACTTTTAGGAATTAAGGTGGTCAAACTTTGCCAAACAATGTTTTTTCTTTGAAATATGCAAAAAGTTCACCAGACATTACCGGATGTTCCATTTATTGCTTGACAAGTAGCAAAAAAGCAGAACCAGTGCTACTAAGTTAGCCCAAAAGCGGATAAATTGTAGGCATTGCCCCAAAACCAACTAGCAATAGGTGGGTAAATGGCAATTTTTGCACGAAAATTGGACGAATATACTCGCCTTACTTTCTGATCATGACCATGAAACCTTCGCCCTCCTTGCTTTTGCTCCTTGCAATTGGGCTAATGATGCTCCTAGCTCCCGCCGTGGGGTTCGCCCAAGCGGAAAGGGCCGGCTGGAATGATTTATATGCCAAAAAATATGAGGATGCCGAGAAAAAATTTGGCGAATTGCTCAAGATCAACCCCAACAACGTGGCCGCTCGCTTCGGTTGGGCCAAAGTAAAATACGAGCAGGCCCTCCAGCTCAAGCGCCAACAGCAGTACCAACAAAAGTATGTCAATTTGTCACCCTACTTTGATCTGCTCAAAGCGGCCCATGACGGAGGCAGCCAAGCGGCGACTGCCTACCAGGCCTTGCCGCAAGAGGGGAAGGATCAAGTCAGGAAAACGGCCACCGTATCGGAAGACGCGATCGTGGTCAACCTCATCCGCGATGCCCAGGAAGAAGCCTTCCAACTGCTCACCAATGCGCCCTATCGCAAAACGTACCAAGTGCTGTTTGACTCCCGGATCTACGACCGCCACACCGAGGCCGATACGTTGCTCAGCCTCCGCCAAGCCCTGGTGGAGCAGTGTGCCCGCTACTTGGCCGATTATCCCGAAGCGCCCCACTTGCTGGTGGTCAAAGGCTATGCCCGCGATCTGTTGGCCGAATACACCAACTTGGCTTCCCTGCGGCAGTATGGCGACCGGAGCGGGCGGATGTACGAAAAATTCTGCGGGCTGGTTTCCCATCATTTCAGCGAAGACGATCTCAAACACTTGGTGCCCCAGTTTTACGGCGCCGAATTTGGCTTTTCCCCAGCCACCTATGCCACCCATCCCAATTTCACCCTGCTCAAAGAATTGGCGGCCCGGCACAAATTGACCGTGACCGCCCTGCTCTGCGAGCTGAACTTGCACCACCGAGGTTTTGCAAAAGACAAGGAAGGGCTGTACGACGATTTTATCCGCACGTTCGCCCCGCAAGACATTGCAATGGTAGCCCTCATGAAAATGGTGCTGCCCCTGCTGGTGCGGCGCAAATGGGCCGAGGCCGGGGCGATTTACCAACGTTACCAACCCAATTTTGTCGGCCAAGAAAAATACTTTCAGTCCATTCTGGCCCTTTTGGCCGATACCAACGATAAGCGCGAACTCACCAATCTGGGGGCTGGGGTCAACTCGGCCCAGCGGGATTACAACCCGGTGCTCTCCCTGGATGGGCGGACGCTGTATTTTTCGCGCCGCAATGCCAATTCTGGCGAAGATATTTTTCGCTCTTTTTGGGACAATGGCGCTTGGCAAACCGCCCAGCCGTTAGACAAGAAAGTCAACACCCAGACCCACGAAGTCCCGCTCGGGGTCAGTCCAGATGGCAATACGCTCTTCCTGTTTGGCAATTATATTGCTCTGCCCGACTTTTATTACGTCACCACCACCGAAAAGCGCTTGGGCAAGGGCGATCTGTATTATGTGGAACAACAAGGTGCTTCTTGGAGCCGCCTGTTTGAGTTTCCTTACCCAGTCAATACCCCCCACTTTGAGGCGGGCCTCTGCATGACCGCCGACGGTGGCGCGGTGCTGTTCAGTTCCGATCGGCCCGGTGGGGTAGGGGGGCACTTCCCCAACTACCACCCCGATTTTTTGTACTACCACGGGGCCGGCGAGTTTAACACCGACCTCTACGTGAGCCAGAAAACGGACAACGGCTGGGCCGAACCGATCAACCTCGGCAAAGTGATCAACACCCCCTACGCCGAGATCAATCCCTGGCTCCATCCCGATATGAAGACCCTTTATTTTTGTTCGGATGGCCACTATGGCTTGGGAGGCTACGACATCTTTATGAGCAAACGCCTCCGCGAAGACTCCTGGACCGAGTGGAGCGATCCGGTCAACTTGGGCAAAACGATCAACAGCATCGGCAACGACAGCTTTTACATGACCGCCGATGGACAGACGGCCTTGGTCACCTCTTTGCAGGGCGGCAACACCTTCGGTAGTTCCGACATTTACACCATCACCGTCCCTGCTGCTTATCGCCCCGAACCCGTAGTGGTGGTGGCGGGCCAATTGCTGGGGCCCGATGGCAAAGGACTGGGGGCCAAGATTCGTTGGCAAGAAAGGCCCAATCCCAAGGCCGACCAAGTGGTGGTCGGCGGGGGCACCAATTCCGGGAAGCCCGTGGGTGGCTATTCCCCAACCAGCAACCCGACAGCGGGTAAGCTCCCGGCTGGTGCTTCGCCCAAGCGCAACCCCACCGGCATACCTGAGGTGCTTGGCGGCGAAGTGAACGCCGATCCGATCACTGGAAAATTTACCATCGCTTTGCGCAAGGGTAAAAAATATGTGTATTATGTTGACCACCGTGAATATTTTGGGGCTTCGATCGAGGTGGATCTCACCCCCGAGGCCGGGAAGGCGAGGGCGAGTGGCCAGCCCCTGCTCGCGGTTGACCTGCCCCCGATCCGCTTGGGGCTTATCCAGCCGGGCATCCAGCCGGGCATCAAAATGGGGCCAAGCGGCAGAATGTTCACCCTGCCCACCCTCAATTTTGACCACAACAGCGACAACATCCGGCCCGAATCTTTGTTTGATCTGGATCGTTTGGCTGCGGCCCTCCAGCCATTCCCCAAGGCCAAATTAAGCATCGAGGGCCACACCGATGACGTGGGCAAGGACGACCTCAACCTCGATTTGTCCCGGCGGCGGGCCGAGGCCGTGCGCAACTACCTGATCAGCCAAGGATGTCCGGTCAGCATCGTGGCCAATGGTTTTGGCGAAACTAGGCCCATCGCCCCCAATACCGCCGAGACGGGCCGCCAAGCCAACCGCCGGGTGGAATTTAAAGTGGAATGAGCCGTGCCCAATCGGGCCTTTTTGCCAACCGATTTTGATTATTGTGCGCCCAATCGTACTTTTGGCCGTCCTTTGCCCATTGCGGGGCCACTGACCTGCCCATGCCCAAACCCATTATTTTCTTGGCCTTTGCCAACGACAGAGTCGATACTGCCAGGTACTTGCGCGACCTGCCCGCCGAACTGGCCGGGATCCGGGATGCCCTCCAAAAAGCCAAGAGGACCGGGCTCTGCGATGTCGTGGAGCTGGCCAACGTGACCGTCAAGCAACTGCTCGACACTTTCCAAGAGTACGGCGACCGGATCGCGGTGTTCCACTACGGCGGCCATGCCGACGGCTACCAACTGCTGTTTGAACCCCAGGCGGCGGTCGCCGGCACC
>JBBQXF010000050.1:0-33596 GCA_038209965.1 Cytophagales bacterium | reverse complement strand
ATCAGCCGGTCGGTCAGCTCAAAATCCACCACAGCATTGCCAAACCGGGCGTTGGTGCGCACCACGGTGCGGGTGTCAAGGTACACTGCATCCAGCCCGCGATCTTTGAAAGCCTCGGTAATGAGCGTGCACGAGAGCCGCTCGCCAAAGCTCATGACATGATCCAGTGTGCGCTTGCTCAGCTCGCGCAGGAGGTAAATGCCCTGCAACAGTTCCTCGAGTTCATTGAGCATGTTTTTGACCTTGGCCAGTACGCTGCTCTGGTAGCGCACATCGACCAGCAATTTGCCGGCCTCCAAGTGCTTGCGCTCCAGATCGGCAAACTGGGCGCGGTAGCCATCATGGTGGGCTGCTGCTGTTTTGCCCACGGCAATGAGTTGGTCGGTCACTCCGCCAAGGGCCGAGCAAACAACTACTTTGGCCGCTGGGTCGGCCTTGACAATTTCAATGACATTTTTGATCCGATCGGCGGTCTGGACTGATGAGCCGCCAAATTTGAGTACCTTCATTTCCGGGGACAATGAATGATGGATAATATATTGACTAATTTGGGAATGTAAGAGAGCAGCCCACGAAGGGCGGGTGTACAGTAGCGTACAATTGGGTGTTGATTATCTGCCTCGCCCGTGGGGGCAGGTCATGGTGGTGGCGATCCTGCAAGAAACACTATGCGGTGTGTGAAGTGGCATATCTGATTTGTGCGGGGCAAAGCTATAACTTATTTTGATAAATCTTCAACCAGACGGAGGGAATTTTGGAACGATACCCACCAAACGCTTTCATTCACACAAACTTCATCATGGCCAAACCTTTGACTTCCCCAGCTTTTTCACTATCTTTGCGCCTTGAAAAACGGCAGGTAAACCAAGACTGGTTTTACATTAATATGAGCCAGTCAGTTTTTTGCAAATAAAAACACTCATGGAAAGTATTCGTAACATAGCCATTATTGCCCACGTTGACCACGGAAAAACAACCTTGGTGGACAAAATTATCCACGCATGCCAAGTCTTTCGGGCCAACCAAGAAACTGGGGATCTCATTTTGGACAGCAATGAACTCGAACGCGAGCGCGGGATTACGATTGTGGCCAAAAATGTATCAGTGCGCTACAAAAATGTAAAAATCAATGTGGTAGATACACCGGGCCACGCCGACTTTGGTGGCGAAGTGGAGCGCGTGCTCAAAATGGCCGATGGTGTGTTGTTGTTGGTGGATGCCTTTGAGGGGCCCATGCCCCAGACCCGGTTTGTGCTGAGCAAAGCGGTGGCCTTGGGCCTCAAACCAATCGTGGTGATCAACAAAGTGGACAAAGAAAACTGCCGTCCCGAAGAAGTCCACGAAGCCGTGTTTGACCTCATGTTCAACTTGGGCGCCACCGAAGATCAATTGGATTTTGTGACGCTCTACGGTTCTTCCAAACACGGGTGGATGAATTTTGACTGGAAAGATAAGACCGACAATATTTTCCCGCTGCTCGATACCATTATCGATGTCATCCCGCCCGCACCCTATGTGGCCGGAACGCCCCAGATGCAGATCACCTCACTGGACTATTCGACCTTCGTGGGCCGGATTGCCATTGGCCGGATCTATCGGGGCGACTTGCGCGAGGGCATGACCGTGACCCTGTGCCAGCGCGAAGACAAATTCAAGAAAGTACGGATCAAAGACTTATATGTGTTCGAGGGCTTGGGCCGCTTGAAAGTGACCGAAGTACGGTCGGGCGATATTTGTGCCGTGGTGGGTATCGAGGATTTTGAAATTGGGGACACATTGGCCGATGCCGACAACCCTGAACCGCTCACCCGGATCATGATTGACGAGCCGACGATGAACATGCTGTTCACGATCAACAACTCGCCATTTTTTGGCAAAGAGGGCAAATTTGTCACTTCGCGCCACTTGCGTGACCGCCTGTTCAAGGAAATTGAGAAGAACTTGGCACTCCGCGTCCAGACGACCGACAGCGAAGAAAAATTCATGGTGTTTGGCCGGGGAATCCTCCATTTGTCCATTTTGATCGAGACCATGCGCCGCGAGGGGTACGAATTGCAAGTGGGCCAACCACAAGTAGTTTACAAGGACATTGATGGACAGCGCAACGAACCGATCGAGTTGCTGGTGGTGGATGTACCCGAGTCAGGGTCTGGCAAAGTCATCGAGCTGGTGTCCCAGCGCAAGGGTGAACTGCGCATCATGGAGCCCAAGGGCGACCTCCAACACCTGGAGTTCAGTATCCCGGCCCGTGGCCTGATCGGCCTGCGCAGCAACCTGCTGACCGCCACCCAAGGAGAGGCCATTATCACCCACCGGTTTAAATCCTACGAACCATTCAAGGGCAGCATTCCCGAGCGCACCAACGGCTCGCTGATATCGATGGAAAGCGGTCCCGGTACTGCCTACTCTATTGACAAACTCCAAGATCGGGGTTTCTTCTTTGTGGATCCCAACGAGGAGGTTTACACTGGCCAAGTGATCGGGGAACACAGCCGGGCCAATGATTTGGTCATCAATATCCAAAAGGGCAAGAAACTGACCAACATGCGTGCCTCGGGCACTGATGACAACGTAAAAATTGCACCCAAAAAGCAGTTTTCGCTCGAGGAAGCCTTGGAATACATCCAGAAAGATGAATACGTGGAAGTAACCCCCAAAGGGATCCGGATGCGGAAAATCTATTTGGACGAGAACGAACGCAAGCGCATGGAAAAGCGTGAGGAGTCATACGCAGACTAGAGAACTCCCACCATCCTACTTCAAAGTCCTCAAACTCATTTGGTTTGGGGACTTTTTTTGTGAATCAACTGGGCTGGCCTGATTGGGATTGCACTCTGGCAGGCTCGCCACCAACGGCGGGGGTTGGCGGCAGCAGCCCCACGATAGTACTACGCCTATTGCTATGCCCCAAGTGTCTTGCCCTCGCAAAAAGGATCCGCTGCCCAAGCCCACAAAGACACAAAAACCCTTTTTTCCAAACATTGGGTGAAAAGGCATCGTAAGCACCACAAAAAAGGCGTTTCTATGCACAACTTTTCGGCAAATGGTAGGCCGGTGATTTTATTGATTTGGCAGATTGGATCGAAGAGGATATATTGCCACTGATACAACCTACCAAGGAATTTATCAAAACGGTTAAGCACTTGGCGAGAAAATAAAAATCGTGAAAACAGACCTCAAAACAGCCATTGCACTCATTGAAAACCTACAAATTGCCGAATTTTTTGAGTTCCTCAAATTCAAAAAGGCGAAAATGAAATGATTAGCCGTTTGGAAAAAGCCTTTATTTTGGGCAAAACGGATCTGGATTATTATGAACAATTAAAAATGTTGGCCGCTTGGCAACTTAGCACCGACAAAAAACAAGCAGAAAATGCTGAAAAAATGCTTTTGGAAATACGCAAAGGTACTATTATGGTAAATGAAGCAAAAAAATTTCTGCTCAACTCAACTATTGGAAATATAGTAGGCGGTTCTAAAGTAGTGATGAAACTCACTGTCATTATCCCCAAACAAAATCGGAATACGGTAACTTTTTGAGTGATGTAAAAGCATTTACACACAATCAAAATGCCAATACCTCTTTGTCTTTGGTGGGCAAAACGGTTGAAACTTTGAGTAAAAAAGCACTCAAAAAACTTTTTACCCAAACAATCGTCAAGAAACATTTGCAAAAACATAAAATTACGCTCAAAACCGATGCTACCCAAAAACTCAAAGCTTTAAATTTGATGAGCAATGGTTTTGTATTAAAGGGTACTTTTTTGTGTTTGACAAGTGTGGAACAAATCCGAAGTGTAAGTTCTCACGCCCACACCTCTAAATTTTTCTCTTTTGAGGATAACCAAGGTTTGCGAACTGGGATTACCGAGTTTGTGCAAGGAAATTTGATAGAACAATTTGAGCTTATGATAGGGCATATCAAACAAAATTTGTATTTGCTTAGGGACATCGATAGCCGCACGGACGACTACCAAATTCCCGAAAAGGTATTTACAGAGCTTTTGGCCAATGCTTTTGTGCATCGAGATTATTTCAAAGAAATTTTAAGCCCAACGAAAGTTGAACTTTATCCTGACAGAATGGAGATCTACAATGCGGGGCAGTTTCCGCCCGAAATAGATTTGGAAAATATAGGTAAAATTGATAATTCGGTGGTGATCAATCCCGAAATTATCAAAGTCTTCTTTTTGCATGGCTTCGTTGAAACTTCCGCAAAAGGCATCAAAAGAAATCAAACCCTACTTAAAGCGAAACAAATGCAAGCGGCTGTTTTCGAACAAACGAATACTTACGTAAAAGTTACCATTTACAAGCAAAGACAATCAAACACAGACCTCGACTATGTCCATGCCCTGCTCAGCGAAAACCGAATCTCCGATTTTTTCGATTGGGCGGAAAAATGGGACAAAAATGAAACCATCGAAATCCTAAAAAACGAATTTATTTTGGGGAAAACGAACCTAAATTTTAAGGAAAGGCTTAAACTACTCGCAAAAAATTTATTGGCACAACCATGAACCAAGACCTCAAAACAGCCATGGCACTCATTGAAAACCTAGAAATTGCCGCTTTTTTTGAGTTTCTCAAATCCAATAACCGACATTTCCCAGCCCTAAATTTGAAAATGGGTATTTGTCTGGATTTATTACAAAAATGACCATCCATTATCATTTTTGTAATAAACCCCGAGGTTGAAATCAAAACCTAAAGATTACCTTAATTTTCAAAGCCGCAAAGTTTAAATAAATCTTCAAAATAGGGATATAAGAACAACTTTAAAGGCATTTTTGGTAAATAACAATTTTAAAAAAGAGGCTGGGGAATGATGGATCTCAATTACAAATGTTGAATTTAGCGCCACTATTTCTACCAAGCCCGTCGGCTGCCATAGGGCCAAACTGAGTTTATCTCTGGAATGAATGCGGCATACCAAGGCCCGCCCACCTACAAATCGGCCACCCATTCGGCCATGCGCCGCTCGGCGTAGGTCTCATTAGTGCCCGGAAGCTGAAACCCCACGTGACCACCTTGGGTGGTCATTTCCAGGTGCAGAAAAGGATGCTGTTCGGCTATTTGTACCGGAAAGCAAGCGGGGGTGAGGAAGGGATCGTTGAGCGCGTTGATGAGCAGCAACGGCACCCGCACTCGGTCCACAAACCCGATGGCACTCACTTGGGCATAATAATCGGCGGCATCCCGAAATCCATGGAGCGGGGCGGTGTAGGCATTGTCAAAGTCCTCGAACAACTGGATCTTGTCATAATCGCGGTAACTGATCTGGTCGGGCATCAGCGCGGCCTTGGCCTTGATTTTCGCCCCCAGTTTTTGCAAAAACCGCTTGGTATAGAATTTCTTGTTCGGCTTGGCGAGTTCGTCGCCACATTCGGCCAAGGTGCAGGGCACCGACACGGCCACTGCCCGCTTGATTTCGGGGCGAACTTGCTCCCCCCGCTCGCCCAAATATTTGATGGTCATGCTGCCCCCAAGGCTAAACCCCACCAACATCACTATTTGGTAATTGCCTTTTTGGATGGCATGATCCACCACCAGCGCCAGATCGGGGGTGTCGCCGTGGTGGTAGAACCGGGGCAGGCGGTTCATTTCGCCGCTGCAACTGCGGCAGTTCCAGCCCAGCCCATCCCAACCTTGGGCCCGCAATTTTTTGATCACCCCGCGCACATAGTGGCGGTCGGCGCTGCCCTCCAGGCCGTGGGTAACGATCACCAACTTCTGGCTGCCTTGGGTAGCCCAGTCCAAATCCAAAAAATCACCATCGGGCGTATTGATGCGCTCGCGCACGTAAGAAAAACCCGTCACTTTGCGAAAAAAGCTGGGCATCATTGTTTGCAGGTGCGGGTTGTTGAAATAGTAGAACGGAGGATGATAATGGCTAACAGTCTGTATGGGCATGGCAATGGATAACTGCTGGATAAAGTAAGGGGATCTGCGCGCCCAATGCCAAAAAAGCAAGCCAAGGACGGTTGTCGACCAAGGTTAGGGCCAATATAGGAGCAAAGTACACTATTTTGGCCAGTATTTTTAAACCAATGGGTCAATTTATCGCTTATTTGGGCAACATGGGCCACCAAACCCAGTTTCACCCAAGCAACTTAGGTTCGTTGATTTCATATCCTTATTTTTGCCTTACCATTGGCTGCCACGTATTTGCCTTGTCCCCTTAAATGATTGAAGAACTAATAGTTATCGGCATTTTGATTGTACTCAACGGCATTTTCTCCATGTCGGAGATAGCCATTATCTCCTCCCGAAAGTCCCGTTTGGAGGAAATGTTGCGCCGGGGCAACCAGCAGGCCAAAACGGTGCTCCAAATCGCTGAGTCCCCCAATCGTTTCTTGTCCACGGTTCAAGTGGGCATCACCTCCATCGGGATTTTGAACGGTATCTTTGCCGGGGCCACCATCTCCCAAGAAATGGCCAAATGGCTGGCCCAAACGGGGCTTTCGGCCAATGTCAGCGATAAACTCGCGGTCGTTTGTGTGGTGGTGGTGGTCACTTACCTTTCCATAGTAGTGGGCGAACTGCTGCCCAAGCGCATCGGAATGACCAACCCGGAGAGCATTTCGTTGCTGATGGCCCGGCCCATGCTGCTGATTTCCCGGGCGACCGCCCCCTTTGTTTGGCTGTTGAGCGCCTCCACCGATTTACTGGTCAAATTGCTCAATATCAAAAAGCACGCAGGGTCGGCCGTGACCGAAGACGAGATCAAGGCCATGGTCACCGAGGGCGCTTCGGTGGGAGCGATCCAGGAAATTGAACAGGACATCGTGGAGCGGGTGTTCCACTTGGGCGACCAGCACATTGCTTCCCTGATGACCAGCCGCAGCGACCTAATATGGCTCAATGTGACCGATACCCCAGCCGTGGCCCATCAGAAAATCGCCCAGCAACACCACTCGGCCTATCCCCTGTGCGATGGGGAGTTGGACCACATCTTGGGCGTAGTGTATGCCAAAGATCTTTTTGTGGCCATGCTTGAGGGCCAAGCCTTTGATCTCCGCAAATTCGTCAAACCAGTCAATATTTTACCGGGCGACGTCAAAGCTTACTGGGCCTTGGAAAAGTTCAAGGAAACCAAGATCCACCACGGCATAGTGGTGGATGAGTATGGCACAGTGGAGGGCTACATTGTGATGAAAGACATCCTCGATGCCTTGGTGGGCGATATCAATGAAGAAGAAGCGATCCAGATCGTTCAGCGGGCCGACAACTCTTGGCTCATCGATGGCCGCCTGCCCTTCTTTGAGTTCCTGTACGAATTTGGGATCCGGCAAGACAACCCCAACACAAGCTTCCACACCATCAGTGGATTGGTGATCCACGTGCTCAAACGGATCCCAAAAACTGGGGACAAGTTCGAGTGGGACGCGTTCCAGTTTGAAGTGGTGGACATGGACGGCAACCGGATCGACAAAATCATGATGACCAAGCTGGATCCACCAAAATAGTTGATCAATAAAACCCACCTTTGCTTGGCGGGCTTTATTTACTTTTTCGGCCGATCAATTCCCTATTGCTCCACGCGCTTAATATTGGCGCCCAGGGCATTGAGCCGGGCATCGATGCGCTGGTAGCCCCGGTCGATCTGCTCGGCGTTGCGGATGATGCTGGTCCCACTGGCCGACAAGGCCGCGATCAGCAGCGATACCCCCGCCCGGATGTCGGGCGAGGTCATGGGGATGCCCCGCAGTGAGTGCTTCCGATCCAGCCCAATGACCGTGGCCCGGTGCGGGTCGCACAGGATGATTTGCGCGCCCATGTCAATCAGTTTATCGACAAAAAACAACCGGCTCTCAAACATTTTTTGGTGGATCAGCACCGTTCCCTTGGCCTGAGTAGCCGTCACCAGCACAATGCTCAACAGATCAGGGGTGAAGCCGGGCCAGGGCGCATCGGCAATGGTGAGGATCGATCCATCAATAAATTTATCGATGTAATAATGTTTTTGGGCGGGGATATGGATATCGTCCCCCACAAACACCATTTGGATGCCCAACCGCTGGAACACCGCCGGGATCATGCCCAGCATATCGATCCGGGCATTTTTGATCGTGATTTCAGACGCGGTCATGGCGGCTAGGCCAATGAAGCTGCCTATCTCGATCATATCGGGCAGCATGGTGTGGACCGTGCCACCTAGGCTGTCCACGCCCGTGACCGAGAGCAGGTTGGAGCCCACCCCGGTAATCTTCGCGCCCATCCGGTTCAGCATGGCACACAACTGCTGGATATAGGGCTCGCAGGCTGCGTTGTAGATCGTGGTCGTGCCCTTGGCCAGCACGGCGGTCATTACGATGTTGGCCGTGCCCGTGACCGAGGCTTCGTCCAGCAAAATGTATGTGCCCTGCAAATGGCTGGCATCGATGTGGTAAAAGTGGTCGTCGACGTCGTAGTTGAACCGTGCCCCGAGTTTTTGGAAACCCAAAAAGTGGGTGTCCAGCCGGCGGCGGCCAATTTTATCGCCCCCCGGTTTGGGCATTTTGCTCTTGCCGAAGCGGGCCAGCAACGGGCCGAGGATCATGATAGAACCGCGCAGGGCGGCGGCTTTTTCGCGGAAAGAAGTGGTTTCCAGAAAATCGATGTCCACCGACTGGGCACAAAATTCATAGGAAGCACCCGAGGCATTTTCGCCCACCCGCTTGACGGCCACGCCCATGGCGGCCAACAGCTCAATGAGTTTATTGACATCCCGAATTTCGGGCACGTGGTGGATAGTCACGGTCTCGGCAGTGAGCAGCACCGCACACAGGATTTGCAGGGCCTCGTTTTTGGCCCCCTGTGGCACAATCTCGCCCTTTAATTGAGCACCCCCGGTAACTTCAAAAGTAGTCATGGATCGAATTCCTGATAGCAGCTTGATTTTAGGCGCAATTTGTACCAAAAGTTCTTGATTTACTATCATTGCCGCCGCTACTCACCACAAAAGCGGGCAATGACCAATGGCCTCCCCAAGTGAGGACAACTTGCCCATCCCAAAACCCGTACTTGTTTAGGCCGGTTTGTTTGCGGTCTGGCCACACCCAAATGAAAAAGAAATACCTCCGTCCAATGCTCATCACCAGCTCGATCATCGCGGCCCTTGGCCTGGTACTTTTTATTTATTTGCAACAAGCCAAGTTTGGGCGCACTCCCACCGGGGCCCGGGCCACGCGCATCAAGCAATCGCCCCATTACCGGGCCGGCAAGTTTCAGAACCTCAGCCACACCCCCGACCTGACCGAGGGAGTAGGTTATTGGGCGGTCCTCCGGGAATTTTTGTTTGACAAAAGCACTCGCAGCCAGCCGGTGGACAGCCTGCCCAGCCAAAAAACCAATCTGCTGGCGTTGGCCCCCGACCAGAATATATTGGTCTGGTTTGGCCATTCATCTTATTTTATGCAAGTGGATGGCAAAAAAATCTTGGTCGATCCGGTATTGTGCGGCAGCGCCTCCCCTATCGCTAGCACCACCCGGAGCTTCCCCGGCACCGACGTGTACCATCCCGACGATTTGCCCACCATCGATTACCTGTTCATCTCCCATGACCACTGGGACCACCTCGATCACCAGACGCTCCAACAACTCCGGCCAAAAATCGACCAAGTAATCTGCGGACTGGGCACTGGCCAACATTTGGAACATTGGGGATTTGCGCCCGCGCAGATAATCGAACGCGATTGGGACGAGAAAATCGATCTGGATCTGGGATTTGTGGTCCACACAGCGCCAGCCCGCCATTTTTCGGGCCGGGGCCTGATCCGCAACCAATCCCTGTGGATGTCCTACGTGCTCCAAACCCCCACGATGAAAATCTACCTCGGAGGCGACTCGGGCTATGATACCCATTTTGCGCAGATCGGCCAAGCCCACGGGCCGTTTGATCTCGTCATTTTGGAGTGTGGGCAATACGACAAAAGCTGGAAATACATCCATATGATGCCCGAAGAGGTGGTGCAGGCCAGTATCGACCTGCGGGCCAAGCACCTGCTGCCCGTGCACTGGGGCAAGTTTCTCCTGGCCAACCATGCTTGGGACGCGCCCATCATCCAGGTCATGGCACAGGCCAAAGCCCGCCAAGTCACGGTTTGGTCCCCGATGATCGGCCAAACGGTAAACCTGAAAGATAGTAGTACCTTTGCCATTTGGTGGGAGAACGTTCGGTGAACCCCGGTATTCCGCTGTGTTCCATTTTTTGGCCACTTGGCCCCAGCATTTTGGCCTCAAAAGATCTTTTCAAAATCCGGCTATTGGCCATTACCTTGGGGCTGGGCATTGTGCTCACGGGAGTAAAGTTTTATGCCTTCTTCCTCACCAATTCCAATGCTATTTTCACTGATGCCCTAGAGTCCATTGCCAACATCACCGCTGGGGCAGTGGCCCTGTTCAGTATCATCAAATCGGCCAAGCCGCGCGATGCCGATCACCCCTATGGTCACGGGAAAGTGGAGTTCCTCTCCTCGGGCTTTGAGGCCATGCTCATTATGGCTGCCGGGGTGGCCATTGTGATCAAAGCGGTGCTGGGCTTTATGAACCCTCAGCCATTGGCTGCAATCGATACGGGCATCTGGCTCACTGCCGGGGCCGGGGCCTTGAATTTTGGCATGGGCTGGTACTTGGCCCAAGCAGGCAAAAAGCACCATTCGCCCACCCTGCTGGCCGATGGCCAACACCTGATGTCTGACGGTTACAGCAGTGCCGGGCTGGTGATCGGTTTGATTGTGCTCTATTTCACCCACTTGAGCTGGCTGGACGGGGCATTGGCCGTTTTTTTCGGCGGACTCATCTTCTGGACCGGATGGGGCGTGTTCCGCCGGGCCATCTCCGGGGTCATGGACGAGGCCGATATCCAATTGGTCGGCGAGGTGATCGGAGTGCTCAACCTGCACCGCCGCGACTCATGGATCGATGCCCACAACCTACGGATCATCAAATATGGCCCCCAATTGCACATCGATTGCCACGTAACCCTCCCTTGGTACTTCACCGTGCGCGAGGCCCACGAAGAGACCAAGCTCATTGAAGCCACTATTAACCAGGCAATGGAGGATCGGGTGGAAACCTTTGTCCACACCGAGCCTTGCATCCCTGAGTCGTGCAGCATTTGCACCCTAGCCGATTGCCCAGTCCGGCAAGCACCATTGAAGCGCAAAATCGAGTGGACTTGGCAAAACGCGATCGAGGACAGCAAGCACACGGCCTAGCTTGTCGATGCCCACTGCGATTGGACTGGTTTTGATACGTTCCTTGAAACATTGGATGCTGGGGCGAGGCTGTACGGAACCAAAAATTGAATGTCGGCCGAACAGCCAACCCATTGGAAACCAAAGCAATCAATCAATGATCCTCCTAAAATCTTTTTACCCTTTGCATAAATCCCCAAAATTATTGTAATCTTGGCCCAGAAACTAAGTGCCCCGTCAGTGGCGGAACCAGATCAAAATGGGGGGCGGATTTTTACTTTTGGCACCCAAAGCAAAAAATTATGAAAAAATCTATCCCTCGGGGAATGCTCGGAATTGTTTTTATAGCGATCATTGCGGCTTCATCGCCAAAGGAAACCGTGCCTTCAACTCAAAAAAGCCAGTTTGTTCACACTGTTTTCTTTTGGATGAAAGAGGGGGCCACACCAGCCGATGTGGCCGCGCTCCGAAAGGGACTGGAAAGTTTGCGCCCCATCAAAGAGATCAAAAAGCTGCACATTGGCACGCCGGCTGGCACGCTGCGTGATGTGGTCGATAACTCCTATGCCCTGGCGTTGATTTTGTATTTTGACAGCCGTTCGGCGCACGATGCCTACCAAGTCCACCCAGTCCACAATAAGTTTGTGGATGGTCACAAACAACTTTGGGCCCGGGTGCAGGTATATGACGCATTGATGGATTAAACCACCACCCAAGGAGTTTTGGCAGTCAAGGCAGCCCAACCAAAAAAAGAATAAAAAAAGCACCAACAACACTTTGTCTTAAATTTCCTTAATTTTGGCGTCCCGTAACTGGCCCAAAGTTTGAACAAAAGATCGTTACACTCAAATCCAATAACTTTATTACAATGAAGTTCTACAACTTAGATTCCGTGACCGACACAGGTAACCCCGGAAACCTGATGTTGGATGCAATCTCCAGAGAAGCCGCCGGCTTGTTGTCGATTCAGCAACTGTTGACAGATTGGTTACCCCAAACCCTTTTGCTTGAAAACATTGCTGGCACTAGCATCAACCTCAGCGCATACCCCTATGCTATTCAGGCCGCTTTTGACGACGGTGACGACGATGACGATGCGGTCGAAAGCGATGACGACGACTTTAACGACGACGATTTCGATGACGACTACGACGATGACGACTTTGAAGATGATGACATCGACGACGACGACGACTTGAGCGACGACGATAGTGACTTGGACGACGACGATGTTGAAGTGGACGCAAACGACGATGACTTTGTCGATGATGATTTCGGTGGTAGCAGTGCTTGGTAAGTAACCCTGCCACTCTATAACCTGTCTTTACTGGAAAATACGCGCACGGGGCTGAGTTTCGCTCCGTGTTTCCTATTTTTTGCCGCAGTCAACTTGGCCCACTTCACGCACGCATCCAACCTGCCTTTACCAAACCATGACCCAGAAACCATCGATTCCCAAGGGCACCCGCGATTTTTCGCCCGAAGTCCTCAACCGGCGCAACTATATTTTTGATACCATCCGCCAAACCTTCATCCTGTACGGTTTCCAGCCCATCGAGACCCCAACGATGGAAAATTTGAGCACCCTCACTGGCAAATATGGCGAAGAGGGCGACCAGTTGTTGTTCCGCGTCCTCAATTCAGGCGATTTCTTGAGTGAGGTCAAAGAACCGATCGCAAATTACCGCCAACTGGCGCCCAAAATTTCGGAGAAGGGCCTACGCTATGACCTCACCGTGCCCTTTGCCCGTTACGTGGTCATGCACCAAAACGAACTGGTGTTCCCCTTCAAACGGTACCAGATCCAGCCGGTCTGGCGGGCCGATCGCCCCCAAAAAGGCCGGTACCGCGAGTTTTACCAGTGCGATGCCGATGTAGTGGGTTCTGGCTCGCTGATATATGAAGCCGAGTTTATCCAAATTTACGACGAAGTATTCGCCAAGCTGGGCCTGCCCGTCACCATCAAGATCAACAACCGCAAGCTGCTCCAGGGATTGGCCGAAAAAGTGGGCCACCTCGAGCTACTGATCGATATTACCACTGCCATCGATAAATTGGACAAAATTGGCCCCGAGGCCGTACGGGCCGAACTCTTGGCCCGGGGCCTGCCCGCCGAAGCAGCCGATCAAATCGGGGCTTTTTTGGGCCTTGGCCTGGCCGACCTGCCCGCTTTCTTCGCCGATGTGACAGTGGGCCTGCAAGGCGTGGCGGAAATCGAGCAGGTATTGGCCCTGCTCGCCGACCTCACACTGGCCAATGAACTGCAAGTGGATCTGACCCTCGCCCGGGGCCTCAACTACTACACCGGGACAATCCTCGAGGTCAAGGCTCAAGGGGTGGCCATGGGCAGCATCGGGGGCGGAGGCCGTTACGACAACCTGACGGGCGGTTTTGGCCTGCCGGGAATGCCGGGAGTGGGCATTTCTTTCGGGGCCGACCGCATTTACGACGTGCTCGAAGCCCTCGACCGCTTCCCCCCCACCAACGCCCACTCCACCAAAGTCCTGTTCGTGGCCTTTGACCTGGCCGCCCAGCAGTTTGCCATGCCCCTGCTCCGGCAAGTCCGCGCTGCCGGGGTCAATGCCGAAATCTATCCCGACCCGGCCAAACTAAAAAAGCAACTGGACTACGCCAATAAAAAGCAGATCCCCCTGGTTGTGATCATTGGGTCGGAGGAAATGTCGAGTGGCCAGTTCACCGTCAAGGACATGGCCAATGGCCAGCAATTCAAGCTGGGAACGCAAGCGCTCATGGAATATTTGGCAAATTGAAAAATATCCGCTAATTTTGTAGTGTTACATCTTTAATCGGGTGTGATAAAGTTTAAGTTTTTATATAAATTAATTTGACGATGAATAAAAGCCTTCTCTTGTAGAGTTGGCTTTTTTTATTCCGGTAATCCCCAAACCTACCCTTACGTTCCCCCGTAAAATCAATACCTTTACCAATCCAACCCGTTTTACGACCATGACCCAAGAATATGAAAAATACACGCCGCAAGATTTGTTAGTATGGCAACTACTGTTTGACCATCAAATGCGATTATTGCCCGGTTTAGCCTCCCCAGCCTATTTGGCGGGCATCGAGAAAGTGGGCTTCCAGCGCGATCGGATCCCCAATTTCGATGAGATGAACGCCCAATTGGCCCAGATCACCGGGTGGCGGGTCGAGGTGGTGGAAGGTTTGATCCCCAACAAAGCGTTTTTTGAGCTATTGGAAAACCGCCGCTTTCCCGCCTCCACCTGGCTCCGCAAAATGGATCAACTGGCCTACCTTGAGGAACCAGACATGTTCCACGACGTGTTTGGCCACGTGCCCCTGCTGAGCAACCAAGATTTCTGTAATTTTTTGGGCGGCCTCAGCCAAGTCGCCCTCCGGTTTATTGACAGCGAACTGGCCATTGAACTCATTTCGCGCCTCTACTGGTACACCGTCGAGTTTGGCCTGATCGAGGACGCGGACGGCCTAAAAATCTACGGGGCGGGCATCCTCTCTTCCCAGGGCGAATCGGTTTATTGCCTCGGCGACCAGCCCCAGCGGGTGCGCTTCGATGTGGCCGAGATAATCAACACGCCCTACATCAAAGAAAAGTTTCAGGAAAAATATTTCGTCATCCATGCGTACCGTGAGCTGATGGATGCCCTGCCCGAACTGGCCCGCCTCATCGCGCAGCAAAGCGAAGAAGGAAGGTTGTATGATACGATATTGAGCCGACAAGACTTTGAGGACAATTTTGAAAATATTCCAAAGTCAATAAATGAATCTGCGCTGGTTGTTGCGAACACTAAAATATCAAAAGTTCCAAAAGGTTCTATAGGCACAGTGGTTCACGTTTACGAAAATAAAGACGCTTATGAAGTCGAGTTTATCGTAAATGATTCAAGCATAGTTGAAACCGTATTTAGTAATCAAATTGAAGAAAAAGTAGCAAAATGAAAATACCCAACAACAGCCAATCATTTGTAGCAGACAATAAAATCACTGGCTGTTTACTCAGTGAGACTCATGAAACAGGAAAGCATAAAGCAGCTTTTTTTACGCGTTTCGGTTTTAACGTAGCTGACATAGGCACTTTAAAAGGTTCACTCATTCAACATTCCATTGACCGAGATATCGAAAAAACACAAGACACAATCTATGGCGTTAAATATGTATTGAGGTGCGAAATCAAAACACCCGACAAAAGAAATCCTTGTATAGAAACAGTTTGGCTTGTAGAGCACGGACAGAAAGAACCTAAACTAGTAACGGCTTGTGCCGTAAAATGACAGCACCAAAAACGTCCAGTCTGCGCACCCACCCACCCTGCTGAGCATTAGGCACAGATTTGGCAACCCGAAGCCACACCGGTTTTGGGCAATCGTGCCTGAATGGCCATGTCCAACCCAACCAAATGACCGCGACAGGCTGGATCTAATTCAGCAGTTGTAAACATGGCTGCCACATTGCCACGGGGCTGGGGAGCCTATCTTTGTGGCCATGAAACCGATCCTCGATTATTTTGTGGCCAACCCGGTGGAACTGGCCGGCGCTATCCTCACCGTTTGGGGCATCTGGCTCAACACCAAACAAAGCATTTGGGGCTGGGTGGTGAACGCCGCCGGCATCGTGTGCTACCTCTACGTTTTTTTTGTGATCAAACTCTACGCCGATGTGCTGCTCAACCTGTTTTTTTTGGCCAGCAGTGGCTATGGTTTTTACCACTGGCAGTTTGGGGGCGGGCAGCGGCGCACTTTGCCCGTCCGGGCCACCCAGCCCGGTGAACTGGGCCTCCTCCTGGGCTTGGGGGCGTTGGGCACGCTCGCGCTGGGCACTGTGTTTGGCCAGTTCACCGATGCCGCCCTCCCCTACTGGGACTCGGCCGTGGCGGCTTTCAGCATGGTGGCCCAGTGGATGCTGGCCCGCAAGCAGAAGGAAAACTGGCTCTTATGGATGGCCGTCAATGTGCTGGCCTGTGGGGTTTATTTTTACAAGGACCTGATCGCCACAACAATCGTGTATGGCATTTTGCTGGGCTTGGCCGCCAAAGGGCACTGGGAATGGCAGCGAGCGTACCGCGCTTTGGGCAACCGCTAAAAAAGAGGCCAGCCACTGGGGCTTCCCCTTTGTGACTGGCCAAGCGGGCAGGGTGTTAAAAGAAAAATCCCACGCGCAGGTTGAGATAGTTCTGGGCCACCCGGCTCATGATCGCCGATTGTTCGTGCCGATTGATATTATCAGTAAAACCATTGTTGAACAGTATGGCCACTAGCAAACGGTTGGTTTCGTTGAGCTCATACTCGATGCCACCACCGGCGACCAAGCCAAAAGAAAAATCGTTCAGATCCTTGCCCACCTGCTCCCGGGAGAGGGTGCGCGGGCCACTGACACTAGCCCGCCCGCCTATGCGGAAGCCTGTATTGAACCCGAACTGGACAAACGGTATTACCTTACCGGTGCCGTTGGTAATCCGCAAACGCATCTGGGTGGGCACTTCAATCCATTGCGTATTATAGGTAACGGAGCTGTTGGGCCCATACACATCGCCGGGCAGCGTGCGAAAGGTCAGGCCGTCGGTATAGACCAACTTCCCGCCCCGGTGGCTCACATTGATGCCGGTATGGAAAATGTAGCGGTCGTTGAACAAATAATCGACCATCAGGCCCCAATCCATGCCGATGACCGCACCATCGGCCCGGACGCCCCGCGTATCGGTGCGCATCCAAGTAGTGGAAGGGCCAATGTAAACGCCAACATTCACGTTGGATTGGGCCGCCAGCTCGCCAAATGGCAGCAACAAAAAGCCCAAGAAGAACCAGTTCAATTTTTTCATATCGAGTATAATTTTAATGACCAATTAACGTCTTTTTGCAAAGGTAGCACCATTTGGGAGTGTCACAAGCCAAAAGGCGCACTCCATCGTTTTTGTATTGAATATTGAGTAACTTTGGTTCCTTGTTTTAAAATAATCCGGTTACCCCATGCAACCATTTTTGGCTTTAGCGGGTCTATTCATTGAACAGCCACTCTTCTGGTAAGCGATGCAGCTATTTAAGCAACCAACGTACAACGAAGATAAGCTGGTCGCCCTTTGTACTTCAGGGGATCGAAAAGCCCAACGTCAACTTTACGAACGTTTTTCCAAAAAAATGTTTGTCGTTGCCATGCGCTACTCGAAAACCACTTTTGAAGCCGAAGATATTTTGCAAGAAGCCTTCGTCAAGGTCTTTCAAAACATTGCTGAGTTCAAAGCCGGGTCAACCTTGGAATACTGGGTGAAGCGGATCGTGATCAATACTTCACTGAAGCAGAACCGAAAGTTTTTTGATAAAATGCACATGGACGATGTGAGCGTAATGCGTGACGAGCCGTCGGAAGAATTTACCTTTACTGCTTATAATTTTCAGGAATTGTTGGCATTTATCCAACAGCTCCCAGCAGGTTACCAAGCCATTTTTAACTTGTACGCCATTGAGGGCTTCAAGCATCACGAGATCGCCGAAATGTTGAGCATTTCGGAGGGAACATCTAAATCACAGTATGCGCGCGCCAAGGTGCTGTTGCAGAAAATGATTGCAAAAGACGAGGACAAAGTGTATGAAAGACAGCGATAAAAGCTTTGAAGACCACTTCAAAGATGTGTTTGCGGAGGCCGAACTAACACCCCTGCCCAAGGTTTGGCAAGGAGTAGCGAGCCAACTGGGCGAAGATGACACCGTGCGGCCATTGTATATCCGCTGGGGCAAGACGGCCGTTGCGGCCATGCTCCTGATCGGTTCATTGGTTTATCTGGCCCCCAAATTTACCAACCCATCCACTGATACTGTCAAACAAAACGCTACCCCTAAAGAAAACACTCCTACTTTAAATACGTTGCCCACTGAAGATTCAGCTTTGGGCGAGCAGCAATCGGCCAAAACTTTGGGGCCAGTGACCGATAATGGCTTGAATCCTGAAACTGTCCAGTCAACCGAGGCCACCAAAGGCCCGAAAGTGGATGTTCCTTCCCGCAGGCCAGCGCGTGCCGATGATTTGCCCAAGGAATTCAATGGCCAAAAGGGCTACCGCAATGGCATGGACAAGAAAAGAGCGGGACAAACCGGGGCCAAGATCGCTGGAGCGGTGCCTGCTCCGCTCGTCCAAGGTGAGCCTGTGCTGCCCAATCCCCAGGCGACCGATGCGCAAACGGCCAGTCCGCTGTTGCTCGCCAAAGTGCGCCGACTGAGTGTCGATCTTAAAAATACATTCCCGCTGGCCAGTTTAAACCCCCAGAAAGTTACCCTTGCCCAACCTACGGTAAAGGAAGTTCCCACTCATCAATGGTGGATTGGCGCGGGTGCCACTTACAATGCCTACCGGCCCAATTTTTCGAGCATCAACTCGACCGTGCCTTCGGTCTATGCGACCAGCCTACGAGCGGGCGATGCTTCCTTCGGAAATACCAAACTCGGCGAACTGAACCAGCAATTGATCGCTGGTTCCACGGTAGGTTTTGGGCTGGATTTTGGCCGAAAATTGGGCAAGCACTGGTCGGTGAGCACTGGGTTGATCTACACCGTCAACCAGTTCCAGGTTTCCACCGTCATTACCCAGACAATTTCAAACAATGCGGTTTCCAGGACCAACCTCATTGACAACACGCTCACCAGCCGCACCAGCTATGTATCGGTGCCCTTGCGGGTGTGGGTGGGTTCGAGCCGGCCCGGCCTCAACTATCGCGCTTCGGCCGGCCTACTGGGCAATGTATTGGTACAAAACAGTCTGACTTCGCAAGAACAAGTGTTTGTCAGCTATGATCTGGGCACTTATCGCCCATTCCATTTCAGTGCCATGGGCAGTGCGGGCCTAGGCTACACTTTCAGTCCCAAATGGGGCATCTATGCGGATGTGAACTACAACCGGGCCTTGCAATCGGTATATAGCACCGACAAACTGGGGGCAACTCCCCACTGGATCGGCTTGAGTTTTGGGGCCTTGTATCATTTTTAATTTCACTTTTACTTTCACGTAACCCTAGCAAAACTGCTGCCCCTTGATTGGGACAGCAGTTTTTGCTTTTGGCAGGGTTGGTTTGGGCCAATGGCAAGATTCGTTTGGGGCCCAACAGCCAAGCTGAGCAATCCAGTTGATTGCCCAAATTTATAACCATTGGTTTTGCGCTGCCTTATTCCCCCTTGCCCATGCTCACCCGGGTGGGGGTATCTTGACCTGCCACGATGCTCTCCGCACTCTTGGCAATGGCTTTGATGATCAGGGCCAAGTTAGCCAAGTCGAGTGATTCCACTTCATCGTCCACGCTGTGGTACAGTTTGTCCTTGTCGATTTCATCGGATGAAATGGTGTGGGCTGGCACACCCTGCCGGGCCAGCGTGGCGTTGTCGGAGCGGTAAAACAACCGGAGATCGGGATACGGATCGGGGTGGAACACAAAATCAGTTCCCTGCAAGTTTTTTTGGAGGATCTTGCCAAAATCCGAGCGTTCGTAGCCGGTGATAAATGCTGCTCCCAGGCCAAATTTGGACGGTTTGCCCACCATTTCTATGTTGAACATGGCCACTACCTTGTCAGGATCCTGTTGTTTGGAGAAATATTGTGAGCCGTACATGCCCAATTCTTCGCCCGTGAAAGTCACGAAAATGAGGCTGCGCTCATTGGTGCCCTGCTGTTTGAAATGTTTGGCCAAGGCCAGCACTGCCGTAGTGCCCGAGGCATCATCGTCGGCTCCATTGGCAATGGAGTCGCCATTGACCGATTTCAGGATGCCGATATGGTCATAGTGGGCCCCAAAAATCACCAACTCCGCTTTGCGCGATTTGCCGGGCAGGTAACCGACCACGTTTTTCATTTTGAGTTCGATTTTGGTAAAGGTCGCCGCCCCAGCCAATGCAGTGGGTTCCGCTTCGGCCAGCACATAGACAAAGGCGGGCGATTTTTCGGGCGTGAGCTTTACGGGCGGCTCATTGGTCATAAACCCACGGTAGCGGCTAAAATTGGCTTTTTGATCGGGGTGCACCAAAATCACGTTGACTTTGTCGGTGGAAGCCGTCTGTTGGAAATAGCCCAACTTGTTGCGGAAGTTGTCGCCTTTGGCCAGCACAAAAAACTTGGCATTGGCCAAACTGAGCGCCACTTGGGCCTGCTCGGCGAGGCAGAAAAAGTTTTCTGGGGCCACCACTTCGCCGTTCATGGTGAGCGACGAAGCGACTATTTTAAATTGGGTTCCCACAAATTCTTGGAAAAAAGTAGTTTGGCCGGGCATTTTGGCCAAGCCGATCGTTTCAAATTCTTGGGCAATAAAGTCGGCCACTTTGTCAATTTCGGGCGAGAAAGTGCGCCGGCCGCGCAAGTCATCGGCGGCCAAGGTGCGGATGATCCGGGTGACATCCGTTTGTAGATCGCCCTCTAGCGATTTGGCGGGCTGCTTGGCACAGCCGGCCACCAGCCCCAGCAAGAGGGCACAGGTGAGTGGGTAAAAGAATCTGTTCATCGTTGGGAGTGCTTTAGAAAGCCGTAAAGTAAGGCAAAATTTGGGGATCGGGGCCTTGGCTGGGTGGCTTGGCGCAAAATGCCCAGGATCACTGCCCCACCGGCGCGCCCAACGAGCACCGGGGCTCCGGATCGGTCCCAACCGTCCCCACTGCTTTTGGGGCCAGCCGGATGACCCGTTCCGGCAAAGGCGGCTGGGGCGCATGGGTATTGCCGCTTTTGGCCTACCTTTGCCCCGCGTTTTCCAAACCGCCTTCGCCCCCAAGCAACATTGGCTTTCCATTAACCGGAAAATCAACTTAATGGCAATCAATAAAATAAGCCTTGGTAATTGTCTAAATCATATTAATTTTTAGTATCACAAGTTATGAATCTTCTTTCTGCCGACTCCGTTTCCAAGACTTTTGACAGTGACCGCTGGCTTTTCAAAAATGTGTCGCTGGGCATTAGTCAAGGTGAAAAAATCGCCATTGTTGGGGTCAACGGATCGGGCAAGACCACCTTGCTCAACGTGTTGGCCGGAGTAGTTACCCCCGATGCCGGTTCAGTATCCGTGCGGCGGGGCGTGGCCATCGGCTATTTGGACCAAAACCCCCAATTTGCCCCCGGATCCACGGTATGGCAAGCCATTTTTGACACCGAAAACGAGCAGATTGCGGCAGTGAAAGCTTTTGAGCACGCCCTGCTGCACCCCGATAATGATAAATTGATGGAGAAGGCCCTCTCGCGCATGGATGAGCAGAACGCTTGGGCATTGGAGTACAAAATCAAGGAAGTGCTGAGCAAACTGGGCATCGACGACGTGGAACGACCCGTGGCCGTGATGTCGGGCGGGCAGAAAAAACGCATCGCCCTGGCCAAACTGCTGCTCCAAGAGCCGGATCTGATGATCCTTGACGAACCGACCAACCACTTGGACTTGGACACCATTGAATGGTTGGAGGGGCTATTGGCGGCCAACAACCGCTCGCTGCTGCTCGTCACCCACGACCGCTACTTTTTGGATCGGGTCACCAATATCATCGTCGAGCTGGAAGATGGCCAATTGTACCGCTACAATGGCAACTACGGTTACTTTTTGGAGAAAAAAGAAGAACGCGCCCTGCAACAAGCCACCGAAGTGGACAAAGCCCGCAACCTGATGCGCAAGGAACTGGACTGGATCCGCCGCCAGCCCAAGGCCCGGGGCACCAAGGCCAAATACCGCGTCGATGCGTTTGAGGAGGTAAAAGAAAAAGCTGCGGGCAAAACCGCCCAAGGAAATTTGGAACTGAATGTGGGCATGGCCCGGCTCGGGGGCAAAATCATCGAGGTGGAAGGAATGCACAAGGCTTTTGGCGAATTGGAAGTGGTCAAAGACTTCACCTATACTTTCAAGCACCGCGACCGCATCGGCATCATTGGCAAAAATGGCGTGGGCAAATCCACCTTTTTGGACATGCTGACGGGCAAGGTCACCCCGGACAAGGGCAGTTTGGAAACCGGCGGCACCGTAGTGTTCGGCTACTATACCCAGCAAGAACTCAATTTGCCCGAGGACAAACGGGTAATCGAAGTGGTCAAGGAAATTGCCGAAGTGATCACCACTGGCACCGGCGAAACCATCTCAGCCTCCCAATTGCTCACCTATTTCATGTTCCCGCCCCGGGTGCAGTACACCTACGTGAGCAAACTGAGCGGGGGCGAAAAACGCCGCCTGCAACTCTTGCGCGTGGTGATCAAAAACCCCAATTTTTTGATCCTTGACGAACCGACCAACGATCTGGACATCATTACGCTCAATATCTTGGAGGAGTTTTTGGAAAGCTTTCCTGGCTGCCTGCTCATCGTATCGCACGACCGCTATTTTATGGATCGACTGGTGGATCACCTGTTTGTTTTTGAGGGTGAAGGCCAGATCCGCGATTTCCCCGGCAATTATTCGGACTACAAAGAATGGCTCCAGGAGCAGGGCGATGCCGGTGCCATTGGTCGCAATGTGGCCGTGCGCGCCCCCGAGAAACCGGCCAGTGTGCCGCCCCCTTTGGCCAGCGCCTCAAAAAAACGGCCTTCCTTCAAGGAAAAACAAGAATACGAACAACTGGATCGGGAAATCCCCCAACTGGAATTGGAGAAAACCCAACTGGAGGAATTGCTGAACCGTGGCTCGACCAGCCACCAGCAGTTACACGAGTGGAGCACCAAGATTGGCCAGTTGACCGCCAATATTGACCAGAAAACCAGCAAATGGCTGGAATTGGCCGAACTGTTGGGCTAACTGATGGTTAGAGCGACTTGTATTTCGTTTTGAGATAGGCCCAATATTGCTTGAAATCCCGGTCAAATGCTTGGTCAAACTCTGTTTCAAAGCTATTTTGCCGCGATTCATAGCGGACAAACCCCATAAAAAAATTGTTGTTGGGCGTAAAATCGGCAAAATAGCCCCGGTAGCGGTTCCCCAGAAAAGACACCGTGTCCAAATTGACCATGATGGCCTTGATCTGGGCCGTTTTCTGCGCCTGTTTGTCAGCAACTGCCATTGCCCCGGGAAAACTTTGGTAGAGCGAATCCAAACTTTGGGTGGCCCGCAATACATAACGGGTGAAGGCAGCCCCATCGTGCTCATCGGCCTCGTATTCCAGTAGCTGCGTCGAGCCGGGCCCGTACTTGTGGCGCAGAAACAGCCGCGCTCCTTGATCACCCACAAAACTGGCAAGATTTTCGTTAAACCTCAGGCTGTCTTTGACAAATAAAGTGCCATGGGTCAGTTCGTGGATAATCAAATTGGCCAGATTGCCTTCTTTGCGACGAAGGAAATTGGACAGCACCGGATCCTTGAACCAGCCCAGCGTCGACCACCCACCTACTGAGCCAATGCTCACGTCGTAGCCCTGCGCCCGCAGAAGCGTGTCCTCAACGTTGGCTTTTTCCAGATCAAAGAAACCTTTGTAAGAAAAACTGCCAATCAAGGGGAAATCCCATTCCTTTTCCACCAACCGGAACGGCTCGCAAGCCGTGAGCACCCACAAAATAGCCTTGCCCTTTTGGTCATAAAAAGTGGTGTAATTTTCAGATGGTTTCAGCCCGATGGAGTCCTCGGCAAACTGCTTGATCTCGGCAATGAGCCGGAGCTTGGCCTTCACCGAATCGGGGTAGGCTGGGTCGGCCAGCACTTCGGCCACCGGGCGGGCCTGCCACAAGATCTTTGCCTGCCCATAGCCCTGCATCAAGCCGTAGCTAACAAGTTCGTATTGCCAAATGACCAGCGTGGCCAAGGCCAACCCGATCCCAATCATTATTCTTTTGCCCACTTTGGTGTTGTTTTGGTAAAATTATCTAAATTTTCGGTTTGAAAGCTCCTAAACCCCAAACAAATGGAAACGCTCAAGCTCGGATCTGCTGGAAAAGAAGTGCAAAAGTTGCAAGAGTGGCTCAATACATTGGGCTATTACATTTTGCAAGATGCCAAATATGGCCCCGAAGATGAAAAGGCGGTCAAAGATTTTCAGTCCGCTTACTTTTTGCCAGTGACTGGCATGGTGGATAATTATTTGTTCAAGATGTTTCGTACCCTGGCCCGCGACACCGAAGAGGGCGATTTTACCCCGAAAATGGTCACGCCCGGCGTTTCTTCGCTGGCCCCCCAGCCCCTGCCGATCAACCCGGGGGTGCGGGAACTGCAAAAAATCGGGACGACCAACGCCAAGACCGTCCCGGCAGTGGCCCAAACCGCGACCAATGTGGCTGCTAAACGCTACACCACGTTGGCCGCTGGCAAAGCCGATTATGATGCCCTGCTGAAGTCGAACCTGCCCGCGGCCCAAAAAACCCAGTTGGCGGGTGCGCTCAAGAAAAAAATTCTTTTTGATGTGTACGGTAAAGCCTACAAAAATGAGATTGATGCCCTGCGGGCCACCATCCAGTCGCGGGAAACGTGGCTGATGCCCGAGGGCATGGATGCGTGGATGCAACTGACCTTGGACAGCGAAAACCTGTTCAACGATGGTTTTTACCGCAAGGGGATTTACTACAATTATACGGTGGAGCGGATGGCCAATTCCGAGACGGCCCGGCTGCTGGTCAAAGCGGTGAAAAACAACATGTCCAATGTGGTGTTCAGTACCAGCTTGACGGCCAAAATAATCGGCCCCCAACAGATCGATGTGGATATTTTCATGGCCAAAAATGTGGGCTACACTTGGCAAGAATCACGGGCCGATTACTTGGAATCATTGTTTTCGGCCACCAGCGACGCGATCACGCCCAAGCCCATGGGCGGCATGACGGCCCTCCGCGATACCAACCACGGCTACAACCCGGCCGAAATCACCCGAAAAGTGATCACCAAAGATTTTTCGGTCAAAAATGCGATCAAAACTGCCGTCCGGTATTTCATCTTGGACTACAACAAGGCATTGAAGGCGGTCTAACTGTTTGGTACCTTGAGCAGCAACGAAGGGAGCTTTGATGGCCGGTGGGCGATTGGAGCTCCCTTCGCTGCTCGATCCCAAAAAGGGGGTTCATCCAGTTTTAATATCCAACAAAGTATTGGCTGTGCCAAACAAAAGCCTAGTACAACCCCTTATTTCTGCTCCAATTATTTAACAATCAAGGGTGAGGCGACTAACTCTAAATCTGGTGAATCAGGGCACGGGTATCCCCTTGCGCTACTGTCCACCCTGTTTTGTGACCGCTTGACCTATCTTTGTGACCTGATCTTTTTACTGTAATGCAACACGCCCTCGCCCGCTTGGCCCAAGAACTGGATGGAGCTTTTTTCACCGACCAGACCATGCGCACGCTCTACGCTACCGATGCCTCGGCCTACCGCGAAATGCCGCTGGCAGTGGCCATGCCCAAAACGGTGACCGACCTCCAGCGGCTCATCCGCTTTGCCAAAACATTCAAAACGTCGCTCATCCCCCGGACGGCTGGCACCTCGCTGGCCGGGCAAGTGGTGGGCAGTGGCATAGTGGTGGATGTGTCCAAACATTTTGGCCAGATCCTCGAGCTAAACCCCACTGAACGCTGGGTTCGGGCGCAGCCCGGCGTAGTGCGCGACGAGCTGAACATGTTCCTCAAACCCCACGGGTTGTTTTTTGGCCCAGAAACGTCGACGGCCAACCGGGCGATGATGGGTGGAATGGTGGGCAACAACTCTTGCGGATCAAATTCCATTATTTATGGCAGCACCCGCGATCACTTGTTGGAAGTGCGCGCGCTCCTGAGCGATGGCAACGAGGTGGTTTTCAAGGCCATGGATCAGGCCGAACTGGCTGCCAAATGCCGGGGCGAGCTAGTGGCCAGCCCGTTGGAACAGCAGATTTATCAATCGGTGACCCAACTACTGGCCGACCCCGACAACCAAGCCGAGATCCGGCGGGAGTTTCCCAAAGCCAGTATCCGGCGGCGCAATACTGGCTACGCATTGGACGAACTACTGGAGCAACAGCCCTTTAATTTCTGCCAACTATTGGCTGGCTCGGAGGGCACACTGGTGTTCATTACCGAAATCAAACTGAACTTAGTGGATTTGCCGCCCAAGCACCAAGCCCTCGTGTGCGTGCATTGCCACACGATCGACGAGTCGCTGCGGGCCAACTTGGTAGCCCTGCAATATTCCCCGAGTGCTAGCGAACTGATGGATCACTATGTGCTCGAGTGCACCAAAACCAACCCCGAACAGCGGCAAAACCGCTTTTTTGTGGAGGGCGATCCGGGGGCCATTTTGGTGGTTGAGCTTTCGCGCCACACTGCCGAAGCGCTGGATCACGATGCCCAAGCGTTGATTAATACACTAAAAATCAATCAGTTGGGCTACCATTATCCCATTGTGCAGGGCGAGGACAGTAAGAAAGTCTGGACGCTGCGCAAAGCTGGCCTCGGGTTGCTGTCCAATATCCCCGGCGATGCCAAGCCCGTGGCGGTGATCGAGGACACGGCCGTCGATGTGCAGGATTTACCGGCCTACATCCGTGAGTTCAACGAAATTTTGAAAACCCACGGACTGTACAGCGTGCACTATGCCCACGCGGGCAGCGGCGAGTTGCACCTGCGCCCCATGATTGATCTCAAAACCCACGAAGGTAACCGACTTTTTAAAGTAATTGCCGATGAAATCGCGACATTGGTCAAAAAATACCAAGGTTCATTGAGCGGTGAGCATGGCGATGGCCGCCTGCGGGGCGAGTATATCCGCCAAATGGTGGGCGAAAAAAACTACGCGATGCTCAAGCAAGTAAAGCAAGCCTTTGATCCGGATCATATTTTCAACCCCGGCAAGATCGTGGACACCCCGCCCATGAACACCAGCCTGCGTTACGTTCCGGGCCAAGACACCCCCCAATTTGCTACCGTGTTGGATTTTTCGGCCAATGGCGGGATCCTCCGGGCGGCGGAGCAGTGCAACGGTTCGGGCGACTGCCGCAAGACCCAACTGAGCGGCGGTACCATGTGCCCCAGCTACATGGCCACCCGCAACGAACGCGACACCACGCGGGCCCGGGCCAACATCCTGCGCGAATACTTGACCAATTCTCGCAAAAAAAATCGCTTTGACCACGACGAGATCAAAGAGGTGATGGACTTGTGTTTATCGTGCAAGGGTTGCAAATCGGAATGCCCCAGCAATGTGGACGTGGGCAAAATGAAAGCCGAGTTCCTCCAACAATATTATGAAGCCAATGGCGTGCCCTTCCGCACCCAACTCATCGGCAATTTTACCAGCCTGATGGCTTTGGGCAGCATAGCCCCGTGGGCCTACAACTTCTTGGCCACCAATGCCCTCACCGCTCCGTTGGTAAAAGGAGTGGCGGGTTTCGCGACCAAGCGCAGTATGCCCCTGCTCCACCCACTGACGTTGCGGGCCTGGTGGAACAAAACCAAGCAACCCCAAAACGCGCAAGCCCAAAAGAAGGTCTATCTTTTTGCTGACGAATTTACCAACTACAACGATGTGGAAATTGGGAAAACTGCCATCCGACTGCTGGAGAAATTGGGGTATTCGGTAGAAATTCCCCGACATTTGGAAAGTGGGCGCACTTTTCTGTCCAAGGGATTGCTGCGCCGGGCAAAATCCATTGCCATGCGCAATGTGGATCTGCTCAAAAATCTGGTTACCGACGACACCCCGCTCATCGGCATTGAACCATCGGCCATTTTGAGCTTTCGCGATGAGTACTTGGATCTGGTGCCAGCCTACCAAAAAGCTGATGCCCAGCAAATTGCCAAAAATAGTTTTATGATCGATGAGTTCATCGCCCGTGAACGCGACGCGGGGCACATTGACGGGGCCTTGTTCACGACCGAAAAGCGACTGGTCAAGCTGCACGGCCACTGCCACCAGAAAGCTTTGGCCTCGGTAACGCCCACCAAGAAAATGTTGACCTTGCCGCCCAATTATGAAGTACAATTGATCCCATCGGGCTGTTGTGGCATGGCGGGCAGTTTTGGCTATGAGGACGAACATTACGAACTGTCGATGCAAGTGGGTGAATTGGTGCTGTTCCCGGCGGTGCGCTCGGCAGCACCCGAAGTGATCATCGCCGCCCCGGGGACCAGTTGCCGCCACCAGATCAAAGATGGGACCGGCCGGCGGGCCCTGCACCCGGTGGAAGTGCTCTGGGGAGCGGTGAAAGGATAGTCTTTGTGTTTGCATAGAGTATTAATCTGTTGACTATCAAATTTTTAATAAAAACGGGAAACCGAGCCACCCAATGCTTGCTGAGAAACTTTCACACATCGACCTTTTGCAAGCCCAGATTGGGCAGGCGGGCCCGCTGACAGCGGACCGCAAAAAACAACTCGATTTCAAATTTCGCCTTGACTGGAATTACTTTTCCAATGCCAACGAGGGCGGCACCCTCACCATGATCGAGACCCGCTCGTTGATGGTGGGTAACGTTGAGATTAACGGGAAACCGCTCAAAGACGTATTGGAAATGCGGGGCCACGATGAAGTAGTGCGGGAAATCCTTAAGCTGGGCCGAAATGAGGCCAGACTATCCGAAAAACGCATCAAAGACATCCATCGGGCCATTATCCACGAAATGGATCCCGAAAAAAAGTCATTGATCGGCATTTGGAAACAAGTGCCCAACCACATCATCATCACTACTCAGGGCGAAAAGAACGATTTTTTACCCCCCAGCGAGGTCCCCGCCGCCATTCATGACCTGTTGAACCGCACGAATGCCGATTTGGATGCCATTATGGCGAAGAAAAACGACGCTCCCCACCCAGCATGGGTGGCGTTTCGGTTCCAGTTGGACTATCTGGCCATCCACCCGTTTTACGACGGCAACGGCCGCACGGCCCGCATCTTCACCAATTTACTGCTCATTGCCGCTGGTTTTCCGCCCCTGATCATCAAAACCACGCAGAAAGATACTTATAACCAGCTACTCACCGAAATCCAAACCAGTGGAGCCCCCGCCGAACTTTTCTACGAATTTCTGGCCGACCGGCTGCTGGACTCGCAAAAACTCGTGCTCGCCACGCTGGCTGGCAGGGCGATTGAAGACCCAGATGACTTAGACAAAGAAATCGATTTTTTCAAAAGGAACTTGCAGGATAAAGAACGGATTGAAGCTAGAAAAGAAGCAAAAACCGTTCGGGAGATATTGACAAATTCCTTTGTTCCGCTGGCCAAAGCATTGATCGTTAAATTGGCCCAATTTGATGAGCTTTTTTTTGGATCACAACGCTTTCTGGATCATAATTACCCAGCCCATCATCCCTATTACGATTGGGATTATCTCTGTGAGCAGAGGATAGCGATAAGTGAGTTTGACGAATCGGCGGGATATTGTCAGGGGTGGGTAAGGAAGGAGGAAAATGGGCTGATGATTACTGACACAATCAGCGAGTTCTGGTTATACTATAAGTTGTGGGAATACAAATATGGGCCTGAATATCAACTATACGTTAAGTTATACGCCTATTTCAAAGATTACAATGTGCAGTACACCTGCCAGATCAACGACCAGACTTTGGCATTGACCGAAACCCGTTACGGAGTTCATTTGACCGAGGAGCAAGTTAGGGAACAGGTTAGCACCATTATTAGAAAAGTAATATCAGAACTGAAAAAAGTTGGCAGTTCCACCTAATTTCCGGCTTTCCTTTTGCCAAGCCTCGGCCCTCGGTCAACCGCTGGCCATCACCAATTTTAGCGGGTATTATCCCCTCTTTCACACTTTTGCTCAAAACAAATCCACCCGTAAATCACGGCGATCGTCGGGCAACTGCTTGGCTTCTTCCAAGATTGTGGCCATTGAGTCGTGGTATTGCTTGTAAAGCGGCAGGTTGTTGTGCCCACCTTCCTTGATTTCGTACAATTTGACTTGGTGGGGCATCACTTTGACCAAGTCCTGGCTCTGGGCCAAGGGGATGAGCCGATCGTTGGTCCCGTGCAAGATGCGCACGGGGCACTTGACATATTTGAGCCATGAATACGTGCGCACGGGATAGCGCAACACCCACTGGACGGGGATGAAGGGCAGATAGCGGCGGGTGACCCGGCGCAAGCTGTAGTAGGGAGCATCCAAAATGAGCAGGCGCGGGAAATTGGCCGAGGCCAGTTTGGTGGCAAACCCTGATCCCATGGAGCGGCCATAGATCAGGATGCGGCTTTCGGGAAATTTTCCCAATAGTTGTTGGTAGATGAACTGGGCATCACCTTTGAGTTCTTTCTCGCTGCGCTTGCCGGTGCTTTTGCCAAACCCCCGGTAGTCGATCATGACCACATCAAAGCCATGCTGGGTAAAATCGGCCGCAAATTTGCCCCAGCCCTTGATGCTCCGGCTATTTCCGTGAAAATAAATGACCAAGCCCACGGTTTCTTCGGCAAAAAAATGCAGGCCGTTGATCCTCACCCCCGGTTTGACATCAAAAAACAATTCTTCAAACGGTGAATCGTATTTGTATTCAAAATGTTGGGGCAATACCTCGGGCCTAAACAAGAAACGTTCCTGCACTACGTACACCGCCACATTGATCAGGATGTAGGCAACTAAAATGAGGAGAAGAACTTCAAGTGTGAGCATTTTTGGCCGATAATCGCAACGAAGATAAGAAAGTTTCGCCAAACGAAACCTTGGTTCAAGGAGCGATATTAGACATTTTTTGGGTGATTGCCATCAGAACAACGGACCGGGCGGTGCTTTGAGCCTTTCGCCAACCTTGTATCAGTGCTCGATCTGTTAAGTCAATGACACTGCAAAACCAAGGCTTTGCGCTCTACGGAGTTATGCAGGAGTTAGTCACAGGTCTCCACTAAAGGGGGAGGGGGCGCCTTGGCGGGCGATCACGCAGATGGTGGTGTCATCCATCCCGTGTCGCAGGTCTCCACTAAAGGGGGAGGGGGGGCGCCACCGGGGCCACGAGTCACCGTACTTCTATCCGCAGACGGGTGGGCTATCGTCGCAGCGGAAATAATATTTCCGCCAGCATTGTACACTACCCAGCGGCCCTCTCGAGCTCTATAATTCAAGGAGCCTGATCCATAACAATTCGAGGAGAAAATCCTAGGTAAATCGTCAATACGAAATAGTTGTGATTCGGTGGAAGCTTCCAGCCAAGAACCCAGGGTGCGGGCCATGGTGGAGCAGAATAGGTGGCCGTTTCCAAAATCGTCATCTGTATGCCTCGGATCGGCCGCGGCAGCGGCCGCCCGGTTTGAGATGTGGGCTGCACCGCAAGCATTGAGCACGGTCATCGATATCCGGCCCATCAACGATCCAAGCTGGCCCAAGTTACCCGCCCCGTAATTAGAGTGAATAAGGTTTTCACGGCAAAACACCAACCCGTAGCCCAATTGGCCGTTATGACTGCCACCGTGGCACCAGATTTGAAGCGAATTTTGGCGACCGCTGATGGCATGGGTTTGCACAAAGTCAATAAAGTTGATCAATGGCGTGTGGGCATCGCACTGAAACAAATGGTCGGCATCGAAATCACGGGCAGTACCAACGCTGCCACGGAAACTTGGACCGATCAATCGTCGGTCAATTGCGATAAGTTTGGGCATCGAGCTAGGATTTTGTTATTGGCTAAAGGGACAGAAAGGGATAAGTTACGGGGTTTGGCTATATAGTGCATCCTCGTTGTTACAAAGACCGATCTGAGCTCAGGCATGACAAAATAATGCCAGAACAAATTTTTTTCGGCTGGGCTGGGCAATCTATCGCATTTTCTTTGTTAACACCCGCTACAAGGGGGATTGCTTGCCAAAAGTTCCAAACTTTGGCAATAGTAGTATGTGCCAACACTACCATTGGTGTCGGCACAAAAAAACTGGTTAGGATGGCAATATCCTAACCAGGGCAAAGGCAAATAATTTAACCCAAACGGCTTACAATTCCCGGATTTTGATTTTACGGAACCACACTTTATCGCCGTGATCCTGAAGCGCAATGTGGCCCTTTTTGCCCTTGCCGTAGAAGGGCAAAGACTTGAACTTGCTTTTTTGGAACTGGGCTTCCCACTCGGGGCTGCCCAGTTGGTATTCGACCACTTTTTTGCCATTGAGCCAGTGCTCCACTTTGCCTTGGTTCACGATCAGTTTCGCTTTGTTCCACTGCATGGCCGGTTTGACGGTCTCTTCGCTGCTGGATTGGAGGTCATAGTTGTCCCCCGCCCGGTGGGTCTTGATCTTGGCATCGGGGTGCTTGGCATTGTCCAACACTTGCATTTCCGGGCCAGAATTCCACGGGGTTTTTACCTGATCATTTTCCAGTACGTGGAACATGATGCCACTATTGCCACCTTCAGAGATGCGCCATTCCAATTGCAGTTCAAAATTTTCGTACTCTTTTTTGGTCACTATGTCGCCCCCGCCCTTTTCGGTCAGGTAGATGGCCCCCTCGTCCAGTTTCCATTGCGGTTTCAGGGTTTCACTTTTAAAATTGCGCCATTGATCCAGCGAGGAAAGATTTTCCCATTTGCCTTTTTTCAGGCCCATCGTAAAGGCCGCCCCAAAGAAGGCGGCAATTAGAAGCGGTTTGATGCTCGTTTTCATCATTATCGGAGAATTTTCGTCAAATTTACGCCAAGAATGAAATGATTTGCAAGATTGCACCAATACACTACGGGCTTATTTTTCAAAATGGCCCCCCATTTTGCCCAATCAGCTTACGGATAAATGAACCAGCTTTTCGCCACCCTTGTTTGCTTACTCGGCTTTGGCCTGTTTTCCAGCGTCACGGCCCCCCTGCCCAGTCCCACTGCTGCCCCATCCGACAGCCTGATGCAGGTGCGGATCACTTGCGTGGGCGACCTGATGTGCCACGGGCCAGTTTATCAGTTGGCCAAACAGGCCGATGGTTCCTATGACTTTGCGCCCATGTACGGGCCGGTGCGGGAGTACCTCGCCTCGGCTGATTTTGCCCTGGGCAATTTGGAAACGGTGCTGGCCGGCCCCACCACCGACTACTCGGGCTACCCCCAGTTCAATTCGCCCAATTCCTACGCCGATGCCCTCAAAGAAGTGGGGTTTGATGCCCTCTTCACGACCAACAACCACTCTTACGACAAATTTGAGATTGGGGCTATCCGCACCCTGGATGAACTGAAAAAACGCAAAATCCCCGCGATCGGGACTTATTACAACCAAAAAGACCGGGACTCGATCCGGTTTTTCCAGATCAAGGGCATCAAAACTGCCTTGCTGGCCTACACCCAATTCTCCAATATTCCGGTGCCGGCGGCCAAAGCGTATTTGGTCAACCAGATTGACTCGGCGCTCATGGCCCGCGACATTATGGCGGCCCGCCGCCAGGGGGCCGAACTGGTGATGGTCAACTTGCACTGGGGCAATGAGTACCAGCGGTTTCCGGGCACATACCAAAAACAAATAACAGATCTGGTGTTTGCCCTCGGGGCCGATGTCATTTTTGCCGAGCACCCGCACGTATTGCAGCCAGTGGAAATGCGCAAGCTGCCCGCCGTGGCCAATGGCTACCGCCCCGGACT
>JBBQXF010000049.1:0-33882 GCA_038209965.1 Cytophagales bacterium | reverse complement strand
AGCGCAGTTACTTTATACCCCTTATTGCGGAGCAATTGTAGTACCCCGTTTTTTTCACCCAAATGCCCTGCACCAACTGCAAAAAAAGGGCTTATTTGGGCTGTGCGTTTTTCGCAAAATGCACCCAAAACAAAGCGGGCAGACTCATCGAACGCTCACAATATCCAGAGGTGATAGCAGGGAATGCAGTCCGTATGGAAATCGATTTAGCACTTTACCTGCGAAGGCGAGCAATTGTAGAACATCCCTACGGCTGGGTACTGATGGGCCCAGCAGCCAAGGGCGGCGCCCTTGGCTAGCAGACTATTATCCCTTCGGGGCTGACCTTGACACTTGGCGGCCCGATCCTGCAATGGCAGACATATTGATAAATCAAAACGTCAGTCTCAAAATTTCGGTTGATTTTACTAGCAATCTGCTGGTAAAGCCGCAGCTTGACAGCAGATTATCTAGTGTTGGCTATAACGCGACTTTGGAGAAGAACTTGATTCGCATCGGGCGGAGTTCTTCTTTGGGGAACTCATCGTCGCCAAGTTCTTGGACTGCCATCGCACTATTTATTTTCGGCATTCATTTTTTGTGGCCTACGATCACAAAAAACTTTTTTATTGTGGACTACATTTGTGGGCAACGAATTTATTTGATGAAACCCGACTCTACGACCACTGCCCCGCCTCTCCGGTTCTTCTTGCTTTTTCTCCGGGCCCTCGTCTGTTATTTGGGCCTTGTCTTTATTCATGAAGGCTTGCTGCGCGAGGAATATGACTCCCGGGCCATTGAAATTTCCCGACAAGCCTACATTCAGGCCCGATCGGGAGGGGAGCAAGCCCAGGCCCGCTGGTCGGTAGAGGCCCGCAACCAACTCAAGGACGAGATCCGGCGGCGGGGCAACCCAGTGACGAAGGCATGGGCCGAGCAGCGCAACGCCGCCAAATACGGGGATGTGCTCGGGCCGACTTACGAAGCATTGAGCGTGGGCATGCAGAAAAAAGGGGTTATCGCTGATTCGGTGGCTTGGGAAATCATTGGCGGTGCGGGCCGCACCAGTCGCGAAGTGAGCTTGGCTGCCAATAACTTGCTCATCTACGGCACTGGGTTGATCATCGCTTACATTGTCTGGCTCATTATATTGGCCGTGCAAACACCGCCGTCCCAGCGCGGGGCTGTGGCAGTCCGTGAATTGGCATTGGTGACAATTGGCAATTTAATTGGCATGGGGCTGGCCTACTTGGTGGCCGCCGTTTATCCTTTCTAGCCCGTTTACCTTGCCAGCCGGATATGCTGGATGTAATCGCCCTGTAAACGTTGTAAAATCAAATAGGCTTTTTCCTGATCAAAGACCGAAAGCGCATTTTGCTTCATAAAAATCACGACCCCGTTTTTGGAGTAGCCCTGTTGGTGCAGGGTGAAGCAGGCCGCAAGTAGATCCAAGTCATGATCATAGGCATCGGAGTAAGTGCCGTTGTGCCCTTTGATAAAATCGAATTGATAAGGGCTCAAACCAGCCACCACCTTGGCCAAACGTTCGCGCTCTTCCCAAGAACGGCTGCGGATGACTACTGGCCGGAGCGGATTGGGATTTTCCTTGGTTTCTTCCGTCGCATCGCTTATCCCTTCGGGCCAGGGCTGAACAAATGTAGCAGCCAACCCTTGGGTGCCATGAACCGGATCGACCAATTGGGCAGGGGGTTGGGTTGTTTCGGCGCAAGTTTTGGTGAGCGTGCCATATTCTGCCACCAGTATATCCAGCACTTTGCCAGCTTCTTGGATCAGCGACTGGAGGATTGTGGCGTTTTCCTCTTGGCCCTTCAGCACGGCTTCGATAGTCTTGGGGGATATCTTCAGCCGCTTGGCTATAGCAGATCTGGCCTCGGGCCGGACTAACTTCGATATAACGGACAAATTTTTCATGGCCAAGCAAATGGGGATACTGGTGGTATAATGGCACTCCCAGTAAAAAAGGTAGAAAAGTTATTCCAATCGCACCGTGACTGCACATTTGATAAACGTCAAAAGTAAAGTACTATTGTTAGTTTAGCGAACATGATGCTCAGCGACCTTAGAATATGTGGAACAAAATTAAATAATTTTTTGGGGAAACAGCTTGTGAATAACCGGTTTACTGCAAAAAATTAATGGGGAATTCATATTTAGCCTTTCTAAAAAACCTTGTTCCTTCCATTTTTGGCCCAAGTTTTTGTATTTTTGAGTGCGTTATACCATTTATCACCATATCAATTACAATATGAGGGTTTACTTAGACAATGCTGCTACCACTGCCCTGGACAAAGAAGTACTTGAGGCCATGTTGCCTTACTTGACCGATCACTTTGGCAATCCGTCCTCCATCCACAGCCACGGCAGCAAAGTGCGGGCGGCCATTGAGCAGGCCCGGAAAAAAGTGGCGAGTTTACTCAACACGTCCCCATCGGAAATTTTCTTTACTTCTGGTGGCACCGAGTCTGACAATACCGCCATCCGCTGTGGTGTTCGTACCCTCGGGCTTACCCATGCCATCACCAGCCAGATCGAGCACCACGCTGTGCTGCATACGCTGGAAGACTTGGCCCACCGGGGTGAAATCGAGCTGAGCTTCGTCAAGATCGACGGCAAAGGCAATGTGGACGTGGATCACCTCGAAGACCTGCTGGAAAGCCAGCCGCGCTCGTTGGTATCGCTCATGCACGGGAACAACGAAATAGGCACGCTCACCGACCTCGTCGAAATCGGCGAGATTTGTGAACGGCACGGCGCATTTTTCCATTCTGACACGGTGCAGACGGTGGGCCATTTTCCCATTGATCTCCAACGGACCAAGATCCACAGCATGGTGGGGGCAGCCCATAAATTCCACGGCCCCAAAGGAGTCGGGTTCTTGTATTTGCGGAGCGACAGTAAAATCAACCCGCTGGTCACCGGCGGCTCACAGGAGCGCAATATGCGCGGTGGCACCGAGAACGTGTATGGCATCATTGGGTTGGCCAAAGCTCTTGAAATTTCCTACCGGGACCTCAATGACCACGCCCAGCACATTATTCAACTCAAAATCCATTTGATCAACCGCCTGCGCGAACTATTTGGTGACGATTTGCGCTTCAATGGCGAGTCGGGCAATGTGGCCGAAAGCCTCTATACCGTGCTCAATGTCAATTTCCCGGCTTCCGATGCCGGCGATATGTTGCTCATGCACTTGGATATCCAAAAAATCTCGGCTTCTGGGGGCAGTGCTTGTTCCAGCGGATCCAGTGTGGGCTCGCACGTATTGGCCGCCCTTGGTGCGGATCCCCATCGGCAGTCGGTGCGTTTCTCGTTCAGCAAGTATAATACGATGGAAGAAATTGATTTTGTGGCCAATAAAATTGCCGATATTTTTCATTTGCAGGCGGTGAACAGCTAGTCCACCCGACCCAAAGTAATTTTTATCCCAATTCGTGCTTGATTTTGAGGTGGGCCAAAATTTCGCTGGCGCAGCGAGCTACTGTCTGATAGCAATTTTCAAAGTCTTGTTGGTCACCATAATAAGGATCTTCCACCTCGAGGGAATCGGGGAGCGGATCAAATTCGCGCAGGAGCGCCAAGTGAGCCTGAGGTGGCCCACCAGCCAGTTTGGCCAGTTGCACCAACGTCTGGAGATTGTATCGGTCCATGGCAAAAATGTAATCAAAATCGGTAAAATCGCTATCTTTCACCTGCCTTGCGCGGTGGGTAAGTGCAAGGCCGTGAGCACTGGCGGTGGAGCGGGCGCGGTGATCGGGCAGATCGCCCGCGTGCCAGTCACCCGTCCCCGCCGAGTCACAACCGATCTGGGCCGCCAGCCGATCCTGGGCCACCAAATGCGCAAATACCCCTTCGGCCAAGGGCGAGCGACAGATATTGCCGAGGCAAACAAACAATACTTTGATCATAACACAGCTTAGGATAATCATTGGGGCGACAATAATAAACCAGTTTGCCCAATTTTACTTTCCCCACAGCCATTTTTGGCACAAGACCAGCGCTATTTCTGACCGGCTGCCTTACTCCCAGAAAAAACGGGCACGTTTGCCAAATATGAACAAAGTGTGCAACTTTGGCCTCCTCAACCATTGGCAGTATGACAATCTCCCAACAAATAGCGGCCATGCTGCTCCAGGCTGGAGCGGTCAAGCTCAGTCCAGCCCAGCCTTTCACTTGGGCTTCGGGCTGGAAATCCCCCATTTACTGTGACAACCGGCTGACCCTTTCTTACCCGATCATCCGCCGGTTTATCAAAGAAAAACTCGTGGAAGCTGCTCAGGCCCATTTCCCCCAAGCCGAAATGATAGTGGGAGTGGCCACGGCAGGGATACCGCAGGGGGCATTGTTGGCCGATTCCCTCGGCCTGCCCTTCCTCTATGTGCGGCCCAAGCCCAAAGATCACGGGCTGGGAAATTTGATCGAGGGCAAAGTGGTGGCTGGCCAGCAGGTATTATTGGTCGAGGATCTGATTTCGACCGGGGGGAGCAGTCTCAAAGCGGTTGAGGCAGTGCAAGCAGCGGGAATGCACGCGTGCGGGATGTTGGCCACGTTCACCTATGGTTTTGCGATGGCCAATCAAGCATTTCAGGCAGCCCACGTGCCGTTGGTGGCCCTGACCGATTATGCCGCCCTGATCGAAGTTGCTTTGGTGCGAAACGTGATTGGCCCAGAACAGATCGTGCCCTTGCAGGCTTGGCGAACAGATCCCGCCAATTGGGGAAAATGATGGCCGCCCCTGACTAGGAAGGGAAATCCGGGAAAATCATTCTGGTGAATCGCCCAAATCATTTTAATTCTAACCTATATTTATGGCCCTAATATCAATTTGATGATCCGTTTCATCTGCAGCCTGTATCTCAACCAACGCCTGTTCTTCGTCCTCGGTGGATGTATCAGCCTATTTGTCTTTGCCTTTTCTTTTCCCTTTTTGATCAGTATTGCCCAATTGGTCTTGCTCGGCACATTGGGCTTGCTCATCGTGGACATCCTGGTGCTTTACCGCGTGCGGGACGGGATGGAAGGAACTCGGCAAATGGCCGAAAAACTTTCCAACGGGGACGAAAACCAGGTCGTTTTGCACATCAAGAGCCTTTATAGTTTCAAAACCCATCTCAAGGTCATTGATGAACTGCCCGAGCAGTTGCAAATGCGCCACCTCCAATTAGGGGGCGTATGGTTGCCCAGCGAAACCAAAAGCCTGACTTACCGAGTGCGGCCTGTTCGCCGGGGCCAATACCAGTTTGGGGTGCTCAACCTGTTCGTGAGCGGCAACATCGGGTTGGTGGCACGGCGCTACCAACTGCCCCTGGCCCAGACCGTCCCCGTTTATCCATCCTACATCCAGCTGCGCAAATACGAGCTGTATGCCATCTCCGACCGGCTGGTTGAATTGGGGGTCAAGCGGATCCGCAAGATTGGGCAGAACATGGAATTTGACCAGATCCGCAACTATGTGCCCGGCGATGACTACCGCTCGGTCAACTGGAAAGCCACCGCCCGCAAAAGCCAACTGATGGTCAACCAGTTCCGCGATGAACGCTCGCAGCAGGTGTTCAGCGTGATCGACAAGGGCCGGATGATGAAGATGCCCTTCAACGGCCTCACCCTGTTGGATTATGCCATCAATGCGGCCCTGGTCATTTCCAACATTGCCATCAAAAAGAGCGACAAGGCTGGCTTGGTCACTTTTGGGCGCAATGTGGGCACGATGCTGGCGGCCAGCAACCGGAGCGGACAAATGGCCCTGATCATGGAGGCACTTTACAATCAAAAAACGGGTTTCAAAGAACCTGATTTTGAGGCATTGGCCATGCAGCTCAAAATCAAGATCACCCAGCGCAGCCTCATTTTATTGTACACCAATTTTGAAACGCTGTCGTCCATGGAACGGCAGATGCGCTACCTCCGCCTCATCGCCAAGCAACATTTACTGGTGGTGGTGTTGTTCCAAAACACCGAGCTGCGCTCTTTGTTGCAGTTCAAGCCCCAGGGTACGGAGGAAATCTACCTCAAAACAATTGCCGAAAAATTTGTGCACGAAAAGCGGCAAATTGTAAAAGAGCTCAACCGGCACGGCATCCACACCATACTCACTGCACCCGAAAACCTGACCGTGAACACCATCAATAAGTACCTTGAGCTGAAAGCACGGAACTTGATCTGATGGGGCATTGGGCAGGATCAACACCGGCCGTGGATTTTTGGGTTGGGATTCAGGTTCCGCCGGTGTGAACAATTGCGCTCGCGCCTTGGTTTTCATTTTACTATCTTTATTATTGGGACATGGACAAAAGACAAAAAAATACCTTGCGCGATTATTTTGCCCTCGGTGCAGTGGGAACCTACTTTTTGCGGGTGTTCCGCAAAGACGATCCGAGCAACCGGCCCAATTTCAACTTGCGGGTAATGCACGGCATCAACCGGGTATCGATCCTGATGTTCCTGTTTTGTTTGGCTGTAATGATCACCCGCTGTGCCCTGCGCTAGTAGCCATGAACATTGAAGAGTTTCGGGATTACTGCCTCGCTCTAAAAGGAACGACCGAGGGTTTCCCTTTTGGTGAGGATACCCTGGTGTTCAAGGTGATGGACAAAATGTTTGCCCTGTGCAGTGTGGATAATTTTGAGAGCATCAATCTCAAGTGCGATCCTGAGCTGGCCGTTGCCCTGCGCGAGCGCTACCCCAGCGTAAGGGCGGGCTACCACATGAACAAAAAATATTGGAACACGATTGTCCTCAATGGCCAACTCCCCCGCCAAGAACTCCAACACTGGATATCGCACTCCTATCAATTAGTGGTGCAGGGCCTGCCCAAGGCCAAACAAAAAGAACTGGCCGGATTTTGACCTGCGGTACCCATTGCCAAAACGAGGTGACACCCAGCCAGTAGCGCTTTTATTTCCAGTTTTGCGACAAACGACCGCTTATTCCTTGGGTCTTGACTGGATTTCCTTGCAAATCAGGGCTAGGTTAGCTTATTTTGCGACCACTCAAAAAACCTAAACATTTAAATTAAACTTAGTTGATATGAACTTGATTTACACACTTCCGGTATTCGGGGTCATTGGCCTGCTGTATGTCGCTTGGCGTTCGGCCTGGGTGACCAAGCAGGATCCCGGGACGGAAAAAATGGTAGAGATTGGGGCCCGCATTGCCGAAGGTGCAATGGCTTTCTTGAAAGCAGAATACCGCGTGCTCATCTTCTTTGTCATTGCGGTGGCCATTTTGCTGGGCTTAACGGCCGATGAAACCACTTCCCACCCATTGGTGGCCCTGTCCTTTGTATTGGGGGCATTTAGCTCGGCACTGGCCGGCTTTATCGGGATGCGCGTGGCCACTAAGGCCAACATTCGCACCGCCGCTGCCGCCCGGGTCAGTCTGGGCAAAGCCCTGGAAGTAGCCTTCGCCGGTGGTTCGGTCATGGGCATGGGTGTGGTTGGTTTGGGCGTGTTGGGTTTGAGCTTGCTCTTTATTGCATACAGTAATTTATTTGGCCTTGAGGATGCCAACGCAGTCAACCGGGTGATCACGGTGATCACTGGGTTCTCATTTGGGGCATCTTCCATTGCCCTGTTTGCCCGCGTGGGCGGCGGGATCTATACCAAAGCCGCCGACGTTGGGGCTGATTTGGTGGGCAAAGTGGAGGCCGGCATTCCCGAGGATCACCCGCTGAACCCCGCTACCATTGCTGACAACGTGGGCGACAACGTGGGCGATGTGGCCGGGATGGGTGCCGATCTTTTTGAGTCTTACGTGGGATCCATCGTGGGCACCATGGTATTGGGTGCGGCTTTCATCACTCCCGAATTTGCGGGGTTGGACAAAATGAGCAATGGGCTGGCTGCCGTTCTGTTGCCACTCTATTTGGCTGCGGTGGGCATTGTTGTGTCAATCATCGGCACTTTTTTCGTCAAAGTAAAAGAAGGTGGCGATCCCCAGACGGCCCTCAACTTGGGCGAGTTCGGATCCTCACTCATCATGGTCGTAGCTTCATGGTTCATCATTGATACAGTGCTGCCCGAAAAATGGATTTTTGACGATACCCTCTATGGCGTAACCCGGGAGATGACTTCCTTTGGTGTGTTCATTGCCACCATTATCGGTCTGGTGGGCGGCGTTCTGGTGGGCCTCATCACCGAATACTACACCGGCATGGGCAAAGGCCCGGTCAATTCGATCGTGCGGCAGTCTTCCACCGGTGCCGCGACCAACATCATTGCTGGCCTCGGCGTAGGGATGATGAGCACCGCCATCCCGACCATTATTATTGCCCTTTCCATCGTGGGCGCGTTCCACTTTGGCGGGTTGTACGGGATCGCCATCGCTGCGGTGGGGATGCTCTCCAACTTGGGGATCCAATTGGCGGTAGATGCTTACGGCCCTATCTCGGACAATGCGGGCGGGGTGGCCGAAATGGCCGAAATGCCCAAAGAAGTTCGCCAGCGCACCGACAAACTCGATGCCGTAGGCAACACCACGGCCGCCATTGGCAAAGGTTTTGCCATTGCCTCGGCTGCTTTGACTGCCCTGGCCCTGTTTGGGGCGTATATGACCTCGGCCAAACTGTCCAGCATTGATATTTCCAAGGCCAATGTAATGGCCGGTCTGTTCCTGGGCGGCATGTTGCCCTTCGTGTTCTCGGCTTTGGCCATGGGCGCGGTGGGCCGGGCCGCAATGGCCATGATAGAGGAAGTGCGCCGCCAGTTCAACGACATTCCCGCACTGAAAAAGGCATTGGAAGTGATGCGCCGCAATGGCGACAAAGAAGAGAAGGACTGGTCGGTGGCCGATCAAAAGACCTTCCGCGAAGCCGATGGCAAAGCCGAATATGGCAAATGCGTGGAAATATCGACCAAAGCCGCTATTCGTGAGATGATCCTGCCCGGCGTATTGGCCGTGGCTTCGCCAGTAATCATTGGCCTGATGCCCGGCATGGGCAAAGAAGCCCTCGGTGGCTTGTTGGCCGGGGTGACCGTCACCGGTGTACTAATGGCCATTTTCCAATCAAACGCCGGTGGGGCTTGGGACAACGCCAAAAAGAGCTTTGAAGAAGGCGTAAGCATCAACGGGAAGATGTACTATAAAAAGTCTGAACCGCACAAGGCCGCCGTAGTGGGCGATACCGTGGGCGATCCGTTCAAGGACACTTCCGGGCCTTCGCTCAACATTTTGCTCAAACTAATCTCGATTGTTGCCCTGGTACTGGCGCCTTACTTGGGCTAATCAACCGGATTTGATCTCAACAGCAACAAAAAATGCTGGCCGAACCGCCGTTTGGCCAGCATTTTTTGTTATCTTGCTAGTTAAATGAAAGTAATCCAAGCGCGATGAACCCCCCGGTCAGCCCCGATCCCCTCCCCCCGGACAAGCACGACAACCCCAACCAATTGGATGAGTTGGCCAAACGCTTGGAGGTTTTCAAACAAGAGGTGGCCCAAAACCGTGACCGGATCCGCAATAAAGGGCAAGAATACCTCCTCGTTACCAAAGACGAGGAATATGAACTGCTCCGTCAGAAAAGCACCTTAGTCACTGAGGAAGATTTTCTTAACCTGAGCCATTATCCGTTCCACACCACCCTCCGCCAGCGCGAGCAGCAAGACCGCAACCAAGTGGAAGATCCCGAGTTTCCCACGGTGGATTTTGACAAGATAGAAAAGAAAGTATACAAACTGAAGGCCTTTGAGGAACAAGCCGCCACTGAAGAAATAGTCCAGCCGCTGGCGGGGCCGCGCAGGGCCCGCATTCTCTCCGAGCGCGACCAGCAGCGGGCCCGCGAGGCCCTGAACCGAAGCCGCCAAGACTTGGAGCAGTACCTGTACGAAAATGTGATTGGCAAAATCGGGGTGGTGGTGCTCACCCTAGGCTTGGGCATTTTGGTGCGCCATGGCATCAACATTGGGGTGCTGGGCGAGCTGGAGCGGGTGCTGGTCGGGACTTTCGCGGCGGGGCTGTTGTTCTACCTCGGCTACCGCAACATTGTCAAAAATGAAACCATGAGCATCCTATATTCGGCGGCGGGGCTGAGTATTTTGTATTATACCTCTTACCTGTCCTACGCCGAATATGCCTTTTTGCCCCAGTTGGGGGCCATGGCGTTCAAGATCGGCATCACTGGGGCGTCCATTTATTTGGCATTTTATTACGACCACCGGTTTTTTGCCCTGCTGGCGCTGGTCGGCATCTATCTGACCCCCTTCTTGATCCGGGCCGATGAAGTTAATTATGGCCTGTTCTTCACCTATTTGCTGGCGATGAATGCCGGAATGATAGTGGTGGGGTACATCAAACAATGGCAGTCGGTAGATGACCTCACCTTTGTGACCACCGTCATCGTTTTTGGCAGTTGGCTGTACCTGATGCGCCTGAAACTTGGCGATGAGTCCATTTTTGTCACCGGCTTTCTGTTCGCCACCCTGTTCTACCTGCTGTTTTTCTTGATGTTCATTGTCCATAGCCTCCGCCGGGTGGTCACTGAAGAAGGCGAAGTGGCGTTGAGCGAACGCGATTACTGGCTTTTTGTCATCAACGACATTCTCTATTTTTTGGCCATTTACCTTTTACTGGAGGCCAGCAGCCTAACCAACCGCTATTTTGGACTGTTCATGCTGGGTTTTGGGCTCTTCAATGGGATTTACGCTTGGATCCTCTACCGCAATCCCCAGAAAGATGCCAAACTGCTGCGCTACCTGATCGTCGTTGCGCTGATCAGCCTCACTGCCACCGCTCCTTTCCTCTTCAAATCGACTAGCGGCCGCCACGCTTATTGGTTGTTGGAAACGGTCGGGTTGATCTGGCTGGCTCAAGCGGGCAAGTTACAGCTCCTGCGCGATTTCTCGGCCTTTACCTTGGCCCTGTCCTTGGTGGCGTTGTCCGTTGTTTGGCACCGGGCATATTGGCTGGGGAGCGAGGATTTTTTGTTCAATTTGGCCGGGCAATCCACCGGCCTTACCATCATTGGTTTGGTGGGCTGCATATTGCTGCTGCTCAAGCGGGACAAGACCGAAATGGTGCTCACCTTTACTGTGGAGAGCTACATTGGCCTTTTAGGTGGCCTTGCGCTCCTATTGTTCTACGCTACGGGCAACATTGAGTTGTACAAACACAATATTTTTAACCGGGAGTACCAGCGATTGTTGATCGGGATCTACAACAGTGTCTTCGCCCTTGCCCTGGGCGTGGTGAGCGAGCGCATACACGTAACCGTGCTCAAAAAAGTGGCCCGATGGAGCCTCATTGCTGCCGTGTTGTCCTATATAGTGTTTGTCCACTTGGGCGTGGTTGACCTGCGCAACCTGTTCCTACAGGGTCGCGCCCCGCTCTACACCTTCGTGACGCATTATTTCAATTTGGTGCTGGGCATTGCTTGTTTGTTCACCTTGGCTTACAGCGAATACCAAAAAATCCGTGCCGATGCGACCCAGCTTCACTGGGATTATGCGCTGTGGTTTGTCGGTTTTGGGGTGGTATTCTTCGCCACAGCCGAGTTTGATCACCATTTGGTCGTGTTCCTGTACAACAATGACCTCAAGATTGACGACATATTGAACAACAGCCGCTTGTTTGGCTACACCCTCCTCTGGCCCTTGTGCGCCTTTGCCTTCCTGCTGATCGGCACTCGCTATCAGTTGAAAGATTTTCGGATGCTGTCCCTGTTTATTTTGGGGGCTACTTTGGTCAAGTTTGGCGTGTACGATTTCTGGCGGATCAATGTCTTGGGCCGCATTTTGTCCACCCTGTTCATCGGTTCACTGCTCTTGGTGGTCTCTTACCTGTACGGACAGCTCCGGGAACTGGTGTTGGCCGGGAGCTTGGACATGGGCTTGGTGGTGGAGAAACTGACCGGTGGACGGGCCCGCAAGCTCTGGTTCATGAAACAACCCACCAACGTTCCGCTGCCCGATGCCCCCAAGCTTGGCCCAGACACCGGGGATGGCCAAGATCCCGCGCCCGGGAATGAGCCACCCGAAAAACTGACCTGACCCGGGGCCGATCCTTGGTTGAATCCGGGCGGCATTAAATCGGCCATAAACGCTATCTTTGCGGCGGTTTATTGCCCGACTCACTTTGGCCGCTCGACGGCATCACCCTCCAAGCTAGGCATTGGTCACTATGAAGATTTTTGTAAACGATATCTTGTTGAACGTGCTCACTAAGCCGGTGGCCAATCTCACTGGGGTGGTGCTCAACATTTCCCACGCCACCGAGGTGTTGGCCATTTATGAACAAATCAAGGATACGAAACTTTCACTGGTTCGCCAATACCACTTTTTGCCCGAGGACTACCAACAAGTAAAACGGGAGATCAAAGCCCGGTTCACGGTGATTGAGGCAGCGGGTGGAATTGTAAAAAAAGGCAACAGCATTTTGGTGATGAAAAGGTTGGGCAAGTGGGACTTGCCCAAAGGCAAACTTGAGGACGGGGAAGACAAGAAAACGGCGGCCGTCCGGGAGGTGGAAGAAGAATGTGGAGTGCGGGCCAAACTGATCCGCAAGGTGGGCACGGTGTGGCACACTTACATGCAGGGCAAAGAAAACACCTTGAAAAAAACAACATGGTACTATATGGAATGTGTGGATGATTCCCGCCTAAAGCCCCAAACCGCCGAAGCCATTACCAAAGTGAAATGGGTGGAAATGGACAAAATGCCCAAATTATTGGAAGACTCCTATCAGTCGATCAGCCATATCTACCAGCGGTTTGCGGACCAGCAAACCAGTGCTGTGCCCGAATTGGCCCTCCCGTTCCGATAAATTGGGCCCTAGCGTGCCACCCGGCCGGCATTGTCCATTCGCATCATTCCCTCGATCTCCGCCGCCGAAGCCACCAAGGCATCGCCCGGAATCGTATGCTTATAGGCATAGGCCGCCGTGGCAAAATCCAGCGCCAATTGGTCATCGCCCGGATAGGTCAACTGACCGTGGATCAGCGCAGCCATAAAAGCATCTCCCGCCCCGATCCGATCCACAATATGGGTGATGTCATGGGTTGGGGCTTGAAAGAGCGTTTGCCCAGCATAGAGCATGGCCGACACCGCATTGTGGGAAGCATTGACCGATCGCCGAAGCGTAACCGCCACCTTGCCGCATTTGGGATAGGCTTGTTGTAATTTTTGGCAAAATTGCCGCACGTGATCGGCCGAAGTGCCACTGCTCCCGTGCATGGGCGCGGCTTGCAGCCCCAACATGATCTCGGCCACATCTTCCCCGGCCAAGATCAGATCGCAGCCAGCTACCAGTGCGGGCATCACCTCGACGGGCTTTTTGCCATATTTCCACAGGTTGGCCCGGTAGTTCAGGTCGGTGGACACCTTGATTCCCAAGCGGTTGGCGGTGTGGATGGCTTCCAGGCACGCATCGGCTGCCCCCGGCGACACGGCCGGCGTGATCCCGCACCAATGAAACCACGTGGCCCCGGCCAACACAGTTTCCCAGTCGATCATGCCCGGCCCGATTTCGGCGAAGGCCGAGTTGGCCCGGTCATAGATCACCTTGCTGGCCCGATTGGCCGCCCCGGTTTCCAAAAAGTAAACCCCCAACTTTTCGCCCCCGTATAGAATTGGGCGGGTATCAACCCCCAGTCGGCGGAGGTACATCGCGACCGACTGGCCAAGATCGTGGGCCGGTAGACGGGTGACATAGGCGGAATCGTGGCCCAACTGCGCCAAACCGACGGCCACATTGGCTTCCCCGCCCCCATACACTACTTCGAAGGTGTTGGCTTGGGTAAAACGCTGGTGGCCCGGGGGCGACAGCCGGAGCATGATTTCGCCAAAAGAAACTATCCGTGGGAATGGTGGCATACGCTGCTTGTTGAGGTGTAAGCCCGGCCAATTGGCGGAGGGGCAAAAGGCCCGGGCTATTTTATCGCAAATTAAGCAATACTTTTGCAATCAAAACCCAAGATGATTGGTTTACTTTTTTAGCAGGTAAACTGGACTGGTCACTACGCCCCTTTTTGGTAACAATCGCTCTTTTCATGCAAAGTAAGTATCTGAGTATTCTTTTGTTCTTTTTGCTTGCGGCCTGTTCACCGCTGCCCGAAGCCGGCTTCTACCTCAAAACGGACGGAGTAGTGGAAATTGCCCTGATTTCGCCCCGTAAAATTGCTTTTCAGGCCTTTTTCAAGAACAAGGGAACCGTAAAATACCTCAGTGGCAAGGCTGACCTGACCAGTGACGGCGAATATCAGTATCAAGGCGAGCATGGGCCCATGCGCTTTACATTTACCAATGGCCGGATCAGCATCCACGCCAACAGTCTTAGCCAAGAGGCGAGATACTTTACGGGAACGTATGATTATGTGAATCCAGCGTACCAATTACCAAAGGCATATTACACGTATCAGGCCCGGTTCCGCAAAATTATCGGCGTCGATTCTTGGATTTCTCAATAATAATTGCGAAATTTAACCTTGAAATTGGAAGGGTAGCAATGCCCCACCTGAGATGTAATCGTTGGACAAACCTCAATGCTTATGCAAGTTTAAAAAGCCATCTTTTCACCTAGGCGGTGCGGGCCATGCAGCCCCACTAGCCCCGCCAATCTCGGCGAATCTTCCCAAAACCTGATGATCGGTTCTGCCATGATTGGCGATCGGTCACTTGCAATCGTTCGTACAGCCCGCGCTGTATGCTTCTTCGTCTGCCAAAAAACGCAATTATTAAGACTTAAATGCTAAAAAAATGGCCCTTCACCATTCTAAATCTAATAACAATCCGAGCAAATCGCGAAAGAGCGTTTCCGGTAAGTTTTTCTATGAAGACGATGCCAACCGGAGCAATCCCAAACTTGGCTTAAAAAGCAAGGAAAAACCAGAAAAAGCTGGTAAAAATAAATGGCGTGCCCATGAATTTGAGCTGGGAGGCGACGACGACGAGTAGCCTAGCAATAACGTAGATTAAGACGAGCACGCCCCCAGCAGTGCTTGTCTTGGTTTTGGGAGCGAGCAACCTTGCCACCGATGATTGGGGGGCAAAAACGGCGGGTTGGGTTTTCAATGAAAAAGCAGCGTTGGCCATTACTACCAATTTGATCGGCTGGAAAATGCACAGAAATAAAGCTGCCAAACGTGCAACCTTGCCTAGAATCTGTCAGCTACCAATTTGTTGCCGCTTGTTGCTGTGTGACATCAAGCAAATGCCATTGGTAATGAAAAAGTAAAGGTGCTCCCTTCTCCTTTTGTACTAATTACCCAAAGTTTCCCTCCATTTTTTGCAACAATTTCTTGACAAAGCTCCAAGCCCAAACCAGTTCCGGTTTCACCGCTTGTGCCACGAGTGGTGACATTTTGGTTTTTCTTGAACAATTTAGCGGTCTGTTCTTTGGTCATACCGACCCCATTATCGGTGATGCTAACTTCTAGGTTATTAAGTGTTTGTTGTGCGGTCACTTTAATTTGACCCCCTTCGGGCGTAAATTTGATGGCATTATTGATAAGATTTCGCAACAACAAATGGAAATGATTTTCATCTGCCCATACAAATACGTCTGTTGGTACATCGCTTGTAAATGTGATATTTTTTACCTCAGCAATTGTGGTAAAAAGGCTTATATTTTCGGCTATTATATATTTGGTGTTCACTTGTACAAGTTGTGCATTGATGCCATTCATTTGGGAGATAGACCATTGTAACAGGTTGTTGAGGGTGTTTTGCAAGTTTTTGACATTGGTATAAAATACGGGAAGATGCGCTTGAAATTCTTCGGTTGAAATCACTCCCCTTTGCATCAACTCCAAAAAGCCTTCTAAGGTAGTAACCGGGCTACGCAAATCATGCCCTAAAATAGCAAATAATTTATCTTTGTTGTTATTGGCATCCAAGAGTTGTTCGGCTTGTACCGTAAGCTTTTCCTTTTGAATAGCAATGAGTTCTTTTGCTCTTATCTCTTTTTGTCTTGACTTAAAAATAAAATACGTAAAAATCACTACGGACAAAAGCACTACCATCACCAAATAATTGATGTATTGTTGAAACTCTTTTGCCTCCTTTTCTTGCAATATCTCAAGTTGTTTTGCCTTACTTTCTGCCCGCAGTTTCAGTTCATTTACTTTGAGGTTATCAGCCAAAAGTTGCGATTTTTGGGCAAGCGTACTGAGGCTGTCTTGCTTGCGCTGGTCGTGTTCATGGCGGGCAAGCGCAAAAAGTTTGTCTGCTTTTGCTTGTTGTTCCAAGGCAAGTTTGGCACTTTTTTGGTGTTCTGCCTCTATGCGCTCTAGTTGAAGGTCTTTGGCGAGCGCCTCTTGTTTTTGCTTGTCCAATTCTTTGTCCTTGGCGAAAATTGCTATTTCCCTTTGCTTTTTTTCTATGTCTGCCTTGGCCTCCAAGTTGGCGATAGCCGTTGATTTATCCAAACTGAAAATACTGTCATTGGTCTGTTTGTACAATTCGTAATATTCCAACGCCTTTACATAATCATCTTTGAGTTTGTGGGTTTGAAAAAGTGCTTGGCTTGCCTTTGCTACTTCTGATAATGCCTTGATTTCTTCGGCTATTTGCAAGCTTTTTTGGGCGTATTCAATCGCTTTATCAAAATCTTTTTGTTTCTGATAAACTTCTGCTAGTCCCTTGAGTGAATAGGTTTTGCCCCACTTATCACCTATTTCCTCTTTTATTTTCAGGCTTTCTTGGTAGTGTTCCAATGCTAAAGAATAATTATTTTGCTTATTATAGACACCTCCCATGATATTTAAAGAATGAGAAATAACTTGTTTGTTTCCTATCTCTTTGCCTATTTTCAGTGCTTTTTGGGAGTATTCCAATGCCAAATGGTAATTGCCTTGATTCGAGTAAATGTTTCCCATGTTGTTCAGAGTACCGCCCATGCCTTGTTTATTACCTATTTCTTCGCTTACTTTAAGGCTTTTTTGGTAGTATTCCAAAGCCAAAGGATAATTGCCTTGATTCGAGTAAACACTCCCTATACTATTCAAAGCAAGGCCAATGCCTCTTTTACTAGCTAGTTCTTCACTTATCTTTAGACTTTTTTGACAATATTCCAATGCCAAAGGATAATTGCTTTGATTCAAATACACCCCCCCGATACTATTCAAAACATTACCGAGGCTTTTTTTATCACGTATTTTTTCAAAAATAGACATTGCTTTTTGATAGAAATCAAGTGCTTCAGTGTGCCTCCCTTTCACTACACTTCCCATGCCCAACCTATAAAATGACCAACCTTTCCCCTTCTCAAAGCCCATTTTTTCACTTTGGGTAAGAGCGTGGGTAGCCAGGGCGATGCAAGTATCAGGCTTGCTATTTCGATACTCTTGCGCAATATCCACCAAAGCCATTATTTTGGTTGTATCATGCTTGGCCGTGCTATAAACACGCATTAGACTGTCCAATGCTTGTTTGTCTTGGGCTTGGGTATTAGTTGTAACCCAAAAAGTAAGTACGACAAATAAAAGTAATTTTTTTATCATAGTAAGCTTCTGTTTTACAACTGTAAATATATGATAATTTTACTCATAAAGTTAAAATACCATCAACTTGTTTTTTTTGCCTTCTTTTTGCTATTGTTAATGCCTTCCAGACAACCCAATCCACATGAAAACAAATCAGCGCCAATTCCATTGCGTGAAATGTGATGCAAACGTAGGGAAACAGTTTTTCATAGCACGATTTATCCGGGGGACTCCTTTCCAACTCCATAGATATTCATTCCCTTTATCGGCCACTTATGGTAAAACCAATTATAATTTATCTTGACCTGATCGTCAACACAACGGGGCCGGGATTTTACGCTCCCGGCCGTTTCACTTGTTTTGTTGCAATAAAAAGGAGTTGAGCAACTTACTCAAAGAGTACAAATTATTGCTTTTGAAGTTTGGCAATAGTGAAAGAAGCCCAGCGGGAGCGCGAGCAAAAATGCACCGACCAAACTGGCACCATCAAGCCAAATCGTAAACGAGGTTTGTGCAGCATAGAAATATCATCGTAAGGAAGTTTAAGCCAGCATTTTCCCAAGTTCTTTGAAATGAAAAACCAACCCATTTTGCCAATGAAAGAAATGGTGGGAGTTGTTGAAGAATGTCGCGAAACTTTTATGTAAGAGCACAGAGGCGCCTAGATTTGACGCAATAAATAAAGCGGATCCAAGATTGGAAAGCGGTGTAAACGAACGACACAAAATTTGAACAGTAGTATCATCCACTCACCTTTTGGCAGAAAAAAAACTTACCACTGTGTAGCGAACCGGGAGACCAATACAATAGGGCAAGTAGCTGTTTTTCAGGAAGGTAACCCTATTTATCGGGTAATAATGACGAATGATCTAGAGATGGCAGACCAAAAAGTGGCGCATTTTTACAATCAAAGAGGGAGATCAGAGAAGATTTTTGACGAGATGAACAACGATTTCGGACGTAAGAATTTACCATTATCGTTTTTGGAGCAGAATATAGTTTTTATGACATTGATGGTGATATGCTGTGGTTTCTACCTTTTCCTGACTGCCAAATTCTCGGAGAAGTTATTTTTTTGGAAAAAAATTTTACTGGAAAAAGTTTATTTTTCGGTTTGTGGTTGTCTCTTCCAAATAGATATACAAAGCGGGGAATTGGTTCTAAAACTATACACGAATAAACCTTACGGGTTGCTCGTTCAGGTAGAAATTACCAAGTATTGAGATTTTGAGAAGAAACAATGTCTTTTTTAACCTTTAACTACTTGAGAATTAAAATATTAATAATATTTTTTTTCAATAAAAAAATGCTATTTTTAAAATAATTTTAAATTCTCGCCTTAAACATAAATATAATCCCAAGACCTTACCTTAATAGGTCTGAAATTAGTTTTTTTGGCTAAAAACTAATTTTTATATGCTAATCCTCACAATTTGCGGACTTAAGGAAAGGTATTAGCAAAAATGGATTTACAAATTCTTGGCCGCAGTTTCGCCCGAGCGGGCCTTTATTGGCTCTGGGGCAAAATTTTGGAGTAGGCCAAGCGCAGGCTGAGGTCGATCTGCTCCTCAAAGGTAATGTTGGTAGTATTGATCACGACGGCATCCGCAGCCTGTCGCAGGGGGCTTTCAGATCGGGAGGTGTCTATCTGATCCCGCTTGCGCAGGTTGTCCACTATCTCATCAATATTAACCAATTGCCCGTGCTCCAGCAGTTCTACTTGGCGGCGGCGGCCCCGCTCCAGCAAGTCGGCGGTCATGAACAATTTTAGCTCCGCTTGAGGAAACACCACCGTGCCAATGTCCCGGCCATCCATCACCAATCCCTTGCGCTTGCCCATCTTTTGCTGCTGGGCCACTAAAAAATGTCTTACCTCAGCGAGTCGGCTCACTTCGCTCACCTGATCGGATACATACATTTGGCGGATTTCCTGCTCCACTTGCAGGCCATTGAGATACGTTTCGCTGTGTGGGGCCTCCCCCGCCGCTGTATGGGCCAGCCGAAATTCAATGTCAATCCGGTGGAGGGCGTTGGCGACTTCGCGCGGGTTATCGAGACTGACGTAGTTTTGCAAAAAATAGAGGGTGACGGCACGGTACATGGCCCCACTGTCGATGTAGGCGTAGCCCAGGGCGCTGGCCACTACCTTGGCGGTACTGCTCTTGCCGCAGGCCGAATACCCGTCAATGGCAATGATGATTTTGTTCATAATTGGATCTCCTGCACAAATAAAACAAAAGCTGGCCGTTTTCCGAAGCGCGGCCAGCTTTTTTGCCCCATAAATTTGTCCAGCAACTATTTTTTGAGGAATTTCTCTTTCCGATCATTGAACGACAGGTGGTACAGACCGGCAGGAAGTTGCCGACAGTCGACCATTTTGCTGCTGCCCTTCAACACTACTTTGCCCGCGGGCGTGGTGATCTCGTACTTGATCAATTGGGAAAAATTGAGGTTGTCAGTCACGCTTGTCGGATAAAACGTGATTTCTCCGGCCAATAGGACAACCTCGTCCGATACCTCCTCTTTCCATTGGGGAGCCATGAATTTGATGCGGTAGGTGTTCCCCGCGCCGGCTCGGCGGAGCTTGAGCGAATAACTGCCGCTGGGGCTGCCCTTGGCTGGTAGCACTTGCTCGGAGATCCAAGCACTGTTGATCAAAGCTTCCACCACATATTTGCCCTGAGCTTTTTCACCGGTCACTTCCCAACGCAGTTCACCATTGACAATTTTTATAGTCACAAAATGAAAATCCATGACCGTTCTGGGTTGGAAAGTACGATAAACCAATAAATTCGGGGTGGACTTAACTGCTGAGCTGGCGATAAATGCCAACCAAGTACCCAGCAACAAGCCGCTCAACCAAGTAGCCTTTGGAAAAATCATTTTTGAAAATTTAACCACACAAAATACAAAAGCTTGATTCGGTGCCCCACAGTTCAAAGTTCTTGAAATAAGATCAGCAAAAAAAACCGTGCCCCCCAAATTCATTTTATAGCCAAACTAAAACTTGCATTTGTCATATCCATTCCCTAAAAACGCCTTAAACTCACCACTGAGGTCAGAAAACCCCTTGGCAAATGGCTGTTTTCAGGGGAAATTGCAGAAATTTGCCCCCTGAGTAAACGATAGGCCGCTGCCGTGAGCCGTTAACATTTTGCGAAAGATTGGCTTGGCGAGTAGCCCAAAGAAAATTCATTTTCTACAAAGGCACCGACCTTAACAAACAAAAGGAATCCAAATAGGTTAGAAAAAGAAGAACTTTGGGTAAAGGCCCAAAATAAATTTAATGACAAAAAATGGCAAAGCAACTTGATTTAGTACCAGAGCCAGCTACCACTTTGGGGATGCACCCCAAAAAATTTGCTATGTGGCTCTTCATAGTAAGCGTTATTATGCTGTTTGCCGGGCTTACCAGTGCCTATGTGGTGCGCAAAGCGGAAGGCAACTGGCTCGAGTTCCCAATGCCCACAGTGTTTTATTGGAGTTCAGTGGTTATTTTGGCCAGTAGTGCCACCATGCACTGGGCAGTGGCCAGTGCCCGCAAAGATGAGATTGCCCGGCTGAAATGGGGCATGCTCCTTACATTTGCGCTGGGCACGGCCTTTTTGGTGATGCAATGGCAGGGCTGGGCCGATCTGGTGGGGGCAGGCATTTATTTCACCGGTTCAACCTCTAACCCCTCGGGTTCGTTCTTGTATGTGCTCTCGGGCCTGCACGGCCTGCACATCATCAGTGCACTGATATTTGTTGCCATCATTACTTTTGTGTCGTTCCGGCTGCAAGTCCACTCCAAGGCAATGGTGCGGATCGAGATGTGCGCCAATTATTGGCATTTTTTGGATTTGCTCTGGGTGTATCTTTTCATTTTCCTGCTGATCAATAGCAACAATTGAGGCGGTGTGTCCCTGGCTTGGCCGGCCGTTTTCTCTCTTTAGCTACCCATGAAATATTTGATCGCAGGTCTGGGCAATATTGGGCCCGAGTATGCCGAGACGCGGCACAACGCTGGGTTTATGGTCTTGGACAAGCTGGCCCGCGTGCACGGGGCCACGTTTTCATTTGAGAAACAGGCCTATTTGGCCGAGGTAAAAGCGAAGGGCCGTAGCTTGTCCCTGATCAAACCAACCACTTATATGAACCTGAGTGGCAAAGCGGTCAACTATTGGTTGCAAACCCTTAAGATCCCGATCGAGAACTTGTTGGTGATTGTGGACGATGTTGCCCTGCCGTTTGGCAAGCTCCGTTTGCGCCCGGCTGGCTCCAGCGCGGGCCACAACGGACTGAAAGACATTGAAGCCACGTTGGGGCACCAAAATTACCACCGCCTGCGGTTTGGGATCGGCGACAACTACGCCAAAGGCCGGCAGGCCGATTACGTGCTGGGAAAATTTACAAGGGAAGAGACCGCAGAAATCGATTTTGTGTTGCAAAAGGCCATTGAGATGACCCTGTCGTTCTGCACGGTGGGTGCACCGCAAACCATGACCCAGTTCAATGATTAGCCAGGCTGCCAGTTTAAGTTAGCTTGACATAACTGCCCAACCATTTGATGTATTCTTTGTGCTTTGCCATTACCGGGGCAACGTGCTCATCCTCAAAATGACCGTCGAAATCGATCAAGAACCAATATTTAAAGTGTTTGTCCTCTTTGGAAGGGCGGCTCTCGATCTTGGACAGATTGATTTTTGCTTTATTGAAATCACTCAAAAAATCGGCTAGACTGCCCGCTTCATCGGCTACTTTAGCCAAAATACTGGTCTTGGAGCCACGAGCGCGTTGGTTCAAGATGTCCTTGCCAAGGATCAAAAAGCGGGTGCGGTTGTTGACACTGTCTTCAATATTATCAAATAAAATGGGCAACTGATGGATTTGGGCCGCTACTCGCGCACAAATGGCCGCCGCGTGGGGTTCTTCGGCCGCCAGCCGGGCCGCTTTGGAGGTGGATTCTACCGGGATAAATTCCACTTGGGGTTGCTCACCAAAATATTCGTCCAAAAACCGCTTACATTGGCGGAAAGCAATGTCCTTGGAATAGATCTTGTGAATGTGGGGAATGCGATCCTCTTTGGAAGCAAAGGTGAAATGGATATCGAGCGGGATCTCGGCCACGATCTTGATATCGGTGGTCATCAACAGATCGATGGTTTCGTTGACAGAACCCTCGCGGTTGTTCTCGATGGGCACAATCCCGAAGCGGGCGCGGCCCGTGTCCACACTTTCAAACACCGACCGGATCGAGCTGAGCGCAATGTAGTCGCTCACGCCCCCAAACCGGCTCTCCGCCGCTTGGTGGGTGAAACTACCCTCTGGGCCTAGGTAAGCAATGCGTTCGGGCAGTTCAAAATTTCGGCTGGCCGCAAAAATTTCCAAAAAAATGGCCTCAATGGCATTTTGATTCAGCAGCCCACTATTGAGTTTCCTCAACCGATCGAGGATCTGTTTTTCGCGCTCGGGCCGATAGATGACCGCCCCGTTGGCCCGTTTTAGTCGGCCAACTTCCTTCACCAGTTCCATGCGTTGATTGAGCAACTCCAGCATTTGATCGTCAATGCCATCGATCTTATCGCGTATTCCCGACAGGATAGCTTCCATCGGCTTACTTGACCCTCAACTTTTTCCCGGACCTGAGCAGGCTGCGGGGCGACATATTGTTCAATTTGCAAAGGACAGGGACCGAAGTGTGGTAGCGGCGGGCAATTCGGCCCAGCGAATCGCCCGGCCGAACGCGCACAAACACGGTTTGACGCTGCTGCGACAGGTGGCGAAAATGCTGGGGCTTAAGAGTAAATATATTGGTAATGAGGCGGTTGTTTTCAAAATCATAGATATACTTAGGGTCAAAAGCCAAGCCATTGTAGCGGACTTCGTAATGCAGGTGCGGCCCAGTGCTTCGGCCAGTATTGCCCCCCAGACCGATCAATTGGCCGGCGCTCACTTCTTCGCCCGTAGTTACCAATTGCTTGCTCAAGTGACCATAGAGGGTTTCCAGCCCGTTCCGGTGCCGCAAGACAAGGAACTTGCCATAGCCGCCCCGTTCTGATCGGTTGATGCGCACAATGCCATCGAAGGAGGCATAAACCGGATCCCCAACAGTCAGATCCAGATCCACCCCGTGGTGCCAGCGCCAGCCGCGCATCCCAAAATTGGAGGTCAATTTATTGGCGGCCAGTGGTGACGACCAAGCCCCGACCTTGGCCGAGTCGAACAGTGTAAGATCTAAGCTGTCTTTAAACTCGTTTAAATCAAACTTGTACGGATTAATATTGCGTGAGTCCCAAACGGCGTAGTAGTTGGTCAATGTCAGCCAAACTGAATCCACTTGGATTTCTTCGGAGACTTCCACTATCTCCTCTTCATCCACTTCATCATACAGGTCGGTCGTATCCTCTCTCACCAACGATCGGGTTACGCTCAAATCAACGATCTGAAGTGAGTGGGTGCGGGTGTCAAATAAACTTTTTACCACCAAAGTATCTTTGACAAAGCTGTTACGGAGCGATCGACGGATGTCGCCATTGTTGTTGCCAAAGTTTTCGGACCCCAAAAAACCACCCCCCAGATTTGGGTTGGCCTGACCGGAACCTGACATGAAGCCTTTGGCTGCAAGTGTGTGGGTACCTGAATCTGAGGCAACTAGTGAGTCTTGAAGGGATTTAAAATCTTTGCCTTCCTTGGTTCCTTCAGCCAGACTGATGGAGAATTGTGAAGAATCGGCTTTGCGGAGGGAAGGGGCTTTAATATCTATAAAATCACCAGTCATCTCCTTTTTGGGTTTACCCGGCTGGGCCATGCTCTGGGCAAGCGACAAAACGGAAAACAAAAAGGCTAACAGTAGAGCTGTTCGCACCATAAACATCGTAAAGTTAAGTATTCCTAATCTTAAAATCGGTTAGTTTGACGGGGCCACCAAAAGTACTCCCTCTTTTTCCAACTGTAGCTATGACGACTGCATTGGAACGGTGGTCAAGATTTCAAAACTAAGTAAGTTTTGGAGTTAATTGTTGTTTTTTAACATAAAACTTGAATTTTTAAGGGAATTAATTGGGCACTGTGCGGAAAATGGGCCTAATTAACCAATAATTGGAACCGCCAAGGTCCAGTGCTGTCCCTCGGCGGCCATGACCTAGTGAATGCCTTTGACCACTAAAAAGCGCTCGGCATCCAAGGCCGCCATGCAGCCAGTGCCTGCCGCAGTAACTGCTTGCCGGTACACGCTGTCTTGGGCATCGCCGGCGGCAAATACCCCTTCGGCATTGGTGCGGGTGGTACCCGGGACGGTTTTGAGGTAGCCAACGGCATCCATGTCCAATTGGCCCTTGAAAATATCAGTATTGGGTTGGTGGCCGATCGCGACAAAGAAGCCTTTGATCGGGATAGTGCGCACTTGGCCAGTTTGGCGGTTGACCACCCGCATGGCTTCCACCTCTTTTTCGCCCAAGATTTCCTCGGTTTCGGTGTGCCATAGGATCTCGATATTGGACAGGCCCTGGACCCGTTGTTGCATGATTTTGGAGGCCCGCATCTCGCCCCGGCGCACGATCAGGTAAACTTTGGTGCACAGTTTGGATAGGTAGCTCGCTTCTTCGGCAGCGGTGTCGCCGCCCCCGACCACGGCCACGTCCATGCCCCGATAGAAGAAGCCATCGCACACCGCACAGGCGGAGACCCCGCCGTTGTTGAGGCGCTGCTCTGACTCCAAACCAAGCCACTTGGCCGAAGCCCCAGTGCTGATAATGACCGAGTTGGCAATGATCTCATGGGATTCATCCACGATCACTTTGTGGGGATAACCGGAAAAATCCACCGAAGTGGCCAAGCCAAAGCGCACTTGGGTGCCAAAGCGCTCGGCTTGGGCCTGAAAATCCATCATCATTTCCGGCCCGTTCACTCCCTTGGCGTAGCCGGGGTAGTTTTCTACATCATTGGTGATGGTAAGTTGGCCACCTGGCTGGTTACCGGTGTATAGCACTGGCTTGAGGCCAGCCCGGGCAGCGTAAATGGCCGCTGTGTAGCCGGCTGGTCCTGAGCCAATGATCAGGCATTGGACAGTTTCTTGGGTCATGGTTGAGCAGTATGTGATGCAACTGGAACACCAGTGCAGTAAAAACAAAATTGAAATGGCCCACCATCCACCAAAATACTTGGCGATGGGGCGCAGCAAAGTTACGACTTTTCAAGTGGCGAAAAAAGGGCAGCTCAGTCCGAATGGGATCAATAAAGTACCCAAGTGTCCTTGCTGCCCCCGCCCTGCGAGGAGTTGACCACCAATGAGCCTTTGCGCAACGCGACCCGGGTGAGACCGCCGGGAATCACCGAAATATCCTTGCCGTACAAAATATAGGGACGCAAATCCACGTGCCGGCCTTCGTAGCCGTCGTTGGTGATGGTGGGCACCCGCGACAATTGGATGGTGGGCTGGGCAATGTAATTTCGTGGATTGCCCACGATTTTTTTTCGGAACAAGTCATGCTCGGCCTTGTCGGCCTTGGGGCCAATCAACATTCCATAACCGCCCGCTTCATTGGCTTCTTTTACCACCAGTTGCGCGATGTTGGCCAGCACATATTCCATGTCTTTGGCATCTTCGCACAAGTAAGTCTCTACATTGGGAAGAATGGCTTGTTCGGCCAAGTAATACTCAATGAGTTTGGGCACATAGGAGTAGATCACTTTATCATCGGCCACTCCCGTACCCGGAGCATTGGCCAGGGCTACCCGGCCCTTTTTATAAACCTCGAACAGGCCGGGCACGCCCAGCATGGAGTCGGGGTTGAACGCCAAGGGATCCAAGAACGTATCGTCGATCCGGCGGTAAATCACATCGACCCGTTGCAGGCCGCTGGTGGTGCGCGTGTAAACAAAACCGTTTTTGACTACCAGATCGGAATTTTGTACCAGTTCGACTCCCATTTGCAGGGCCAGATAGGAATGTTCAAAATAGGCCGAATTATAAATACCCGGCGTGAGCACCACCACGTTGGGGTCGGGCCGATCCGAGATGTATTCCAGCATTTCCAACAGTTTGATTGGGTAGCCGTTGACAGGCCGGACCGACAGCTGGTCAAATATTTCGGGGAAGGTACGCTTGAGTACTTCCCGGTTCTCGAGCATGTACGACACGCCCGATGGGCACCGCAGGTTGTCTTCCAGCACCCGGAAAACCCCCGCCTGATCCCGGATCAGATCGGTGCCAGTGATGTGGCACCAAATACCCTTGGGCGGGGTGACGCCCAAGCAGGGGGGCAGAAAACATTTGCTCGACAAGATCAGCTCTTTGGGCACTACCCCATCCCGAAATACTTTTTGCTCGTTGTAAACGTCGTTGATGAACAAGTTGAGTGCCCGGATCCGCTGCTCCAACCCTTTGACCAAGCTGTCCCATTCTTTGGCCGCAATAATCCTGGGGACAATGTCAAGGGGCATGATGCGCTCGGTGCCGCCGGAATCGTTATATACATTGAAGGTAATGCCCATGGACATGAGCGATCGCTCGGCGGCAAATTGCAGTCGTTGCATCTCCTCTAAAGAAATGTGCTGGGTCAGATCTTTGAATGTATCGTAACTCTCGCGGACGCTGCCATCTGCGGCAAACATTTCATCGAAAAAGTCGCCGGGTTGATAGTTCTCGTAGTTCATGGGCCGATCTGGGAATAATTTGCCAATTTTAGGAAAAAGCCAGCACACTTCAATGCTTCTTTCCTTGGTTTTGGCCAATTTAGGGAGAAAGTTGGCGGAAATCAAACCAAAAAACAAAAAAGTTGAAATTTTGCAGCTTCTCCAATGCCAGCGCCCAATGAAATCTGGGCCGTACCCCTTGCAAATCTGCCCAATCTTTACGTAATTGCATTCCTAACCGCGATTGCTTGCCCCAGCCAACGGGCCCCGGCAAGAAACGCGATTGGCCACTTTAGATAATTGGAGACATGAACGTGATCCGACTTGCCCCGGGAGAATTCCGGGAAAAATTGATTGAAGCTCCCGGAACCATCCTTGACGTACGCACCCCAGCCGAATATGAGGGCGGCCACTTGGAGGGATCAACCAATTTGGATTTTTTGGGCGGGGTGTTTGGCCAAGAGTTTGAGAACTTGGACAAGAACCAGACCTATTACCTGTATTGTGGCTCGGGCAACCGGAGCGGCAAATCGGCCCAGTTGATGGTCGATGCTGGGTTTACTGCGGCCTACAACGTGGGCGGGTTCCAAGAACTGGCCTCGGCTGGCTTCCCGGTTGATTATTGACCCATCAATTGGGTGACTTGGCCCTAATGCTTCATTTTTGGTAGCCTAAAACAACAAAACATGAAACGCGCCTTTTTAGTGATCGGCCTTTGGAGCTTTGCGGCGAGCATGGCCATGGCCCAAGATTCTTTCCAGTTTTTCAGTGGTTCATACAACGAATTGTTGGCCAAGGGCCGTAAGGAGAACAAACCAATCTTTTTGTACTTCTACACGAATTGGTGCCAGCCGTGCCGAAAAATCAACAATGAAGCGTTAAAAGATCCCAGCTTGGTGGCATTTGCCCAACAAGAATACATTGGCTACCGGATTGATGCCGAGTCAACGATTTCGGAGGGCAAAAAACTGGCCAAATACTACAACGTCTATTTTTTCCCGATGTTCGTCGTCCTCACCCCGCAGGGCAAAGTGATGGAGAGAATGGACGGTTACCAAACCCCCAAGCAACTCATGGCCACCCTTAAGCGGAACGTTAGTTTTAAGGGCGAGCCAACGGGCCAGTACCTTTACTTGAACGATGACCCCCCCATGAGCGGAAATTTGGATCCGGTTGGCAAAGGACTTTACAAATTTTCGTTCGAGGCCCTGCCTTCCGAGGGATATGGCCTCCAAGTGGGCGTGTTTGAAAATTATGACGGTTTGCTGCGGCAAGCCAATGAGTTACAAAAAAAGTTTCACCGCAACATCTTGGTTCATGTGGACGAACTGAAGGGGGGGACCGTGTATAAACTCATTCTTGGGCCATTCAATTCTCACCGGGCGGCCCTCACGTATAGGGAAATGCTCCTGTCTAAAGAAGGGACGGAAGGGGTTGTGGTCCACTTGGCCACCATGAAATAAGTTTTCCATTGGCGCCACCAACCAATCGCCGTTGGGTAAAGTCTTGGACTTTACCCAACGGCGATTGGTTGGTGTTATAAAAATGGTAGACCTGCCCAGATTTAGACTTCCCAATAACTCTCCTTGGGCAATGCCACCGATAAGATGATATAAAGGATGATGGGCATCCCAACCCCAAAGAAAGTACAAACGACAAACAGGATGCGGATAATGGCCGCATCAATGCCAAAGGTTTCACCTAGGCCACCACAAACCCCTGAAATCATTTTATGCTCAACTGAACGGACAAGTTTCATATTTTTGATAAGTTAAATTTGACGAAATACGATTCAAAATCATTGCGGCTTGCCTTATTGGGCGGTCAGCTATGCCTGAATTTAATCGATTATACGGAGTTGTTACCTGTAGGTTTTGGGGAAATAAAAATATTTGGGTGTTTCGCTAAATTACGCTTTTATTTGTTGGTTACCTCTACTTTTTTGAAGTCAATAGACACTGAATTGACGCAATACCGCTGCCCAGTGGGCAAGGGGCCATCATCAAAAACGTGGCCCAAGTGGCCATCGCAACGGGCACACATGATTTCGGTGCGTTTCATGCCGTGGGTCACATCGGTCACGTACTTGATCCGGCCTTTGTCCACCGCGTCGTAAAAGCTGGGCCAACCGCAGTGCGAGTCGAATTTTTGCTGGGAAGTGAAGAGTTCAAAACCGCAAGCCGCGCAACTATAAACGCCTTCCGCTTTGTTGTTCAATAGTTTGCCAGTGTACGGCCGCTCAGTGCCCTTTTGCCGCAAAATTTCATATTGCTCGGGCGTGAGCGACTTGCGCCACTCGGCGTCGGTTTTTTCCACCCGCTCAATCGGGGTGGTGGTATTGCTTTTGTCGATCATCGTGGTGTTGGTGGATGGTTGTTGGGAGGTGGTATTTTTTTGTTGCCCACTGGTACAATTGCACACAAACAGGCTCAAAACCAATAATCCTATGTTTCTCATGTTTTATGAATTTGATCTGTTAACCCCTTATACTATCGAAGTGTTCCAATGGTCAAGGTTTTGATACTTTTTAACACCTTTCGGGAACGGGCTAAATGTAAGTAATAATCCCAAAAAAATTCCCAAATTTGTGAGATGGAAAAAATGTCTCTGCTGAATGGCGCCTTGTTGGATCTGACAATGAACCGCCTGTGCCAACAATTGATCGAAAACCACGGCGATTTTCGGGGCACGGTCCTGGTGGGCATGCAGCCGCGCGGCCGTTTCTTTGCCGACCGGATCAAGCAACGGCTGGACGCGCTGCTCAAAATCCAAGTGCCCATCGGCTACCTCGACACTACTTTCTACCGCGATGATTTTCGGCACCGGCCCGAACCACTCAAGGCCAGCCAAACCTTGATGCCATTTTTGACCGAGAAAAAGAAAGTGATCCTCATCGACGACGTTCTCTACACCGGCCGTACCATCCGGGCCGCGCTCTCCGCGTTGAGCGAATATGGCCGCCCGTTAAAGGTTGAACTGTTGGTCTTGGTGGATCGGGTCTATAGCCGCGATTTGCCAGTACAAGCCAACTATATCGGCCGAACGGTGAACACCATCCAGTCGCAACGGGTAATGGTGGAATGGACCGAACAAGGCACTGGCCAAGATGCCATTTGGCTGGTGAACGAATAACGCGTATGGGGCACAGGGCTTGCCCACACGCGCAGTCATTTACTGGCCAAATTTACAGAGATGGATAAAAAGTATCCAATTGATCCACTACAGCTTTGAGCCTTGGCAAGTTGATGGCTTTGTTAATCGCATCAATGGCCGTATTTTTCTCTTTCTCCAACCGATCCATTTGTACTTTCACTTTCGAGTTGTCATCACTCAGGCGGTTGGCCGAAACTTCTTGCAGCACTACGAGCATCTCCCGGTTGTTTTTTTCCAACATCGAGATGTACTGCGAGTATAAATATTCAAATTCTTTGTAGAGGAAAATAACTTCACTCACGCGTTTGTTCATGTCCACCAAGTTGCCGCTGCGCACCAATTTGTTGTAGTTGACTTGGCCATTTTCCATTGCCCCGCGCTCCAGACTAGCCAAGTAGTTGCGCACCGAATTGGCGTTGTACGTGTTGAACAGGGTGGTCAAGTAGGCAGCCGAGGAACCGGCCCGTTTCTCTTCGTTTGGATCCAGTTTGGTGCCAATTGCTTGGATATTTTGTGCCACAAAATCCTTGAGCTTGGTTTGCAAGTTGCCCGTTTGGACTTGGTAGTTGTTCACATTGAGGGCAAAAGTCCGGTTCAGATCGTTTAAACGGACATAGTACTGGGTAAACTTGTTGAGGTCGTCCCGAAATTTGACCAAGTTTTCTTGGCTAACATCGGTCCGGCTTACAAACAGCGAAGTGGCGAAGCCCAATAGTGCATTGCTCACGCCCATGATCGGGGCCGCGATCGGCCCGCCAATGGTTCTCATGATCGGGCTTTCCAATACGATTTTGGCAGCTTCCAGGATCTTGGGCCGATCCCGCTTGGTGTTGGCCGCAATGTACTGGTCCATCATCATGGAGACTTTCTTGTTGTAGGAAAATCCCAAATCCTCATTTGCCGGGTTGTTCAGGTTGATCAGGATGGCCTGATAATCTTCAATCTGGTTGATGGCTTCCAGGATGTTGAGGCGCTGGTTGAGCATATCGAACAGCTCCACCGAGTTGATCAAGTTTTTGCTGATAATGGCGTACCGATCCCGATCGGTGATTTTCATGCGCTGATCAAACTCTCGCACCCGCATATCCACTGCGTTCACCGTGGAGCCAAAAGTGGTCGCCTGATCGCCAAGCGCCTTTTGGAGCTCCACAATCCGGGTGCTGTCAGTTCTGCGCTGGGCATCCATCCGCTTCATAACGTCCATATTGGCCGACAATTGGCGGAATAGAAAAGTGAGGGAATCGTTCCGGTTTTGTTGGGCGTGGGCCACCGAGGCAATGACAAAAAGCCCCAGTAAGATTGATATTTTTTTCATTGTGCAGCGATAACTTGGAAATACAGCGAGCAAGTTAATAATTTTACGGCAAGAAGAAAACCTTTGTGGAAAGCAAGGTAAAGGCAAGGAGGCCTACTCAGTCAAAGCGGTTGATCGATCAGCAAAATGGGCCAACCCTTGGAAAATGATTACTGTACCAATCCCCAACCATTTTCACCTTGGCGCAATAAAGGGGCGGCCCAAAAAATTAAATGAAACTCCCGAAGATCGAGAGTTCCCTTCCACTTTAATCTACTTAATTAACAAATAAACTTCGTTGCTATAACTTTCCAAAACATGTATTGTTCAACTTTTTTGTTTCACCTGACAAGGTTCGCGCCAAAAACAAATTTATTGCTCAAGTGTCCCGTTTGAAAACAAGACTTTGGCAGTTAAATTTTATAAACCCGTTGTTCATGGTTGCAAACCAGCCCTTTATGGCATTTCATTTTTAACTTTTTTAGCTAATTTATTTTCCGCAACTGCACTGCTTGAACACCCAGCCAACAATTACTTCGGTATTGGGCTGCAAGTAGTCGGGAGTGGCGGCAGTTTCGCGGTTCCATTGGTGCAACTGAGCTAGCTCAACTTTGTGGATTCTGGCCACCATGGTCAGGGTTTGTCCTTCCTTGACTTTATAGACGACTGGCTGATTGCCGGGTAGGGGATGCTCGGGATCATCGACCCGTTGCCAATCGGCCCGGCGGCAAACCTTCACCCTGCTCCCCTTGGCCAGCACCGGCGATGGGACAAAATTCCAGTCATAAAGGCACTCGACCGATACATCATATAGTTTGCCAATGCTTTCCAGCGTTTCGGTCTCGCCGGTGGTATGGATCACAAACTCCGCATTTTCGGTATCCATGGCCCCGATGGGCTGGACAAGCCGGCGCAGCAGCGCAACCGCTTCCGTGGCCGGACTGGGCAGCAACTCGGGGCGGGTCAAGTCTTGGGCAAATAGGTTCATAGCTTTGAGGGTTTTATTGGCGTAAGCAATGGCTTTCTCATTTTGGCCCTTCTTTTCGTACAACTGGGCCAGTGCAAAGGCTTGCTCCGGGGGAAGCACAAAATTGCGTTTTCGGCAGGTTTGTTCCACCCCCAAATAGGTTTGCTCGGCTTCGTCGGTTTTGCTCCAAGCCGTGTACAGCCGCCCTATCCGCCCGTATTGGGGCAGCACAAGCCGCCACTTTTCCTTGTCCAAGTAAAGGCGCAAATTTTCTTGGTAAATCTTCAATGCCTGTGGGAAGCGGCGGGCCGCCAGCTCATTGTCAGCCATTAAGTTGGTTATTTCATCGGGGAGTAAACAAGTCTTACAAGGAAACTTTTTTAGGACTTGGCCCAGTTCAAGGTTGGCTTTGGCCGGTTCGCCCGCCTGAGCATGGAGCTGGGCAGCGGTCAACCAAAGTTCATAGGCCACTTCCTTGGTCAGGGTTGGTTCCTTTTGCTGGGCAAATTTCGCCAAGGTGTCGGCTAAAGCGGCAGTGCTGATCCGAGATGACCGTACGGCCATTGGATCCGAGGGGCGATCGGGTGGGGCGATCAACAGCAACTGGCCCGTTGTTAAATCTAATTCGCTGGTTGTGAGCTTATTCCAATCTTTCAAACTACTTATTTTTATGCCCAATCTGGTGGCTATGCCATATAAGTTCTCGCCGGGTTGGACCACATACGTTTTTGCCGACGGGTTCACCTGCCGGTCTGGGTTGGTGAGCTGGATCTTGGCAGTCCGAAAAACCGGCATCACATACCCGATTTTTATCGAGTCTTGGAGCGCGATCCGGTGGCCCAGCGCCAAGAAGACATAGTAAAGTGCTTCTTCCCGGGACTGCTTTTGATCTTGGGCGTATTTGAGCAACATGGTCCCGAGATCGCCCCCGGCTGGTTTTTCCCATGCTTTGAGCTTTGTCATCCAATCAGCTTGCACCGACAGGGTGCTGGCTTGGGCCCATTGCCGGGCGTACAGGTCAAACAGCGAGCGGGACAGGCCGGGCAAATAAGTGGCCAACCTGTTGGTTTCGGCCACCGCATAGGCTTCCAACAAGTATTTTTCACTTTCTTCCAACCGCTGATTGGCCCCAAAAAAGGCGGCGGCATTGCGGAGAACAGCCACGTAACCGGCCGGGGTGTCTTTTTGCCGGGCCAACAGGCTGGCCCGGTGCGCGGCCCCAGCCTGGGCCAACTGCCCGGTGGCCAAATAAAAATCAATGAGGAACCGCCGGGCCCACGCTATTTTTTGGGGATTTCCTTCTCGTTCCCGCACTTTGAGCCATTGCACATATTGCGCTTCTGCCAGCGCCAGTTCTTGGCTTTGGAAATAAAAGTCGCCGAGTTTATGCCAGGCCCACACTTCGCCGTCAGCACTGCCCTGCGTTTGGCGCACTGCCAAGGCTTT
>JBBQXF010000048.1:0-35290 GCA_038209965.1 Cytophagales bacterium | reverse complement strand
CCAAATGGATACGAGAATACAACCCCAATGCAAGAGTGCTTATCATTACCGACCGCACAGAGTTGGACAAACAAATTGAGAAGGTATTTGATGGTGTAGGTGAGCAAATTGTAAGAACAAAAAGCGGAACCGATTTAATTGAAAAACTAAATGCTACCACCCCTTGGTTGATGTGTTCACTCATTCACAAATTTGGCAACAAAGAAGAAGGTGGCGATAAAACCAAAGATTACGACAGCTATTTGGCAGAACTAAAAAACGCGTTGCCCAAGGGCTTTAAACCCAAAGGCGCTTTTTATGTGTTTGTCGATGAATGTCATAGAACACAAAGTGGAGATTTGAACAAAGCAATGCGACAACTTTTAGGCGAAAAAGCATTGTTTATTGGTTTCACAGGAACACCTTTGATGCAAGCTGACAAACAAAAAAGCATTGAAATATTTGGCAAATACATACACACTTACAAATTTGATGAAGGCGTAAAAGATGGCGTAGTATTGGATTTGCGATATGAAGCGCGAGATATTGAGCAAAAAATTACTTCCTTAGATAAAATTGATACTTGGTTTGATAGCAAAACCAAAGGCTTAACAGACTTTGCAAAAACCGAACTCAAACAGAAATGGGGAACAATGAAAAAAGTGTTCAGTTCTGTTGGTCGCTTACAGAAAATTGTTGCCGATATTTTGTTGGATATGGAAACCCGTGAACGCCTGCAAAACGGCAGAGGCAATGCTATTTTGGTGTCAGGCAGTATTTACAATGCTTGTCGTTATTATCAATTATTTCAAGATGCAGGTTTTAAAAAATGTGCCATTGTTACTTCCTTTGCCCCAACCTATGCCGATATTAAAGGAGAAGGCGAAGGTTACACCGAAAAACTAATGCAGTATGACATTTATCAAAAAATGCTCAACGGCAAAACGTCAGAAGATTTTGAAGACGAAGCCAAAAAGCGTTTCACTGATGAGCCATCACAAATGAAATTGTTAATTGTAGTTGATAAATTACTCACAGGTTTTGATGCACCAAGTGCTACTTTTTTGTACATTGACAAAAGCATGAAAGACCACGGATTGTTTCAGGCAATTTGCCGGGTAAACCGTTTGGATGGAGACGATAAAGATTACGGTTATATCATTGACTACAAAGATTTGTTTGGCAGTTTGGAAAATGCTTACAATGATTTTACTTCCAAAGCCTTTGAAGATTATGACAAGGCAGATGTAGAAGGTTTATTAAGCGACCGTTTGGCAAAAGGCAAAGAACGATTGGATGATGCTTTAGAGACCATCAAAGCCTTGTGCGAACCTGTGGCTCCGCCCAAAGGCACACTACAATACATTGCATATTTCTGTGGAAATTCACAGTTGACAGAGGATTTAAAAGACAGCGAACCCAAACGAGTAGCCTTGTACAAAGCCGTTGTTTCGCTTATTCGTGCTTATGCCAACATTGCCGATGAAATGGAAGAAGCAGGTTATAAGCCAAAAGAAATTGAAAATATTAAAAATGATTTGAAGCATTTTGAAAGTGTTCGCAAAGAAATTCAATTGGCAAGCGGTGACTGGGTTGATTTGAAACAATTTGAGCCAGCCATGCGACATTTGATTGATAGCTACATTGGAGCGGAGGAAAGCCGAAAAATATCAGCGTTCGATGAAATTAGTTTGGTAGATTTGTTGGTAAAAGACGGCAAAGGAGCATTGGACAAATTACCCGACAACATTAAGAAAAGCAAACAAGCAATGGCAGAAACCATTGAAAATAATTTGCGGAAAGTTATCATTGAAGAAAGCCCAACTAACCCGATTTATTATGAAAAGATGAGTGTATTGCTGGATGAATTAATCAAACTACGCAACGAAGAAGCCGCTGAATATGAGAAATATTTGGAGGAAATAGTTGAGCTAGCGGTAAAAGTAAAGAAGCCCGAAACAAGTAATGCATATCCTTCGAGCATCAATACTAAAGCCAAACGAGCCTTGTATGATAACTTAGACAAAGACGAGGACTTGACAGTTGCCTTAGATAATGCGGTTATTTATGGTAAACACGATGATTGGGAAGGAACGCTGTCCAAAGAAAAACATTTGAAAAACAAAGTAGTAAAACCTATTTTGGAAAAGCATGGAAAATCTGAAAAATTAGAAGACATTTTTGCAGTTATCAAAAATCAACAAAATTACAAATGATACAAGAAGAATTAAAAATTGGAGATTTGAGCATTGATTTGATACGCAAAGACATCAAAAATATGCACTTGGCAGTATATCCACCCACAGGGCGGATCCGTTTGGCTGTCCCTACTGCAACGCCAGAGGAAACAATACGGCTTTTTGCGATTTCAAAAATTGCTTGGCTAAGAAAACATCAACGAAATTTTTTGGCACAAGACCGACAAGCACCCAGACAATACAAAGAAAGAGAAAGCCACTATTTTCTTGGCAAACGCTACCTGCTCCGAATAACAGAAGAGGACGCACCACCCAAAGTTATATTCAAAACCAAAACCTATATTGACTTGTATGTAAGACCAGAAAGCACAACCGAACAAAGGCAAAGTATTATGAACGAATGGTATCGGACAGAGTTAAAAAAACTCATTCAACCTATCATAGAAAAGTGGGAAGAACAAATAGGCGTTACTGTGACTAATTGGCAAGTGAAACAAATGAAAACCAAATGGGGAACTTGCAATATTGAAAAAAAACGTATTTGGATAAACCTTGAACTTGCCAAAAAACCTTTACATTGTTTGGAATATATTATCGTTCACGAAATGATACATTTATTAGAACGACATCACAACGACCGCTTCCTGACTTTGATGGAAAAGTATATGCCACAATGGAAGTTTTACAAAGAAGAACTAAATCGTTTACCAATAAGCCACGGAGAATGGACCTATTGAAAACAGCTAGAGCTTATTATTATCAGTAGGTTTTTTATTAGTCATAAATCCGACCATCATTATCAAAGATGTCAAAATCACAACCCATATAACCAATGATTTATTAGCCAAATCAGTCGATTGGCTTGCAGGTGTTGTCATAAAAAGTAATATTGTTATCAAACCCCTTGGGGCAATGTAGAGCAAAGGTTTTATATTTAGCTTAAATGACTTTAGCATTATAAACCGAAGAGCGTAAATTCATGAACAAATACCCAAAGCCCACGTTATTGTTTCGGTATTTAATAATTCTTTTACCTCAATCAAGTAACCGAATAAAAGAAAAAACAGTGTTCTTCCTAAGAAAGCGATTTCAATTGTTAGTTCTTTAAACTTGTGGACTTCCTTGTTTAAAACATTGGGCGGAAGCTTTTGAATAAATTTATTGGCTTTTAATTCGTCAAGATTACCAAGAAAAATGTCAAAAAGTAGTATGAAAATTAATGCTGGCAAATGATAAACTTTTGCAACAGCGTAAATCAACACCATCATTAAAATAATTGGAATAAATTTTATGTGATGTTTTATTTTGCTCAACAAGAATGCAAGACCAAGTGTTGCGACAACGGTTACGATTAGAATAATACATAATTCTAAAATAAAACATCCGATCGATTGAGTGCCAATATTATCGTTACGGGTAATAAAGTTGAAAAATATTACACCAAAAATGTCTGACAAACTACTTTCATAGGTCACAAATTCTCTGTCCTTTGAACATAGGTTTTGAGCACTGGGAATGGCAATAGCACTGCTTATTATGCCAAAAGGGATCGCATTTGCAAGACCTACCTTGAAAAGAGATATTAGCAAAATATTGAAATGCAAATGCAAGCCCAAAACTAAAAAGTAACATTGGTATAACAGCAATAAGAGTTGTTTTGCCAATGAATGGAAATTTTGACTTGTTAAGTTCCAGTTCCAATGAACCTTCGAGTACAATAAGTATTAACCCCACTGTGCCGAGTATTGGTAATATTGGTGTCAAATCTGGCACTAATATTTGAAAAGTCCTCGTTCCTTATTTGACAGCCCAACCAACAATAAGTAATAATATTACTAATGGAATTTTTGTCTTTAACGAGCTTATATTGAAAACATGAGCCAGCAGTAGTAAAAGGCATATTGTAATGATTATTGAGGTTGTCATTTTTTGATTTATTTTTAAGTTTGTTGAAGTCTTCGTTGGGTGTAAGCAACATTCCAATAAACGCAACCCTTGCGTCTATTTACCAATAATTTGCGCCCATTCCGACAAACACCAATTATCGGAATAAACCATAAGCACCATTTTGTTTATTTCCGGCTGCCCGTTCAAGTTTACCCATGCACTTGCGTTCTTCCATGAACCAAACCGGCCTGCCAATAAATATTACCGGAACGGTCGGTAAATTAAGCCCTTTCGCCAAAACATCCAAATTTGTCAATTAATCCTTGCGTGCCCGGGCTTTTGCTCGCTGCCCCTCATCAACTGCTTTAGATAATGAAGGTGGCCAAGGAAAAAACGAGTGCCCCAAATTTAATATCAGCCATCAGATCGGACTTGGCCTCGGGTTCGCCATTGCGGGCAGCCCTCTGTAGTCATGGGCGGGTGGGTTACTTGGTTCGCACTTCGTTTAAATACTATTTTTCTGAAAAAAAATACAAAAATGGCCCACTTTTTTCTGCTTTAAACTGGGGCGACTACGGGGTGCTACCCCACACTAAACATTTTCTACACCAAACTACATACGCTCATGAAACGCAAACTGCCAAGCTTGCTCTTGTTAAGTGCGTGCGCCACTTTGGCCACTGCCCAAGTCAGGCCCACCGACAATCTCCACTTCTACTATCCCCTGTGGTCGCTGGCCAATGCAGCGGCCGCCACCACCACCACGCCCACTTTCGGCATCCCCGGCGCGCCGGCGGCGCTGTTCCCTTGGCGGCAAGATGCGGCCTTTGTGGCCAACAACAACTTGTCGCTCGGCATCGGCCTGCTGGCCAAGGCCCAGGATCGTTTCTTGGACTTCACCCCGCCCAACAATGACAACGCCCTGCAATTTATCAATACCAGCACCGCCGACGGACAAGCGGACGAAGGGCGCGACAATTATGTGCAAATCCGCCAAATTGACATCCTAAACGCCGGGAGCCCGGTGGGTTATGCATTCCCCGAATCGGGCACGCTGGCCATTTGGGCCTATCGGGCCAGCTGGGCCAAAGCCACTGGCAAAACCTACGTCGAGACGATGATCAACAACGGTGTTCCGTTCCAAAGTACGGCCAACTCCAACGCTGTGCAGTTGGGCTTTGACCACAGCATCGGCGACACCAATACGCCGGGCCTGGTCTTTTGTTTTGGGGGTCCGGCCCGTGCGTCCCGGATTTTGGCGGCCCTGCCCCGCACTGCCACCAACTTACCGGACAATTCTTGGAATCACGTGGTGGTGACCTGGCAACGCGATGGGGCCAACACCACGGTCAGAATGTACTTGAATGGCGAACTAGCTGCCAACTTGGCAGATGGCAGCCCCGTTAGTCCCACCCTCACCGCCCTCAGCCCACCCGAAATCACCGAGGCCCTCAACATTGGGCCGACCGACTTGCCCGCTTACCCCACTGGCGCAGGAGCCAACTTTTGGGAGTGGGGCATTGGCCGGGCGCTATCGGATCCCTTGATCCCCGCCAACATTGCCGCCGATCATTATCCCTTCAATGGCCGGATGGCCGAAGCCCGGGTGTTTGGCCGGGCCATCAATGCCTGCGAAGCCGATTATCTGTTCCGGGAGGGCCGCGTGACCGTGTGGACGGGCCGCAAAAACAGCGACTGGAACGATGCCGAAAACTGGACGGCCACCACCAGCCCCACCCCACCCGCTTTCCCCACTTTGGCCACCCGCGACGGCTCTGTCTGGGGCGCAGAAACTGGCCGCTTCCGCACGGGCGGGGTGCCCGGGCCCAACCAGACCGTCATCATCCCTTACCGGGTAACAGCCAACGCGCTGGGCGTGCCCGAAACCAACATCCCCACTTTCCCGACCCTGCCCAGCGGCTCGGCCAACCTGTATTCCATTTCCTTTGGCAATCAATTTACCCAGAGCAGCCCAAACCTGTTGTCGCTCGGCGCCGCGCTCACCCGTTCCACGCTCAATATTGCCGACGGGGCCACCTTGCTCTTGGGCGGCGTGGTAACGGCACTGGCCCCATCAACGGCCAGTTTTATCAGGTTGACCAACCGGTCCGCCCTGTCCCAAGCGCCCTGCGGCGGCTTGCAGCCAGAAAGCACCAACCCGGTCATCAACGCTGCCGTCCTGGAAAATGCCCGGGGCAGTTTGACCAAGACCAACGCCCTAAACGCCGGTACCAGCGTCCACATTGTCCACCCCAATACTTTTTTTGGGTACAATTACTGGGCCTCGCCCGTGCGCAATGCTGTGGCCAATGCGGTTTTTCCCAATCCTTACCGCCTGCCCAACAACGCCCCCGGCGACGCCAAAGCGATGTTCAAATACCAATATGTCAACAATTTGGGCGGTTACAACGAATACAACAGCCTGTGGCAATTTGTGGGCAATGCCGAAGTGATGGAAACCGCCCGGGGCTATGCCGTTGCCGGGTCGGACCAAGCCCTTTTTAGTGGCAGTTTTCACAATGCGGGCCGGGGCTTCCCCCTCCGCTACACGACCAGCCGGGGCAATGCCGTGGCTACCGCTGGTTGGAACGGGTTCAACCTGATCGGCAATCCCTTCCCCTCGGCCATTTCGCTGGAGCGCTTCTTCAATTTCTCTGACATTGCCAACGGGGTGACCGCAGCCAACCTGAGCAAACTGGTGGCCAACACTGGCATCTATTTGTGGCAGGACGATGGGGCCAATTTCTCCAACCGGGTGGACGCTGGCAACACCAACGACTACACCGTTTGTACCTTGGCGGGCTGTGATGTGAGCGATCGGTCGGCCCAGTACATCATCGGGCCGGGCGGGGCCGACGACGGCTTCGCCACCAGTGGCAATACGTACATTCCGGCCGCGCAGGGCTTTTTTATCAATACCAACGCCAATGGGAACGATATTTTCTTCACCAATGAAATGCGGGTTTTTGCCAACGGATCTACCGTGCCCAACAACCGTTTTTTCCGGCCCGAAAACCTGGAGCAGCCCGCCAACGTGCGCCTCAAACTCACTGGCCCACAAGAAGACCGCAACAGCACCCTGATCACTTTCCGGTCAAATTATACCCAGGGCCTGGATCACGGCTACGACGGGTTGAAAATGGAAGGCAGCCCGCGCATTGCGTTCTATTCCCTGCACGATGGCCAAACGGCACTGGGCATCCAGGCCCTGCCCCCGATCGATGGCAGCAGTGAAGTGGACTTGGGTTTCCGGGCCGGGCTGGCCGGTCAATACACCGTCAGTGCCGACGTGCAGATCAGCCCGGGCATCGAGGTGCTGCTGTATGACAGCCAACTGGAGATCTACCACAACCTGCGCCAAGGGGCTTACAAGTTTACCAGCCAAATTGCCCGCCGGGCCGATCGTTTCGTATTGTTGTGCCGCCAGTTAGAGCTTGGTACGGGTCGTCAAGAGGGCCGTTTGGCCGGTTCTTTGGACAATCTGGTGCATTATTACCCCAATCCCTCGGGCAGCGGCCAGTTGCAAGTCCGCCTCGCGGGCAGTGAGCAAGGCGATGTCCAAGTCCGGATCATGGACATGTGGGGGCAGGAGATGGCCCAGCACCAATTCAAAAAGGCCGGGGCATTGTTGCGCACTTCGCTCGATGTCGGCCAGTTGAAAGCGGGCTTGTACTTGGTGGAGACCTATTTGAACGGACAAAAATCGGTCAAGCGGTTCTTGAAACAGTAGGGTAAGGTTTTACAAGGTTGTTTTGCATTTCGCTGTCCTTGGGTTCGGGGGCGGTTGGCCAATCACGTCTCGGGCGCGTCGGTCGGCTGCCCCCCAACTTTGTCATTTTTGTCCAAACGGGGCGGCATCAGGTGGCGCATTTAGCCCAGTTTTTTCTGTAGCCCGTAGAGTGCCAGCCCCATGACCATGATACCACAACCGACCAACGTCTCCTGTGGCTGGTTCAGGGCCACATAGGCGAGGGTCCAGCCGTTGAGCAACAAGAAAATGGCGGGGGTGAACGGATAGCCCCACGTGCGGTAGGGGCGCGGTAAATCAGGCTGGCGATAACGCAGCACATATACCCCCAGCACGGTGAGCGAAGAAATGGCAATCAGGGCCACGGCTGCATAGGCCAGCACTTGCCCGAACGTGGACGAGTAGATGAGCACCAAGGTCAAAAAGGTCTGGAAAAGCAGCCCGGCCACGGGAATGTCGCGGGCATTGGTCCGGGCCAACCATTGCAGGCCCGGGAAATCCTCGCCCATGCGCCGCACAATGCGCGGGCCGATGAACACCATGGCACTGATGGTGGAAACGAGCAGCAGAGCGATCAGCACCGACATCACCTCGGCTCCCCGCAGGCCCATCAAGCCCTTGGCCGCCAAAAAACCCACTTCCACTTGGCCGCTCAGATCGGGCAGGGACACCACGTAGAGGAACACGAAGTTCAACAGTACATACAGGATGGTGACCAGCAGCGTGCCCAGCAACAGGGCGCGGGGCAAGTCCCGGGTGGGGTGCGCCAGATCGCCCGTGAGATAGGCGGCGGCGTTCCAGCCGGTGTAGGCGTAGGACACATAAATGAGTGACACCGCAAAAGCCGGGTGTGCCAGCCAAGCCCAATCTCGGGCCTGGGGCCACAGCGAAAGGGCCTGCGGAACCGGCACAAAGAAGGCCGCCCCCAGAAAAGCCAAGATCAAGAGCACCTTGAGCAACGTAAAGAAATTGTGGAAACGACTGCCCCACACCACGCTGTAGGCGTGCACTGCCGTGACCACCAACACCGCCACCGCTGCTACGTGCACTTCGGGCAAATCAGGGAATACAGTGCCCAAGTATTTGCCCAGAGCCATGGCCGCCAGTGCCGTGGGAGCGGCAAAACCCACTGAAGCCGACACCCAGCCCGCCATGAAACCAAGGGAGGGGTGGTAGATTTGGGACAAAAAGTGGTATTCGCCCCCGGATCGGGGCAGGGCCGTGGCCAGCTCAGCGTAGGTAAGTGCCCCGCAAAGCGCGATCACCCCACCCACCACCCAGAGCATGAGCAGGGCAAACACCGACGGGATTTCGGCCACCTGGAAACCCAGACTGGTGAACACCCCCGTGCCCACCATGTTGGCCACCACCACGGCAGTGGCAGTAGATAATTTGAGCTTGGACATGTAAAATGGGCTAAATTGAGCAGCCGCACCCCGGCCCAACGACTGGTTGCGCCCAGTTTCTCACTCGGTTTGGCGGCTGAAGGGCTAAAAGTAAGCCAGAAATGGGACAACGCATTTCTTCCCTTCGTTTTCGGTCGCTGGCCCAGCGGCAGCGATCCCGGCCTCAGACTTTCACTTGGATGATTTCCTCGAGCCGGGTGGTGTACCGGGGCGACAACCGCTCTTGTTTCATTTTCCACACCCGTCCGGCATCTTGGGAGGCCAAGCGCACTTTTTGCTGGCCAAAAGAGGCATTTAGCCCGTCCACGGCCTTCATCAGGGCGACATGGCGCGGATCGCTATCGGCAAACAGGTTGAGCTGGGCATCGGTGGCGGGGGTAAAGCCCATGGCGATCACTCCGGCTTTTTTGTAAGCGTACCCTTCCCGAAAAATGCCCTTCAGTGCCCCGGTGGCAAATTTGGCCAGTTCAATGCCCGAGTTGGTGGGGAACGGCAGTTGGATCACCGCCGAATTACCGTATTGGGCCAGATCGCCCCGGTGGCGGTTGGTCCGCACAAAGACCATGAGGGCATTGCAGCAGGCCCCTTGCCGGCGCAGTTTCTCCGCGCAAGCCACCGCAAACGTGGTCACCCGCTCTTGCACCTCGGCCAAGCGGGTGTAGTTTTCCTCAAACGAACGGGTAATGGCAATGTTTTTCTTGGCTTGGGCTTGGGCCAGGCCCAAGGTGGGAATCCCCTGCAAATCGCGCTGGAGCCGCACCCCCACCACCCCCATGTGTTTTTTGACCCACCCAGGATCCATCAGGGAAAAATCGTAGGCCGTGCCGATGCCCGCCGCTTGCAGCCGCTTCACGTGCTGGCGGCCAATGCCCCACACATCCCCGACTTTGAGCCACTGCAATGCCTTGATCCGCTTGGCCTCGGAGTCGATCACGTGGACATTGGCTGTCCGCTCGGCAAATTTCTTGGCGATCCGGTTGGCCACCTTGGCCAGTGCTTTGGTGGGGGCCAGCCCAATGCTGATCGGGATGCCCGTGCATTTGGTGACGCGCCGCCGCATCTGCGCGGCATACTGGGGCAAATCCACCCCGCCCAGATCGGTCAACTGGAGGAAGGCCTCGTCGATGCTGTAGATTTCCAGGTCCGGGGCAAACTCCTGGAGCAACGACATCACGCGCTGGCTCATGTCACCGTAGAGCGCAAAGTTGGCCGAGAACACCTTGATTCCTTTACTGGCAAAAATGGGGGCGTATTTAAAAGCGGGCGCACCCATGGGGATGCCCGCTTCCTTGGCCTCGTTGCTGCGGGCGATCACACACCCGTCGTTGTTGGACAGCACCACCACGGGCTGGCCGTTGAGATCGGGCCGGAACACGCGCTCGCACGAGGCGTAGAAATTGTTGCAGTCAACCAGGGCGAACATCATACGGCTTTGATAACATAGGTGATGATGCCCCAGATCAGGAACTCGTTTTCGTCCGTCACCCGGATGGGCGGGTAATCGGGGTTGGCGGGCAGCAGCCAGCAGCCGGTCCTGTCGGCGTGGATGCGCTTGAGGGTAAACTCGCCATCCAAATAACAAACGGCCACCCTGCCATTGGTGGCTTCCAGCCCTTTGTCGATGATGAGCAGATCGCCATCGCCAATGCCGGCATCTTGCATGGAACTTCCCGAAACCCGGGCAAAAAAAGTGGCTGCCGGGTGCTTGATCAGGTGCCGGTTCAGATCGATGGTCAGATCGATAAAGTCGGTCGCTGGAGAGGGAAACCCCGCACTGATGCCCCCCGAAATCAGGGGAATGTCAGCGGCGGTCTGGTTTAGGTTGTTCCACAACGTCAACGTAGCTTCGGAGAGGGCCATGCATATCAGGTTCAATCATTAATTACTGTAAAGATACCTAATTATTGATTGCAATCAATCGGCACGCCACTTATTTTTTGGGGCCGCACTGCTTACCGTGGGGCAGTGGCCACACCATCACAGCTACCTCTTGGCCAATGGGATTGCTAGGAACCAAGGCCGGGGCGTGTCCGCACGTAAACCGCTTTTTGCCACCGCGCTCAACCGTGGGTGACCGGGGAAGTCCAGAGTTCTTGATCATTTGGCCCAAAATCCAACTTGGGCGGGGCCAATTTCCACCCAATTGTGCGGGCCGATAAATCAGGCGTGCTAATTTATCGGAATTATCTTTCATGGGAGTGGTTTTGCCTAAGTTTGCCCCACTGTCTGGCAATTGGGCCGGGCACCGAGCCAACCCTACGATGACTACCAACAACGCAATGCCGCCACCGCCACGGCAATATGGGCTGGACTGGGTCCGGGTCTTGGCTTTTAGCTTGCTCCTTTTCTACCACACGGGCATGTTCTTTGTCACGTGGGATTTCCACCTAAAAAATCCCGAAACCAGCACCTACACCGAACTTTGGATGCTGTTTTTGAACCAATGGCGACTTTCTTTGCTATTCTTCATCTCGGGGGCGGGCGTGTGGTTTGCCCTTGGGCGGCGCTCGGGCGGGCAATTTGCCAAGGAGCGCACCCTCCGGTTGTTCTTGCCGCTGGTATTTGGGATGTTGGTGGTCGTGCCCCCGCAGATCTACGTCGAGCGGCTCGCCAACCGCCAATTTTCGGGCAGTTACTGGGACTGGTACCCCTCCGTTTTCCAGCTAATCCCCTACCCTGAGGGCGGCAGCCTGAGCTGGCACCATCTCTGGTTTGTGATCTATTTGTTCTGCTACTCATTGCTGGCCCTGCCAATATGCACCTTCTTCCAAACCGAACGGGGCAAGCATTGGCTGGCCAAGTTTACTGGTTTTATCACCAAGGGTACGCGCCTGTATTGGCTTTGCCTCCCCGGCTGGCTGTCGCTCATTTGGCTCGAGCCCTCGTTTGAGACCAACCACGGCTTGGTGGCCGACTGGCACAGCCATGCCACGTATTTCAGCATTTTCCTGCTTGGTTTTGCCTTGCTGTCCAGTCCCCAAGTCCTTTATTTTTTGCAACAACGGCGCAAGGTTTCCCTGTGGCTGGGCTTGCTGCTGGTAACGGCCCTGTACGTTTTCTTTTGGTTCCCCAACCGCGAAGTGCCCGGCTTTGGGTGGATGCCCCCCACCGATCAGGCCCCCGCGTATGGCTGGGCTTTTTGGACGTACCGGAGCCTCAAAGCCCTGAACAGTTGGTGCTGGATCTTGGCCATTTGTGGGTATGCGCTACATTACCTGAATTTTACCAACCCTTTTCTGCGCTACGTCAACGAAGCGGTTTATCCGTTCTATATCTTGCACCAAAGCGTGATGCTGCCCCTCGGCTATTGGGTGGTCGGCCAGCCTTGGGGGCTGAACACGAAATTCTGGTTCATCGCCGTTGGGATGCTGCTCATCAGTTGGGCTTTGTACGAAGGGGTGGTGAGGCGCACTGCCCTCACCCGTTTGCTGTTTGGGCTGAAGCCCAAACTGGCCAAGGGCTAGAACCCAATCTTGTTCTTCTCCTCGCGGAAATCGGGGTGTTCTTGGTTGTAAATGTCGCTCAAAGTCACGGGCTTGGTGATCTTGGTGCCAAAACCCAGGGAATCGGACAGGGTTTGGGCCTTGTCCACGCTCAGTTCCTTAAACTCGTACTTGGCAATCAAGCGGCCTTTGCGGAGCAATGCTTCGTCAATATGGGCGATGGGCATGTTGAACGTACAAATGATCTGGATATTGAGGCAATCGGAGAGCAGGCCGTCGGAGATGTTGAGCAGCGTCGACACGGCAGAGCTGGCCCGCTGGCCCCGATCCATGATGATGTTTTCCGCATCCTCGATGATGAGCACCGAGTTGGAGTTGTCCACCAAAATATTGATGAAATCGGGATTGGCCATGTTGGCCGCAATGTTGGGCGGCACAAACAGCATCGGTTTTTTCAACAGGCCAATGAGGTAGCGCAGGTAGGTGGTTTTGCCCGTGCCCGGTACGCCGTGGAGCAGCACTATTCCCTTGTCGTTCTTTTTGTTCAGCCGGTCATAAATGATTTGGTGGACTTCTTGAAAATCAGGGTTGTAGTTTTTTTCAATATCCAATTTGGTGCGGTTGATATCGATCCGGCTCAGATCCAGCCCCCCGTTGGAGATGGTGATCAGGTTGATCTCGTTGGGCTTCTTGCGCCGCTTGATCTTGAAAGGTTTCAACTGGGCCACAATCGGCTCAAAAAGGGCTGAATCTTGCTGGTGGTTCATTACCCGGCAAACAAAACCCTCGTTGAACGATACCATGGTGTCATTTTTCAAAATGAAAAAAATCTCGGAGTATTCGTAAATCCTTTTCTTCCGGTTTAGCTCTTTTTTATAAAATACCTCGTGGATCTGGTCTCGGTAAGTTGTTTGAAAGAAGGCAATCGCTTTCTCCAATTCCAGTTCGGCCACTACATAAACATTGGGCAGTTTGTCAAAATACTTGTAATAGAACCTGTAATCGTGCAGATAAAGGTCATTAATAATGGGGGTCAAGTCTGATTTCTGCATATCTAAAAGATTTTCGCTATTGAATATCCGCTCGGCCTGCATCTTGCGGATCAAAAGATCAAGGTCGGTGTCGCTTTCCTGAAAGTGCATGGTGGGTGGGAGATTGACAACGCGAACCAGCGTGTTTTAAAGAATAAATACAATGTTACAAAATCAATCCGATAAAGCCAAAACCCACCCGGTTTTCAAAACAGTTTGACCATCATAAAATCGTCCTGCACGGTTTCGCCCAGTGTAAAATGGGTCACGCCGAAGGTAGCAAACCCATTTTTTTCGTAAAACCGGACGGCCCGGGGGTTTTGCTGCCACACAGTGAGCCACGCCCCGGAACAGTGCCGCCGCCGGCCCATGTCCAGCACAAAGTCCATCATGGCCTGGGCCAGTCCCCGCTGGCCCACATGGGTTTGCAAGAGGTAAAACCGCGAAATTTTCATCAGGTTGGCATTGGGCATTTTTTCGGGCTGCTGGTGGAAATTGAGCTTGCAATAGCCCGCCACTTCCCCCTGTTGATCGGTCAGGAGGTAAAACTGGTTGGCCGAATGGGCCACTTCCGCCGCCACTTGCGCCTCGGTAAAAGTCTGCTGGAGGTACACCGCCATGTCGCTGGTGGTATTCTGGGCAGCAAATGCCCCCTTAAACGTATCGATGCCCAAACGCAACAGCAGCGGCACATCGGCCAAGGTCGCGGGGCGGAGTTGGGGGCTTGAGGATGACATTGGCATGGCTACAACAAATTAAACTGATTTAAGCGATTAGCGGGATTTATTTTCTTGATTTTCAATGAGTTGCTTTGGGATTATTGACAATCCAATTTGATTTGGGCACAAAAAAAGCCTTGGGACAAAAAATGTTGGTCAGTGCACCGCTGGCCCGGAAAAACAAGCGCCGCGCGGATCAAAGCGCAATTTTCCTTCTATTTTTTGTAAACTTGCCCCAAATCCAGCCGATGTTCCCTTTTTTGTTCTTTTTGGCGTTTGTCCTGACCTACACTTTGGCTGCCATTTACGTGGAACGCAAGGTGTCCGCCTTTATCCAAGATCGCCTCGGGCCAATGGAAACGGGCAAGTTTGGGGCTTTGCAAACCTTGGCCGATGTGGTGAAACTGCTCCAGAAAGAGGACATTGCGCCCGCACAGGCAGATCGGTGGCTGTTCCTCGGAGCACCGTTTGTCGTCTTTGCCGCCATCCTCACCAGTTTTGCGTTCATCCCCCTCAATGCCGATGTGCAAGCGGCCAGCACCCAAACGGGCATTTTTGCCCTGTTGTCGGTGGTGTCGGTCGATGTATTGGGGCTGATCATGGCGGGCTGGGGGGCCAACAACAAATATGCCCTCTACGGGGCGATCCGGGCGGTGGCCCAGATCGTGTCCTACGAAGTGCCGCTGGGCCTCGCGGTCGTGTGCGTCACCCTCGTGTGCGCAACGCTCAACTTGCAGGAAATGAGCTACCAACAGGGCATCTGGTGGCGACAACTGGATCCCCAGGCCACCAATTACCTGTTTGGCATCCGGGCCTTGGGCCTCGATGTGACCGATGTGGGGGGCATTTTGACGTGGAACATCATCCGTGCGCCGATTTTGTTGCCCGTTTTTGTCATCTTTTTCATTGCCACCTTGGCCGAGTGCAACCGTGCCCCGTTCGACCTGCCCGAGGCGGAATCGGAACTGGTGGCCGGTTACCAGACCGAATATTCGGGGATGCGCTGGGCCTTGCTCATGGTGGGCGAATACGGTATGATGCTCATGGTCAGCTTGTTATCGGCCATTCTGTTCTTCGGGGGCTGGAACACACCCCTGCCCAACTTGGGGCCAGTCCGGCTGGCCGAATGGACGGGGGGCACGCCCGGCACTTGGAGCGGCCATTTGCTGGGGGCTGGCTGGCTGCTGGGCAAGGCCCTACTACTGGTGGGGGTGCAAATGTGGATCCGCTGGACTTACCCCCGCCTGCGCATGGATCAGCTCATGACCCTCTGCTGGAAATACCTCACCCCGTTTGCCCTGCTGCTGCTGCTGCTGTGCGCGGGCTGGCGGCTGTTGAGCCTGACTTGACCAGAAAAAATGCGGGTGCCCGAACCTTTTGGCAACTGGTTTAGTTACTTCAATGTTATCACTTCAAAATTTAAAACAATTATATTTATCATGGCGAAAGCAATTGAAATCACCGATAGCAATTTTAGCGAACTGATCGCCACTGACCAACCCGTGCTGGTTGATTTTTGGGCTGAATGGTGCGGCCCATGTAAAATGATCGGCCCCATTGTGGAAGAGTTGGCGGGTGAGTTTGCTGGCAAAGCGGTGATCTGCAAAGTAGATGTGGACAGCAATCCCAATCTTTCGGTAGAATATGGGGTGCGCAACATCCCCACCTTGTTGGTGTTCAAAGGCGGCAAGGTGGTAGAAAAGCAAGTAGGCGTTACTTCCAAAAGCAACTTGGCCAAACTGATCAACAACCATATCTAATCTTTATTTTGTTGAACAAAAAACCCCTTTCGGCTACGGCCAAAAGGGGTTTTTGTTTGGCCAAAATGGCCCGTTCGCGGCAAACTGGCCAATTCAGCCCCGGACGGGATTTGCTGTTATCTTATTAGACCGGCTCAAAAAATTCCAGCCAAGCCCCATCCGGCGACTGGACAGCGAACAAGCGGACATCGCCATTGGGAGCGAGGGTTTGGTGGCCCAGCGGCACCACGGGCACTACTCCATTGGCCAGCACAAAATCATGATAGGCCACCAAATTGTCCACCGGGAAACGGCACATCAGCACGCCCCGGTTGGGGGGCACCGCGTGGGCCGAATGATCGTCGCCCTCGATCCCGCCCAGCCAGATAATGTCCAGCATGGTGTCCCGGGATTCATTGGGCGAAAGAATGATCAGTTCAATCGGTGTCTTTGCGATGATGTTGCGCGGCAGGCCAAACATATTGTCGCCATCGAGGGCCAGTGGCATTTCGTTCATTGCCCGGAAACCCAATTGGTTCACAAAAAAATGCTTGGAACGGGCCAAATCGCGCACTATCATGGCCGAAAGGTAAACATTGCTCACGATATTTTTGCCACCGGCCATCACTGGCTGGGGCGGATCCAGGCGATGGACGAAAGCGATCATGATCTCGTCATGCCCCTTGATGAGCAGTTCGCGCAAGTGGAACGGCCCCGTGCGCATCTCTACCGGATCGCTCACCCCGTGCCAGCCCATTTCGCGCAAGTCGTTGTACACTTGGTCGATGTCCTCCACCCGCAAGTCGATGTCCATGAACCCACCGGGATCCCAGGCTTTGCCGCCCGAGCGGATGTAACGCTGGGCAGCCCCCTGAAATTGGATCAACCGAAGCTGGCCGTTGATCGCGCCCGGCAACCGGATCAAGGCTTCATTGGCCGTGCATGCAGCGGGCAACCCCCACGCGCCGAGCACATTGCGGTGGACAGGCCCTCGGTGGACAATCTCCCAGCCCATGTACGAAGTGTAAAAATCAACTACCGCCGGCAAATTGCCCACGCTAAACACAAATTCTTGGTAACAATGAATGAAAAAATCGCGCATATTGGTTGGATTAATGGCTGATCAGGGTGGCAACGGGGGGCTTTGATTGCCGTAGATAGCGAAGTAGTAAAATCCCCCCAACGGCCGCAATGCACAGGGCAAGCATCAGATCAAAGGCGGGCTCATAGCTGCCCAAGCGGGTGCGCAACAGTCCGACCAAGAAAATGCCCAACGAACCCGCCAAGGTGTCGGCAGTGGTGATGAACCCAAGGATTTTGCCATAGTCGCGGCCCAAGTAATATTCGGCCACTACCAACTGGATCATGGTGAACATGCCACTGTACCCGATGCCATAGATGATAGCCGTGGCAACCAGAAAAATTTCGGGTGACAGGACCGACATCCGCAGGCTGACCGAACCCAAGGCCATGCAAATTGCGGCACACAACATGATGCTGGTTTTGTCAAATTTATCACCCAAAAAGCCGAACATGATTTTGCCAATGATACTGCTCCCAAAAAACAGGGCCCCAATATTGGCCCGGGCGTTGATGTCCAACTGCAAATCACTGAGGAACAGCGGCAGGTGGCGGCTCATCAACGAGGAAATACAGAACCACATGGCAGCAGTGACGAACAACAGCAGGTAGAACACGGGCGAAACCAGCACCAGCCGAAAGCTGTGATCGCGCCGATCGGAACTGAGCTTGGGTGCATCGGCGGGCCGCCCTTCCCACTTGTCTCCCAGGGCATGGAGGCCCAGCTCCTCGGGGCTGTTGCGGAGCAGCAAGAGCGATGCACCCACCAGCACCCCCGAAATCACGGCCAACCCCAGTACGGCGGTTTGCCAGTCGTGGTTGAGCGTCCAGTAAGCGGCCAACTTGGGGAACACGATGCCGCTCAAACTGGAGCCAGTCATAAAAATACCGGCCGCCAAACCACGATAGCGATCAAACCAACGGCTCAGGATAAACATGCCCGGCAATACCCCCGTTGCCACCACTCCAACTGAATAGACTGCATACACAGCGTAGAGGTGCCAGAGTTGTTGCACGTGGTAGTACAGCAACAAGGCCAATACTGAGCAGGCCCCGCCTACCATGACGACTAACTTGGGCTTTACCCAATCCAATAGGCTTCCGGCAAAAAAAGCCCAAATACTGATCAAAAAATACATTAAAGTGGATGGCCCAGATACTTCGGCATGGGTCCAGCCGTGCTGCTTTTTCAGCTCCGCATCAATATTGGGCAAGGTAGAAATGCCAATACAACTGACCGAGTAGATAAAAAATGCTGCCGTCAGTACCCACCAAGCGTAGTGTACTTTTTTCATGGCAACTTTCCGATTGTGCCGTCGGGCATTAACTGATAGTGGTTCGTGGTGGTTTTACTGGCCGATGCTTGGTAGTTTTCGCCCTCGCCAGCGTAGGTGATCGCCGTGCGGGTCACCGTGATCTGCATGTTGGGGGCCAAAACGGCATCTTGGGCAAAGGCCCTGAAGCCGCCACTGTCGGCATCTTCTTTGAGCATAAGCTCGGCCACCGGCCTACCTTCGGGCGTGTAGGTGACCAGCAACAAGAGCAACCCGCCGCTTTCCTGCTGCACCGAGGCAAAAATGAGGGCCACAAAATTGCCATAATCGGGCAAACGGCGGTAGGCCGATACCTGCATCAGATCCATCCAAGCACTGTTTGGCAAAAAATACTTTTTGGCTTCGGCCGGGCTGGCAAACAAGCCCGATCCCACGGCACTGCTGGAATCATTGGCCGTGCGCAATGGCAGCGTGGCCAGCGGAAATTGTTGGCCGAAAGCAGCAAAATCAGGGTTGGTGATCTTGACCAGGGGTCGGATCTGAGCGGGTGACCGACTGGTGGGCACGGTGTCATTGCCCGAAGTCACTTCCCCAGTTTGGCCACTTCCACAAGCCGCCCCCAACCATGCACCCACCAGCAAAAGGACAAAAGACTGAACTCGATACATCGTGCTTTTTTTGGTAAAACTAACCGATTTTTCCGAAAAAGAAAATCCAAAGCCAATCATTGGTCGCCTCGCTGCTCCTTTAATTGGCACAATTCTGAACATTTATTTTCAAAACTCGTTCAAACAATTGGAACAACAGACCATTTGTGGTAATCCAGCTCTCTTCAGAAATTTCCCAATCTGCCAGGTTAAAAGCGCCTTTGCCCTTCCTCCGCCATTTGATGGCGGTGGCCACTCAGCAGCGGCGCGCATTTGCCGCTTGGCAACTGCCCAACAGCCAAATCCGCAATGTGGTGGTGGATCTGGACGGCTCGGGCCAACTTCAGCCACCTGATCTGGAAAATAGGGGCGCTGGGTTTGTGGCCGCTCCGTTCGTGGACAATGGCTTGGCTTGGTTTGTCCGGGCCGATTATCATTGGCAATGGCAATATGCCAAACAACTGATCAGCAGCCACTTCGCTGAACCCAAGGCTGGCCTCCTGCACCCCAACCGGAAAACTTTTGTGCAAGCCTTGGACGGTGCACTTCCCAAACAAGGGCCCATTCACCGCCATTACCACCTGCCCCACACTGACTTTACGACCGATTTGGCCCAACTGAGCACCACGCCCGCCCATTATGAGCAGGCGGTGGCCGACGGGGTTGCGGCCATCCAAGCCGGAAAGTTCCAGAAAGTGGTGCTGGCCAAGCGCAAAGCGGTGGCACTGGACCCCGGTTTTGATTTGGCCCAATGCTTTGATCGGCTTTGCCAAACGTACCCCACCGCTTTCGTATCGCTGGTGTCCCTGCCTGGTGTTGGCACATGGGTGGGCGCATCGCCCGAAAAACTGGTCATGATGGATGCCCAAGGGATTTTTCGGACTATGGCCTTGGCGGGCACGCAGGTCAAGGGCAACATTACTGATCTGGACGAGGTGCTGTGGCGACAGAAAGAGATTGAGGAACAGGCCTTGGTGAGCCGTTATATCATCAACTGTTTCAAGAAAGTCCGGGTGCGGGAGTATGAAGAGATGGGCCCCCGCACGGTGGTGGCGGGCAACGTGCTCCATTTAAGCACCGAGTTTTCGGTTGACACCCGCGCCATCAACTTCCCCCAACTCGGCTCGGTGATGCTTGATCTATTACACCCCACTTCGGCCGTTTGCGGGATGCCCAAGGACGTTACCCAAGAATTTATTTTGCAGCACGAAGGCTATGATCGCCAATTGTACAGCGGTTACCTTGGCCCAGTCAATATGAACGATGAAACTGCCATTTTCGTTAACTTGCGGTGCATGCAACTGCTGCATGGCCACGCCCTGCTGTACGCAGGGGCGGGGGTAACCAAAGGCTCACTGCCGGAACGCGAATGGAACGAGACCGAGCTGAAATTGCAGACCATGCTGCGCGGGCTAGCGGGCTGAATTTGGCAGCGCAGCAAGGGCTGGGCCGTTCGGTTGGTGCTACCCAGTTTTTTTGCCAGACAAACTACCAACGGAGTGAACTGGGCTTTTGCCGGTCAACTCGCTCAATTGCCCCCAAATAAACCTAACTTTAAGTAGATTGTCCAAGTTGATCAGCTTGGTTTTGAATGATCTATCCAGCTAACTGACCCAATATTGACGACCAAAGCAAAGATTGGGCAGTCCACCAAAAAGCCAAGCCTTCCATAAATCCATGCAATTTCGTACTGAAATCCACCTCCCGGCTGCCACCCACCTGCTGAGCCATGAAACCCCGATCCTGCTGCTGGGCTCCTGTTTTGCCGATGAAGTGGGGGCAAGGCTTCGGCAAGCCAAGTGGCCCGCACTGGTCAATCCTTTCGGCACGCTGTTCAACCCGCTTACATTGACCAACTTGTTGACCCGCGCCCTGGCTGGGCAGGCTTTGTCCGAACCCGGCTTTGCCCAGCGCGATGGCCTACATTTTCATTACGATCTCCCGGCTACCTTTGCCGAGCCAAGTCTGGCAGATCTGCGCCGGCGGGCTGGGGCGGGGCTGGCCCAAGTGGGTGCATGGCTCCACTCCCCCGGCCCACGCTGTTTGGTGCTCACCTTGGGCACAGCTTGGGTGTATGTGCTCAAGTCCACCGGCCAGCCCGTGGCCAATTGCCACAAAATGCCCGCTGCCCGGTTTGAGAAAAAGCTGTTGGGCGTGGAAGAAATCCAACAATCATTGGGGCCGTTGCTCGCCCGGTTGCCCGCTGGGGTGCGGGTAGTGCTCACCGTCAGCCCAGTCCGCCACCTCAAGGACACATTGCCCCTCAATGCAGTGAGCAAAGCGGCCCTCCGTTTGGCGTGCCATTATTTGTGTGAAGCCCATGCCCAAACCACTTACTTTCCGGCTTATGAACTGGTAACTGACGACCTTCGCGACTATCGGTTCTACGCTCCCGACATGCTGCACCCCACTCCGCAAGCGGTGGATTATGTTTTCACCAAATTTATCGATGCGTATTTGGATCCAGCCGCCAAGGAATTTTTGGCCAATTGGGCCTCCATCCGGGCGGCGCTGGCCCATCGCCCGTTGCACCCTGGCAGCATGGCCCACCGGCAATTTTTGCTAGACTTATTGGCCCGGTTGCAAGCCCTCCAGGGAATGGAGGTGGCCAGTGAGTTGGCCCAAGTGCAGCAATGGCTGACCGATAGCCCCCAGCCATAAAAGTTGGAACACCTTTGCTAGTCTTGCACCCTAGGCTGGAAAATCGATCATATTTTGTTTCAAGCCACAAAACCTTGCCGATCAAAGACTTGGCTTACGCACTGACAATCAACAAATTGCCCCGAGGATTTGAGCAATCCCGGGGCAATCATCTTTTTTGCAAATCACTTGGTACCAGGAGCGGGAATCGAACCCGCACGGCTTTTCAGCCACGGGATTTTAAGTCCCGCGTGTCTACCTGTTCCACCATCCCGGCGAATTTGAGGTAAAAAAAAACTACAAAAGTTTTTCAACCCCTGTAGTTTTAATAACCTGAGCAAGAAACGAGGTTCGAACTCGCGACCTTCACCTTGGCAAGGTGACGCTCTACCAGCTGAGCTATTCTCGCACTTTGCCGAGGCATACACCTCAATCGTGCCACAAATGTACAGCGTGCCTATGTTTTGTGCAATACCTTTGCCCAATATTTTTTTGAAAATTTGTTCATGGAAGGTATTAGCCTGATTGCCAAGCCCTTTTTTTTCGACTTTGTGGAAGCGCACCGCCACTCGGATCCAGCCAAGTTGATGCTCGAGGCACACCGCTACCCAGAAATTCCCATGCAAGCGGCAGTCCAACAAATCCTGGCGCGGCAAAAGGCCAAAACCAAACTGCCGAGTTGGCATGCCCATCGCGAGGTGATGTTCCCGCCGGCTTTGGCCATGGAACAATGCTCCTCCGAATTGGCCGCCACGTTCAAGGCCAGCTTGGTGCAGGGCGGTTCGCTGGTGGACCTGACGGGCGGACTGGGCGTGGATACCTGTTTCATGGCCAAATCGTTTGCTGAGGCCCATTATGTAGAACGCCAACCCCAGCTTTGCGCACTTGCCCACTACAATTTTCCCCTGCTGGGTAGCCCCCGGATCGCCATCCACCAAAGCGATGCTTCGTCTTTTCTATCGTCTTTTTCGGCAAAGGTTGAGATGGTCTATCTGGACCCGGCCCGCCGGGATGCCGCCCAACGCAAGGTGTTCAAGTTGGCCGACTGTGAGCCGGATCTCCGTTCGCTGATCCCCCAGCTCATCCATAAAACCACCTCCATTTTGCTCAAAACGTCCCCCTTGCTGGACATTGACGCCGCTTTGGGCGAATTGGGGAGTTACGGATCGGGAGTGGTGCGCGAGGTAATTGTGCTTGCAGTGGACAATGAATGTAAAGAAGTCCTTTTTCTGTGGCAAAATTCAGCACAAGTTTCCTCGTTAAAAGCGGCACAACCAACGATCCGGGCGGTGGACTTGACCAAAGCCGGGCCCATCACATTTGCGTTTTCGCGGGCCCACGAAGCAGCGGCCAAGGTGGATTACGCTTCCCCGCAGTCATTTATCTACGAACCCAACGCGGCGATTCTCAAAGCGGGCGCTTTTAAATCGGTGGCGGAGCGGTTTGGCCTGCAAAAACTCCACCCCAATACTCACCTCTACACCTCCGAGCACCGGGTGGCCAATTTTCCGGGCCGCACATTTAACCTGTTGGCAGTGAGTAAATTGGACAAAAAAGTCCTCTCCACTTGGCTGCCCGATGGCTATGCCAACTTGACCGTCCGGAATTTTCCGTTGACCGTGGCCGAAATCCGTCAAAAGACTGGCTTCCGCGAAGGCGGTGCCCATTACCTCTTGGCCACCACGCTGGTGGATCAGAGCCGGGCGGTACTGATTTGCCAAAAAGTGGGGGCGATTAGCCAGCCGTGATCGGTGGGTTTGGTCTCCGCTGTTCGCGATCGTACCTTTGGGGGCAGGCAGCCCTTCACCACCTGGCCACCGACCACCGATGACACTCCATTTCCCTGGCCTAGGCACTTACCAAGTGACGGATATTTTGCAGATGGATGATTTTACCGACGACTATCGGGGCCAAGCGCTCCAGTTTTGTCAAAAATGGCTCCAAGGTAACACCGAGTTTGTGGTGCCTACTTCTGGATCGACCGGGCAGCCCAAACCCATCCAACTCACCCGGGCACAAATGGCCGCCAGTGCTCAAATGACCCTCGAGGCGCTGGGCCTAGGCCCCGGCGATCGTGCCCTTGTGTGCCTCCACCCGGGTTACATCGCGGGGATCATGATGCTCGTGCGTGGGCTGGTGGGCGATCTGGCACTCACCGTGGTCAATCCATCGGCCCGCCCGTTTGCCCAAACCCGAGGTGAGCAATTTGCTTTTACCGCCCTAGTGCCGCTCCAGCTCCAAGCCATGTTGACAGCCGGGGAAATAGATGACAATCTGTTGATTTTCAATCAAATGAAAGCTATTTTGATCGGGGGCGCGCCCGTGGGCAGTGCGTTGGCCGTACAGTTGCAGGTGATCCAAGCACCCGTGTACGCCACCTATGGCATGACCGAAACAGTGTCGCACATTGCCCTGCGCCGGCTGAACGAGCCATTGCGCAGCGAGTACTACATGGCCCTGCCCGGAGTGATCTTGGGCCAAGATCCGCGCGGCTGCCTTACCATCACCGCCCCCGTGACCCAAGGGCAAACCCTGATCACCAATGATCGGGTACGCCTGATCGATGCCCGCACTTTCGAGTGGCTGGGCCGCGCCGACAATGTGATCAATTCGGGCGGGGTGAAAATCCAAGTCGAAAAAATAGAAAATGTGGTGGATAAAACGTTGACCTACTTGGGAATAAATCGGCGTTTCGTGGTGATGGGTTTGCCCGATGAACGATTGGGCGAGCAAACCACCTTGGTGATCGAGGGCGATCCCTTGCCCCCAGCCACGCGAGCCGCCCTCCAAGCCCAGCTGGCAATTGGTTTGGACCGTTACGAAGTACCGAAGTCCGTGCGTTACTGCCCCATTTTCCCCGAAACTGCCACGGGGAAAGTGGACAGGAACCAACTCAAAGCGGTTGTGCTGGCAGTTTGAGGTGCACATTGAGGCCGTTCTGAGCCTATGTAACCCGTTTTGGCTTTCCAATGAAGCCGTTTGTGCCCAAAGTAGCCCATTGCCCAGACTTTTTTGGCCAAACCAACCTACCTTTGGCCGTTCCAATCCCGATTACATTGACAACTTCTATTGCCATGATCGGCGGCGGCAGTTGGGCTACTGCCATCACCAAATTGCTCTGCGAAAATGATGTCCAAGTCCGTTGGTGGTTGCGGGCCAAGGCCGATGTAGCCCACATCGTCAAATATGGCCACAATCCCCGCTACTTGAGCGGCGTCGACCTCAACCCGGCCAAAGTGCGGCCCTCGAGCGATCTGGCCGAGGTATTGGAAGGAACTTCGATAGCCGTGCTTTGTGTACCAGCGGCCTACATCCCCGAAGTTCTTGGGCACGTATTGCCCGATGCCCTGGCCAATAAAACCCTGGTCTCAGCGATCAAGGGCATGATCCCCAAGGAGAACGTGTTGGTCACCGATTACGTATCGGAGCGTTTTGGCATTCCACTGGATCATTTTGTGGTGATTGCTGGGCCTTGTCATGCCGAAGAAGTAGCGTTGGAAAAACTTTCCTACCTCACCATTGGCGGCCAAGACTTGGCCCGGGCCGATCAATTTGCCCAATTGATCCGCTGCCGCTACCTTCGCACCTCGACCATTGGCGATATCAACGGGGCCGAGTATTGTGCCGTGATGAAAAATATCATTGCCGTGGCTTGCGGCATGGCCCACGGGTTGAACTACGGCGATAACTTCCAAGCCGTGCTAGTGGCCAATGCAATGCAGGAGATCCGCCGGTTTGTGGATACGGTGGCGCCCATGCCCAACCGCGACATGAATGCCTCGGCCTATCTGGGCGACTTGTTGGTCACCACCTATTCCCAGTTTAGCCGCAACCGGACTTTTGGCAACATGATCGGGCGAGGCTATTCGGTCAAGGCGGCCCAACTTGAAATGAACATGGTGGCCGAGGGCTACTTTGCCGTCAAATGTATTTATGAAATCAACTATAAATACAAAGTAAATATGCCAATTATCAAGGCAGTTTACCATGTTTTGTATGAAAAAATCTCCCCGGCCGTGGAATTCAAGATTTTGAAGGACGTGTTAAAGTAAACCCGGGGAGGTGCGTTCAACATCAGTGCAACCACCAGAAAAAGCACAAAATTTGGCAAATTATGGGCTGATTATACAATGTTTCGGCGTAGATCCGCTAATTTTAAGGGACACATACCCAATTACCCCCGTTGTTATGCTGGTTCAATTGCAGCTCGATTCGCTTGAATTTCCTCCCCCGCACAAGACCAACTCGAGTGGCGTACTGGCGATGGGCGGCGATCTGCGGCCTGAACGGCTGATCTTGGCTTATCAACAAGGCATTTTCCCTTGGTTTTCGGAAGATTCCCCTATCTATTGGTGGTGCCCCAACCCGCGTTTCGTTCTTTTTCCGGCCCAATTAAAAGTGTCGTCCAGCATGAAACAAGTGTTGCGCAGCCAAAAATTCCGGGTGACGGCCGACCAAGATTTTCGCCAAGTGATCACCAATTGCCGCCAGAAAATGCGCCCCGGCCAACAGGGCACTTGGATCACCGACGAACTACTGGAGGCTTACTGCACCCTGCACCAGCAGGGCTACGCGCACTCGGTTGAAGTATGGGAAGGCCCCAAGTTGGTGGGGGGCTTGTATGGTGTCATCCTGGGCCAATGTTTCTTTGGCGAATCCATGTTTGCCCACGTGAGCAATGCTTCCAAAGTGGGATTTATCACCTTGGTGCAGCACCTGCAAAGCTTGGGTTTTGTCCTGATCGACTGCCAGGTATACACTGAGCACTTGGACAGTTTGGGGGCCAAGATGATTACCCGAAAAGATTTTTTGCAACTTTTATCATTGCATGTCGATGTGGCTCCCTTCGATTTGGCCGCTGGTTTTGTCAACCGGCCCACCAATGGACTGCCATTCTAAGCTTTGTCCCATTTTAATTTACTTTGTTTACCAAATTTTAATCAATGGAAAATCAGAACAAAAAAACAGGTTTGACCCGTCGCGATTTTGTCAAAGGAGCGGCTTTAACCGCCGCCGCGTTCACCATTGTGCCGCGCCACGTACTGGGCGGCCCGGGCTTCATTCCCCCCAGCGACCAACTCAACATTGCGGGCATTGGCGTGGGTGGCCGGGGCCAGTCCATTCTCCGCGATGCTTACAACAAAGGGGCCAGTAACATAGTGGCTCTCTGTGATGTGGACGAGGTGCGGGCCCAGGGCACTTTCAATGAATATGCCAAAGCCAAGCGCTACAAAGATTTTCGGGTGATGCTCAATGAAATGAACAAGGACATTGATGCCGTTATGATCGCCACGCCCGACCACACCCACGCTGTGATCGCGATGGCCGCCATGCAAATGGGCAAGCACGTGTACTTGGAGAAACCCCTCACCCAGACCGTGTGGGAAGCCCGGATGCTGACCCAAGCCGCCCACAAATACAACTTGGCCACCCAAATGGGCAACCAAGGCAACTCGAGCAACGATATCCGCCGGATCGCGGAGTGGATCGGGGCCGGGCTGATCGGCGAAGTAACCAACGTGCAAGCGTGGACCAACCGCCCGATCTGGCCCCAAGGCAAGCCTACCCCCAGTGACAAATCCCCGGTGCCGACCACCCTCGACTGGGATCTGTGGCAAGGCCCTGCCAAACCACGGGATTACAGCCCCCAATACTTGCCCTTCAAGTGGCGCGGTTGGTGGGAATACGGCACGGGCGCCCTGGGCGACATGGCTTGCCACATCATCGATCCGGTGTTCATGGCCCTCAAACTGGGCTATCCCTTGAGCGTGGAGGCCAGCGTGGTCAATGTTTATGTGGATGATTTCAAGGCTGGCGATTTTCCCGACAGTTGCCCGCCTGCTTCGGCCATCCACTTTGAGTTTGGGGCCCGGGAAGGAATGCCCCCGGTCAAGCTGCACTGGCTCGACGGCGGCATCATGCCCGAGCGGCCCATCGAACTGCGCGACGACGAAGAAATGGGAGACCCCAACGGCGGGGTGATTTTTGAGGGCACCAAGGGCAAAATCATGTGCGGGTGCTACGCAGCCAATCCCCGGCTACTCCCCACCTCGAAAATGGTAGGATTCAACGAACCCACCAAGACCATTGCCCGGGTGGTGGGCAACCACCAGACCAGTTGGGTGGCGGCTTGCAAAGCGGGCAGCTTGGCCGAAGCCAACAAACTGGCCTCGTCCAACTTTGACTACGCAGGCAAACTGACCGAAACCATTTTGATGGGCAATTTGGCCCTGCGCAGCCTCAGTACGAAGGAACTGATTGAGGGCAAAGACCCCAATTTGGCCAATTCGTACCGGAAAATAGGGCGCAAAAAGCTGATCTGGGACGGCCCCAACATGAAAATCACCAATTTGGAGCAAGCCAACCAGTTTGTCAAGCGCGAATACCGCGACGGCTGGTCGCTGGGGGCGTAACTGCCCGAAGCGATGCTTTCGGATTGATTGGAAACAGGTTTGGGGATTGCCAGCCTCGGGCTACAACCAATTAAATAAGACAAAGAAGCATTTGTCAACTTACCTTACTGCCGCTATCCAGCTTGTTTTTGAACACGAGGGTAGCGGCAGTCTAGTAACGGGCGAAAACCACCCCTAGGAGCTGGGCCGGAAAATTGTCCCTAGCCGCCTGATAAGATTTTTTGTCGTAGCACCCACGCCCCGGCTGCCGAGTTGGGCCCAACCAAAAATTATTTGTGGTCAATAAAAAACAACTCATTGAAAATCAGTACTTTAAATCCATTATATTTGGAAAATAAATTTAAACCGGGCATAAATTTCAGTAATATGGACAAGCCTGTTTCTTTTCTCCCCGTTGTACCCTAATTTCGTGTGGCAAATACGGACGCTAACTATTTGCCATGATTCCCTCCCAAAAATTCCTTTTTGAAGCCCTCACCTACGACGATGTGCTGCTCATGCCCGCTTATTCGGAGGTGTTGCCCCGTGAAACTGACACCAGCACGCAACTGACCCGTAACATCCGGCTCAGCATTCCCATTGTTTCGGCGGCCATGGATACCGTATCGGAATACGAAATGGCCATTGCGATGGCCCAAGAAGGGGGCTTGGCTTTCATCCACAAAAACATGAGCATCCAGGCCCAAGCCGAACAAGTGCGCAAGGTAAAACGCTCCGAAAGTGGGATGATCTTGGATCCTATCACCCTCAAGGCCGACATGACCCTGCTCGAGGCAACCCGGATCATGCGGGACTTTAAGATTGGGGGTATCCCCGTGATCAGCGAAAACGGTACGCTGGTGGGCATCATCACTAACCGGGACTTGCGTTTTCAGAAAGACCTTTCCCGGCCCGTGCGCGATGTCATGACCAAAGAGAACCTGATTACAGCGCTCAAGGGCACCGATTTGAACAAGGCCGAGGACATTCTCCAACAATACCGGATCGAGAAGCTTCCCATCGTCGATGATGCGTATAAACTGATCGGCCTGATTACTTATAAAGACATCCTCAAACGCAAAGACAACCCCAATGCCTGCAAAGATCCGCTGGGCCGCTTGCGCGTGGGAGCAGCAGTGGGCGTTACCCCCGATATTTTGGAACGGGTGCGCCTGCTCCAAATAGCCGGGGTGGACGTGATCGGGATCGACACCGCCCACGGGCATTCACGGGGGGTGATCGAGGCCACCAAAAAAGTGAAATTGCAATATCCCGACCTTGAAATAGTGGTGGGCAACGTGGCCAGCGGGCCGGGTGCCAAAGCCTTGGCCGATGCCGGGGCCGATGCCATCAAAGTTGGGGTGGGGCCGGGCAGCATTTGCACCACCCGGATCATTGCCGGGGTGGGTGTGCCCCAACTCACCGCCGTCATGGAGGCCGCCAAAGCCTTGGCCGGTTCGGGCATTCCCGTCATTGCCGATGGCGGGATCCGTTATTCGGGCGATCTGGTCAAAGCCATTGCGGGCGGGGCCAGTTCGGTGATGATCGGATCCATGTTGGCCGGCACCGATGAGTCGCCCGGCGAGGTCATCCTTTACGAAGGCCGCAAGTTCAAATCCTACCGGGGCATGGGATCGCTGGAGGCAATGGAAGAAGGCTCCAAGGATCGCTATTTTCAGGATGCGGAAGATGATGTGAAAAAACTGGTGCCAGAAGGAATCGTGGGCCGCGTTCCCTTCAAGGGCAATGTGGATGAAATATTGTACCAGATGGTGGGCGGCCTGCGGGCCGGGATGGGCTATTGTGGCGCGGCGAACATCCGCACGTTGCAAGAGGCCCAATTTGTCAAAATTTCTACCGCTGGGATGCGCGAGAGCCACCCGCACGATGTGATCGTGACCCGCGAAGCCCCCAATTACAGCCGTTAGCCGCATTGCCCACGGTTTTTTCCGTGGGGTGGGCAAAATGTCAATTTTTTATTTATTGGTTTATTGATCATTCAGGCAGAACGGGCTCCCGGACTTTAAACAGGTTGGGGAGCCAGTTTTTTGGCATAATGGCTAACCCCTGATCCCGCCCGAATGGACGACCAGCACTTTGGCCCCGTTGAAAAAATAACCTTGTTGGAGCAAGTCATACACTCCATAAAACAATTTTCCAGTGTAAACCGGCTCCAGCGGAATGGCGTGCTGGGCCCTAAATTGGGCAATGAAAGCCTGCAATGGAGGTTTGGTTTTGGCATATCCCCCGAAGTGGTATTGGGTCATCAGCGTGAGGCGCTCCGCTCGCTTGCCAACCAAATCAGCAATGGCACTGGTCAAAAAATCGCCCCCTTTCAATACTGGGAAACCAACGAATTGGGCCTGATCGAGGTGGTTGGCCTGGGCCCCGGCCAACAAACCAGCCAGCGTGCTGCCCGTGCCGCAGGCACAGCAGACATAATCGACCGGTTCCGGTAAATCGGCCAAGATCTCAGCGCATCCTTGTACGGCCAGCGCGTTGCTGCCGCCCTCGGGCAGTAAATAAAAATGGCCAAACTGGGCGGTCAATTGTTGAATAAACGGGTCAGTGTGCTTTTGCTGATATGTTTGGCGGTCGATGTAATGGATTTGCATCCCGCGGCCGGTCGCGAACTGCAACACAGGGTTGAGGGGCAGGTGCGCTTCGCCCCTGATCAGCCCAATGGTGCGGAAACCAAACAAACGGCCTGCCGCCGCAGTGGCATAAATGTGGTTGGAGTAGGCCCCGCCAAAAGTGAGCAGGGTTTGGTGGCCCAGTTGCCGCGCCGCCACCAGGTTGTACTTAAGTTTGTACCACTTGTTGCCCGAAACGTGGGGGTGGGTGAGATCCAAGCGTTTGACCAATAACTGCACCCCGGCCCGCTCGGTGGTGGCATCGCGCACCGACTGGAGGGGGGCAGTGGCAGCTTGAAACTGGGCTAGCTCGGTGGCGGTTTCTGGCGTCATGACAATAAACTCGCTAAATTAAGACAAAACCCCGGATATTATTCGTGTCGGGCCAATTTTGCAGGCCAATGCTTCTGGTGCGCTGGGAAAATTGCGCTTTTGCTGGTTGCTTGTGCCCCGATATTTTTCCTCGGCAGCGGTTCCGGGTAGGCTGTTCAAAGGATGGCCACCGCCGATATTAGGGTTCAAGTGGTAAGCAGCAGCCCGGCCCATCAAATATTAATTGGCAAATTTGGATGTTTTGGCGAAAGCTCTTAATTTGCAAATCATCCGAGTAATGTATATCGGTAGGGGCTTGACGGGTGGCCAGCCTCATTGTGCTTGCGCAAAGGCCCACCGCCAAAGCGGGTATAAACAAAACTAGACTTGCGGTTTATTGCGGTATTTGGAGGAATAAAAGCAAGTTTTTAAAAATAAACGCAAGGGTTACATTTATGTCGGTATCGACACAAATGTTATGAAAGTGTTTTCATATAATGCTGGGTTGAAATAATAGATTCGAAGTAAACGGCTAAATAATAATGTATGATAAAGGAAATTAGTATTTCGAATTTCTTAAGTTTTGAGAACGAAAAGTTCACTCTTAACGATAAGCAAACCATCCTAGTGGGAATAAATGGTTCGGGAAAATCAAATTTTCTAAAATCAATACGACTTTTGAAAGAAGGTGTTGCTGGAATGAGCCTAAGGAAATATATCATTGACACTCTTGGTGGACTTGATAACATACTGTTCAAAAAGTTTGAATCCGCAAATTCAGTTAATCATATCGAAATTATCTATACGCTCAATTCGAAAGTATTACATGAATATGGTTTCAAGTTTACAGACGACATCATTTATTCAATAGAGTTATACAAAAATCCAAGTGTCACCAATTATTATGTAAAAGAAAAGATTCAAAGCAGTAGAGGTTTCTTATACCTTGAATTCGATAATGGAACTGGTGTCCTGAACGAATTGAATAAGGATAAGGATGTTAGAGATCGAAGGAAAACAGGTTTAGTTAAATATCTCGACTTCGTAGAACCAACAGAACTTGCGTTATCAAAAATATATGATACAGATAGATATTTTGCACTATCGACAATACGGAAAGCAATAGGTGGTATAATGGTCTATGACTATTTCGATACTACCCCTAAGAGTCTAATCAGAAAACCAATGTTGCCCACATCTGAAAAGAAATTGTTATTAGATGGTGCAAACCTTCCTCAAATATTAAACACAATCAAAATAAGCCACAAATCAAGTTATAATCATATTGCGAAACTGCTCAATGAGGTAAACTCAAAATTTAAAGGGTTTGATTTTAACTTCATTGGCGGAAATATAGAACTTATGCTTGAAGAAGAAAATCTAGGTAGTTCAATTCATGTTTCAAGCATTTCTGACGGAACATTAAGGTATTTATGTTTATTATCTATTTTGTTTAATCCTGAAAGGGGCTGTCTTGTATGTATTGATGAGCCAGAAGTTGGCCTTCACCCTGACATGATTTCTAACATCAGTCGGTCTATTATTGAAGCTTCAGACAAAACGACAATGCTTATCTCGACTCATTCCGAAAATCTATTAAATTCATTTGAAATTGAAAATATTAGAGTGTTCGAGAAAGATGAAAATAATGCTTCAAAAATATTCAGCTTTACAAAAGAAAATTTTGAGGGCTGGTATAAAGACTTTAGTCTTGGCAAGATGTGGAGACAAGGAGATTTAGGAGGTAACAGATGGTAAATCGGCGTTACTTATTCATAGAGGGTGCAAAGGACACTACCAACGGAGACTTAAGAGAAGGGTTTAGAAAGCTTTTGGAAAAAAAAGTGAAAGGCAAAATGCCTACAATTAAGTATGGGGGAAGGAAAATCTCAAACAATAGATAAGTTTAAAAATTCTGAAGACTCTAAACTTCTTTGTGACTTAGATAAACCTAGCTCAGACAGAGAAGATGACTTAAAAAAATGTGGTTTAATGAATAAAAAAGAATCAGTGTTTTACATGATTCACGAAATGGAGGCCTGGTTCATATCACAACCTACAGTGCTTGACAAATTTTATGGAAGTCTAATAAGTGACAAACTAGCTAAAAAGTCTGCTACAGAAGTCTTTGAGCCAGATAAAGAGTTGCAAAGAATCACTAAAGATACAAAAAAAGGAATATATCATAAAATAAGACATGGAACCGAACTCCTCAAATTACTTGATGTAGATAAATTATCGAATGATTTCCCTGATTTCAAGCGATTGGTTGAATGTTTACAGTAAAACACTGACGGAAATAGTTTGAAAGTATCAGCTACTGTTGCTCCATCCGTTTATGCTTTCATTGAGAAACACCCAAACCTGCAACATGGGGTCTTATGCAAGTGGGCCGGACGGAAGTACAATCAACCACACAGACAGCCCCGATTTTTACAAATCTAAACTTCAGTTCGGGCTAGACCAACATTATTGCGCTTTTGCTAGTTGGCTTGTGCTTTGATATTTTTCCTCGGCAACGGTTCCGGGTAAGCGCGGGAATGACCTTTTGTGCAATTTTAAACTAGCTTTACGCTTGAATTTTAGTTTATCATCCATGAACATGAAAAATCGTTATTTGGCCCTAATGGCATTCGCCGTAGTTTTCTGGCTGGTGGCATTGCAGCCGGCTATGGCCCAAGGCCGGCTCTATGAGTTGCGGATCTACACCGCCAGCCCGGGCAAACTGGAAGATGTGGTCACTCGTTTCCGCAAACACGCTGTCAAATATTTTCCCAAGTACAATATGAAACTGGAAGGCTTCTGGATCCCCACCGCCAACCAAGAAAACCAAGTTTATTGGCTAGTTTCTTATGACAACCGTGAAGCCCGCGACAACAGCTGGCAAGCATTCAGGGCGGATAAGGGCTGGCAAAAAGCGGTCAAAAAGTCGACCAAAAATGGGGAGATTGTAGCTAAGGTGGAAGAGGTGTTCCTAACTGCTACCGACTTTTCGCCCATCAATGCGGCTTCCGTTGGCAACCGAGTGTTCGAGCTGCGAATCTATAAATCTCCGCCCAATAAAATGCCGGATTTGTTGAGCCGCTTCCGCAACCACACGCTCAAGTTGTTTGCAAAGCACGGGATGACCAATATTTTCTATGCCACCACCGTGGAGCCTGATCCAACTACCCAACCAATCCTTTACTATTTTATCACCCACAAGGATCAACCTACCGCTGCCCAAAACTTCAAAAACTTTGGGGCGGATCCCGACTGGAAAAGTGCCGCCACCGCTTCGGAGGTCAACGGCAAAATTGTGGAAAAGATTACTTCCGTATTTATGCTGCCCACTGATTTCTCGCCCATCAAATAACCTGAATGACCAAATCACGGGGCAAGCGGCCAGTCGTCCCCGTGGTTTTGTTACTTTTATGACCCGGCTATCTTGCCGATCCAACCGAAGTTTATTTATCTAAATTACTGTAAATTAGTTAGTTGGAAAATTAGCTGAAATTATTTAGCTGAAATTATTGGCAAAAAAGCTCTCATGTACCATTATTTGATTACGGGCGGCTGGCTGGATAGTTTTGGCCCGCCGCCCTTCGTTTTTTGGTCTGATATATGCTCTAGGTGAGATAATTGCCCAAAAAAATGTTCGGCCAGAAAAGACAACTAGTCGTTTTGGTGATTGATACTTGGGTGCTTTTTTAGTGACCTACTGCCAACCAAAATCCAATCGGCAGCAAAAATCGTTTTAACCTCAGAAAAATTTAACAAACTGTTATGATGTCCAAATCCACCCTTTTTTCGCTGATCCTTTCCCTGTTTCTCCTTGCAGGCTCAGCGTATGCGCAAAACGGCAAACCGGCCAACAATAAGGCGCAGGAAAAGAAAAATAAGGAAGAAGAAAAAAAGTGGAAACAGAAGATGAAAGCCACTAAACCCTTGGAATTTAGGGACATGATGACCCAGCGGGCCGAGTTGATCGGCGAGAACGAAGGTTTGAAACGCCAGGTCTCAAACATGGGCAAAATAGTGAGCGACAAGGACTCTGAAATTGAAGCTTTGCGCAAAGAGCTGGAAACTGCACGTGCCACTGGTGGCTCGCCCGTGGTTCGTAGCGAAGGCAATGAAATCCAAGGCGGCGGCACCAATGCTGAATACGCCCAGGGCACTTGGT
>JBBQXF010000047.1:0-35663 GCA_038209965.1 Cytophagales bacterium | reverse complement strand
GCTTCGGCCACCAAAAACGGCTGGCCGTGCTCACCACCCACGAATTCATAATCTTTGACACGGCCACGCCGTTTTTGGTGGCCGAAGCCTTGGAAACCGCCTACCACGACATCCAATACCAAGGCTGGATGATGCACTATGAGCGCAACCGGTTTCCGCACATCCCCAAAATAGTGGCCAAGTTTTTTGGCGTGGCCATGCTCTACGGTATCGTGGTCGGGGTGATCGAAATTTATGGCCTCCAATACACTTGGGCCATGTGGGTGTTTGCCCCTTTCACCATGATCGTGCTCTACCACTACTACGTGGACGGGCTGATCTGGAAATTTGGCGAGGATCCCGAGCTCCGGCAGGTGATGTTTGGTAAGCCGGTGGAGGCCACCAGTGAAACCAAGCCCCAAGATTAGCCCGCCTCAATCGTGGCTGCACTGGTTTTTCAATGTTCCATTTTGTTTTGCGAAAGAATGGGATCTTCAATTCTCCAACGCGCCCAAATATTTCAATAACCAAAGATTGAATGGCTAGTTATTTTAAGGAAAAGTAAGTGCCAACTGGTTCATCATATATGTTTTCATCCATGATCCCCAACCCAACCGACCCCAAATATGCCCTGGCCCTCCAGCGCATTTTGCAGATTATGAACGAGCTGCGCGAGCAGTGCCCATGGGACCGAAAGCAGACGATGGCATCGCTGCGCTACCTCACCGTGGAAGAAACCTACGAGCTGTCCGATGCGATCATGGCCCAAGATCCCGAGGAGATCAAAAAAGAGTTGGGCGATTTGCTGCTGCACATCGTGTTCTATGCCCGCATTGCCAGCGAGCAGGGGGCATTCGATCTGGCCGATGTGATCGATCAACTTTGCGAAAAACTCACCCGCCGCCACCCCCACATCTACGGCAATGCCCGAGCCGACGACGAAGAAGCCGTGAAACGCAATTGGGAACTGATCAAACTGCAGGAAAAAAGCACCAAAACCGATCAGCCTCCCACGATTTTGGGTGGGGTTTCCAAGTCGTTGCCCGCGCTGGTCAAAGCGATCCGGATCCAAGAAAAAGCCCGGGGCGCAGGTTTCGATTGGGAGCACAAAGCCCAGGTTTGGGAAAAAGTGGAAGAGGAAATGCAGGAATTCAAAGCCGAGTTCAACACCTTGGCCAATGAAAAAATAGACCACGAAAAAGCCGAGGCCGAGTTTGGCGATTTGCTGTTTTCCCTCATCAATTATGCCCGTTTCATCAACATCAACCCCGAAACTGCCCTAGAACGGACCAACCTCAAATTCATCAAACGGTTCAATTATTTGGAAAGCGAGAGCCGGAAAGAGGGCAAAAACCTCCACGAAATGACCTTGGCCGAAATGGACGAATATTGGAACCGGGCCAAGCGATTGCCCTAACCGTCCGTTTTGCCCCACCGTCCGAAAGCGGACACCAACGCCCGCCAGAGAACAAGCAAACGAATTTTATTGAATTTAAATCATTGGCAATCAGCATTTTATAGGCTGGCATCGCAATTGCCAAAGTTAACTTACGCGAAAGGATTGCGTTCTTGTTCAGGATCGCGAAGTGGCCGCCCCAAATAAGGTGCGAACACTTGTTTCTTTGTGACATTCTCAATTTTATTTATCCCAATGATCGAACTAGCCAGTATTTTCAAATATTACGACAATAAATTCCAACGGAACTACATCCTCAAAGACATTAACCTCACCATTGGGGCGGGCGAATTTGTGACCCTGATGGGCCCGAGCGGGGTGGGCAAATCGTCGCTGCTCAACATCATTGGCCTGTTGGACGCGCCCGAGGAAGGAGAATACAAACTGCTGGGCGAGCCCGTCCAAAAGTTAAAAGAAAAGCGGAAGTCGGAAATCCATAAAAACCACATTGGGTTTGTGTTCCAAGCTTACCACCTGATCGATGAATTGACCGTCTATGAAAACATCGAAACCCCGCTGCTCTACCGTGACATCAAATCGGCCGAACGGCAGAGCATGATCGCCGAAATCTTGGATCGGTTCCAGATGGTGGCCAAAAAGGATCTGTTCCCCAGCCAGCTCTCGGGCGGCCAGCAACAATTGGTGGGCGTGGCCCGGGCCATCATTGGCAAGCCCAAACTGCTCTTGGCCGATGAGCCGACCGGCAACCTCCACTCCAAGCAAGGCCAAGAAATCATGGAACTGTTCCAAAAATTGAACAGCGAGGGCATGACCATCATCCAAGTGACCCACTCGGAGGCCAACGCTCAATACGGCACCCGCTTGATCGAGCTGATGGATGGCCGCCTCCTGCGCGATGAGCCCATCAAGCAGGCATAAACCAAAAAAAGTGTACTTTTGCCAACGATCTGGTCGGGCTTGTCTGCACTGGTCAATGTTGGCGTTTGGTGAATGGATCAATCCGCTTGATCCGCCCCCACAAAACAAGCCACAAAGTAGTTTTTGGTGTAAATATCGCTCCTCATGAACAAATTGATTGGTCCCCTTTTGCTGGCTGTTCTTTTGCTGGCGGGCTGCAAAAGCCGAAATGAAGTTGACTCCGCCAATTTGCAGCGGCGCGAAGATCAAATTATCCGGGAGTACTTGGCCGACAAAAACATTCAGGCTGAACGCGACCCCTCAGGCATTTACTTCCGCATATTGGCCCCTTCCAATACCAATGTAAAGCCACAGGCATTTGACACCGTTTCGGTCAAATACACCGGGACGGTATTGTACGGAAAAGTATTTGATACGACCAAGTTTACCGATACCCCAGCCCGATTGGTATTGAACAACACCATCCCCGGCTGGCAGGTGATGCTCCCCCAAATGCAGCAGGGCGAGCGGCGCGAGCTATATATCCCCTCCACCTTGGCCTATGGCGGATCAGGCCAAAGCGATCGCAATACTGGTCGGCTCATCATTCCGCCCAACTCGATTCTGGTATTTGAAGTGGAACTGATCAGCTTGTCGCGCCGACAATGATCCAGTTGTGTTTTGCCAGCCGCAACGCCCACAAGTTGACCGAAATCCAAGCTCAACTCCCCAGCGGCTATCATCTAATGTCGTTGGATGAAGTGGGCATCGGTGAGGAAATCCCCGAGGATGCGCCCACCATTGAGGGCAATTCGCTTTTCAAGGCCCAGTACGTGTGGGAGCGGACCGGAGTCAATTGTTTTGCCGATGATTCGGGCCTCGAGGTGGCCGCTCTGGGTGGTGCGCCCGGCGTGCACACTGCCTATTACGCTGGTCCCCAGCGCAGTGCCGAGGACAACAACCAGCGCCTGCTGCACCATTTGCGGGGTGCCACCGACCGCCAAGCCCGGTTCAAAACCGTGATCACTTTGATCTGGCAAGGCCAGGTTCACCAGTTCACTGGCACAGTTGAGGGGGAAATTCTGACCGCGCCCCAAGGCGGGCAAGGCTTTGGCTATGATCCCATATTCCAGCCGGTTGGCCAATTGTTTTCCTTTGCCCAAATGCCCTTGGCCACCAAAAATGCCATCAGCCACCGCGGCCGGGCTGTCCAGCAATTGGTGGATTTCTTGCGTCAAATCGTTTAGCGGGCCGACCAATGCGGAGTTGAGTTTTCCTAGTCTTCGTCACCTTCCGAAAAACGGATCCGGCCCCGGGCCGCTTTTTTCCCAGCCGTTGCTTTTTTGGTTTTTAAGCGTGCGCGCACGACTGCTTGGGGCACATGGGTGGGCTTGCGCACTTTGGGTTGGCGCAGGTATTGGGCCAAGAGCCGATAGAACTTTTTGACCACTGCCTCCCGGTTGCCCAGTTGGGTACGGGCAGTTTGGGAAGTCAATAGCCAGTAGCCCTCGGCGTTGATCTGGTTGGCGGCTTTGACCAACAACCTGACCTTTTCGGCCTCGGTGAGGCGGGCCGATTGCACCACCGGAAACCGCAGTTCCACTTTGGTTTCGACCTTGTTCACGTTTTGGCCACCCGCGCCCCCGCTGCGCGAAGTCTGAAAAACAAATTCTGGGGAGAAGTCCCGGCCTTGGATAATATCGTCCATCACAGCAATTATACGTTTTTCGCCCAAACAATTCGTCTTTCAAGGTCCCAGCACGTTAAAATTTGTTGATCGGGGTTGTTTAACGTGCATCAAGTCACTACTTTTGCACTCCAAATTTTGAAACGATGGCAATTATTACACGAATTAGGAATCTATCAGGTCTGGTGATCGGGGCCATTGCATTGTCAATGCTGCTGTTCATTATTGGGGGCGATTTGCTCTCGGCCAATTCCTCGATCCTCCAGTTCTTCGACCGCGACCCCGTGGCTGAAATCAATGGCAACTCAATCGATGGCCGTGAATTTGCTGATCAAGTGACGGCAACCTCCCGCGAACTGGAATTGCTCCAGTTTGGCCGCTCACCGAATGAATCAGAAATGGAATATGTGCGCTACACTGCACTCAACGAACTGATTTATAAATTGGCCTTCCAACAGGAATTTGAGAAGTTGGGCATTAGCGTGACCCCAGACGAACTGGAGGATATGATCCAAGGCAACAACATCGATCCCAGTTTTGCCCAGCAGTTCACCGATCCCAAGACCGGGGAACTGGATCGGAACCAAATAGTGAACTTCCTCAAGCAATTGCCCACCTTGCCCGCCCAACAGCAAGAATATTTCCGTTATTTGGAAAACTACATTGCGAAAAACCGGCTGCGCAAGAAATACAATAACCTGCTCGCGCTGTCCAATTATGCCAGCAAGCAAGAAGCCCAAGCATATCACGAAGAAGTGAACAGCAAGCGCACTCTTAGATATTTGTTTGTGCCTTATAATTCAATCCCCGATTCGGCGGTAAAGTCTGCTGATGGCGATCTGCAAGCCTTTTTTGCCCAGAACAAGAGCAAATACAAGCGCAAAGCAAACCGGGCAATTGAGTATGTGGCGTTCCCGCTGAGGGCTTCGGCCAAAGATACCGCCAACTTGGTGAAAGAATTGACCGATTTGAAATCCCAATTGCAATCGGCCGATGATGCCAAAGCGTTTGCTGATGCCAATTCGGACATGCCCAACGCGGTTAACTACTTTAAGCCGGGCGAACTGCCCCCAGCTTTGTTGCCGCTGACCGACAGCCTAAAACCAGGTACGGTGCTTGGGCCTTTCCAAACGGGCGGTGCTTACGCCGTTTACCGTGTAGTAGACACCAACGAGGACACCACTTATTCGGCCAAGGCCAGCCACATCCTGTTCAGTTCAGAAAGGGGCGCTCCCGATTCGCTCAAGCGCAAATCCAAAGCTGATGCCGAGCGCATTCTGCGGGAGTTGCAAGCTGGGGCCGAGTTTGCCATGATGGCCAGCCAATACAGCACCGACCAGAGCAATAAGTACCAAGGTGGCGACTTGGGTTGGTTTGGGGAAAAAACCATGGTGGAACCATTTGCCAAAGCAGTAATGGGTGCTACCCGTGAAGGCTTGATCCCGTATGTGGTTGAAACTGATTTCGGCTACCACATCATCAAAATAACGGGGGCCAAGACCAAAAAACGCTTCAACATTTCGGCCATCGCCCGGGCCATTGCCGTCAGCGACGAAACCCGCGCCCAAGCTTATAGTGCTGCCGGGGCATTTGCCACCGCCAAAAATGTGAAGGAATACATTGACCGGGTACAAGCCGCCCAAATGGTGAGCTTGCAGGCCCTGACCATCCCTCGCGAGGCCAAGAACATCAATAACCTGAGCAGTGGCAAAGTGCGCGAAGTAGTGCGCTGGGCCTACAATGAAGCTAAAATGGGGGATGTTTCTCGCGTATTTGAACTGGATGACCAATACATTGTTGCCATTTTGCGCGACCCATCCACCGAAGAGGGTGAAGCCACGTTGGCTGACGTGCGGGAAGAAGTGCTGGTGGCCTTCCGCAAAGAGCAAAAGGCCAAACTGATCATGGGACAGTTGGCCAAGCAAAAGGGGAGTTTGGAAGAAATCAAGAAAGGCTACGGCGACAAGGCGGAATTGGTTGACCAAGCCGACTTGAACATCAATGCTTCGGGCTTGAACATTGCCGGCTATGCCCCAACAGCCATTGGATATGCCTTCGCCATGAACAAGGGTGAAAAGAGCAAACCTTTCAAGGATGAGTCTGGAGTATTTATCCTAGAGTTGGTCAATATCGATGCTGCTTCGGAAGTGGCTGACTACAACTCACAAAAGAAAATGATCGCTGAGCGCCGCAAGGCCCAAATCGAAGAAAAGGTGTTGAAAGCCATGCGCAAATTGGCCGACGTCAAAGACAACATTGCCAAGTTTTATTAACTGTACTTGACTACCAAAAAATCCCGCGCCAGTGAATGGTACGGGATTTTTTGTTCGATTGATAAATTGGGTCGCGTTACCCAAGTCATTGGTAATCAGGGCAAAAAGTGGTTTTCGCCGATGGATCCCCGGTAGTGCAAAGGAAAATTGAAATGGTTCTTCAGGCTTACATAATTGGTTGGATTGTCAATGATTCTTTTTTCTATTGGCGGCAAATCAATTTTTCGAGCGTATAAATCACCGAAAACGCGCAAGTAAATCACAAAAAAATGTGCAAATCTTAGTTTAGTTCCACTTTTGACTTTATTTTGGGGAATAATCCCTGGCAACCTATGCGTATTTTGCTTGCCGTATATTTTCTCTTGCTTGGTCAATGGTCCTGTGCGCAAACCATCGGAATGTGGGGCAGCCCCCCAATGCGCAATTTTCGGCCTGCCGATTACCGGGCTGGGCTGGCCAATTGGTCAACGACCCAAGATTGGCGGGGCATCCTCTATTTTGGCAACGACAAGGGCATTTTGACCTACGATGGCGCCCACTGGCAGTTGATCAGTGCGGGCGGGGCCACCATCCGGGCTGTAGCCACTGATCCACAGGGCCGGGTATGGGCCGGTGGCACGGCCACTTTCGGGTACTTGGCCCCCGATTCCACGGGAGCGCTCAGTTACGTGAGCCTTGCCCACCTGATCCCGGCCGACCACCAGCCCTTGGGTGAAATCTGGACGGTACAATGCCTCGGCAATTCGGTTGTTTTTCAGTCAGACAATTACTTATATCTATTTGACGGCAAAAAAATCGCCTCGATAGCGGCAGAATCCTTTTTCACTTTTGGCTACGCAGCGGGCAATGAGTACTTTGTCCAACAAAACGGCAGCGGCTTATGGCGGCTCGCCGGCGACAAACTGGCCCTGATGCCCGGAACCAGTGCCTTGGGATCCTCGCTCATCAGTCAAGTCCTGCCAATGGACAATGGCCGCTTCTTGCTGGCAGTGCAGGGGCTGGGCCTTTACCAATTGGATCAATCTTCGGCCAAATCCTACCCCACGCAGGCCGATGCCATATTGCAAGATTTTCGGGTGTACGCGGCCACTTGGTTGCCCGCGCCCGGCGGCAAGCGCTGGTTGGCCCTCGGCCTGTTGGGCATTGGGGTGGTCATCTTGCAAGAAGACGGCAAAATTGCCCAGATCCTCAATCGCCGGAACGGGTTGGTCGATGATTTTGTCCTATCCCTGTGGCCCGATGCCCAAGGCGGTTTATGGGTGGGCACTTACCGGGGCATCAGCCGGGTGGAAGTGGCTGCTCCACTGACCAGTTTCAGCGAATCGCTGCACAATCTGCGCGGCACGGTCAATGCCGTAGCCAAGCTCAATGATGATTGGTACGTGGCCACCTCTTTTGGCCTGCAAAAAGCCGTTCCCCGCGAACTCACCCACGCTACGGCTGTCCAGCGGTTTTACGACGCAGCGTTTGGCCTGTTGCGCGGGGGCAAAACCGAATGCTGGGATTTGCTACCGGTGGACGACGATTTGCTGATCGGTTGTTTCGACGGGGTAAAAGTACTGCGCAAAGGGGTAGTGAGCCAACTGAGCGAGGATATGGTTCCCCCCAATGTGCACTGCTTGGTGCGCTCCCGACTGGATGGCAACCGGGTGTTTGCCGGTTCGGCCTTTAACCTGCGGGCTTTGTACCGTACCAATGGCCAATGGACTGATGAAGGTGAAATCGAGAATTTGACCGAAGAAATTCACCAACTAAAAGAAGATAAAGCGGGCAATCTTTGGGTCGCGACCGTTAACCAAGGAGTGTTCCGCCTTACTTTTGGCAAAGGACAGACCTATCAGTTCAGCCTCAAACCCGATATTATGGCGGTGGGCAAAGCGCAAGGGCTGTCCGTACTGGCCAACAACGGGTTGTTCCTGATCGATGGCGAGATCCGGGTGGTTGCGGGGCCGCAGGTGCTGAAGTTCAATCCAGAAAACCAGCACTTGGTGCCAGATCCTGCTTTTGCGGGGATTGGCCAAACCCAGTTGACCGCTTGGCTGACCGATCCCAAAGGCAATTTGCGCGTTTTTTACGATCAAGCGGGGCGCAGCCGGGCCGGCTTGCTCATACTTGGGGAAGATGGCCAGTATACGCTGCACCACCAACCGAGGATCCCCGATGGACTGTTGGATCCCGGCCACCTCAACCAAGCCGAAGCTCAACTTTGGTTTGGTGATCTGGCTGGTTTATACCGCTTTGCCATTCCCACCGGCAAGGACAGCGCGGCCCTGCTGCCTGCCCCGATCGTCCGGCGGGTGTGGGTCGCGGGCAAAGACTCACTCTTGGTCAATGATCCCGACCCAGCCAAACTGCTGAGTTTGGGCCAAGGTTTGGCTCGTTTGCGGTTTGATTTTGCGGCACCGCTGTTCAATGGCTCCGACCCGGCGGTGTACCAATGGGCATTGGGCGGGCCGGCCGAGCCGTGGTCCGAATGGACGACTGAAACCTGGGCGGCGTTCCAGCAGCTCCCCCCCGGTGTGTACGTGTTCCGGGTGCGGGCCCGCGACAGCTACGGGCACGTGACCCCCATCACCCAGGTTGCGGTTCAAATCCAGTCGCCGTGGTATGAGCGGGCATGGGTTTATGCCCTGTTTGCGCTGGCATTGCTGGTCGGGGCGGTGGTTGGGTACAGAAAATTGATCGCAAAAAGTACTACCGAAGGGTAGTTGGCAATAGCGGCACGAGATCTGCCAGTTGACTGCTGGTGCCCAGTAATTCAAATAATTTTTTGGTACACTGCCCATTTTGTCAAAAAATAGGGCGTTTAGATAGTAGCAAATCCTCACATTGCTAATGAAACTACTTGCTTTTTGGAATTCTTGGCGCCAACCTACGGTCAAGCCAAGTGAAAAGATTTTTTATCTCATCTCCCTACTGGTATTTGGCCTGACCTTGGGCCTGATGGCCTTTAGTTTCGTGATCGGCGACTCGGCGGCCATCCGGTGGCAAACCGACAGCGAACTGCAACCTTACCGCTCGGTAGTGGATGCCTTTGACCACCTTGGGTTTGAATTTACCCTTGACGCGGACAGTTATTTCCTCATTGAAAAGTTTAGCGCGACCGATCTTGGCCTCTACTTTTCGGCGGCTTATCTTTTTTTTGGTTTGGTAGTGCTGGGTATGCTCGCCCTGCTCACGGTGGCGACCTACCTTCCGCGCATCTGGTACGCCGTGGTGGCCTCCATGTTCATGCTTTTTCTGGCCCTGCTCCAATTCGAACTGTTGCAGGTCTTTGGCCGGGCCGACAAGGTGTTCCTCGTTGGCTGCCTGCTGGCTTATTTGCCATTGAGCTATTATTTTCAGGCGTTTGATACCAATGGCCGTGTTTCGTTCGTGGCCCGGTTCAGCATCTTTGCCCTCATCACCGGCGTGGTTGCTTACCTGCTCTTCCAATATGGCATGGGCATCAAAAACACCACCTTCTTTTTGTCCACCTACGCCTATATTGTACCCTTGCTCCTGACGGTGGTGTTCATCGTGCTGAATTCCCACGAAATCATCAATGGCATTCTGTTCATGTTGACCAACTCGGCCAACCCTGCTTCCCGCAACACATCGAACCATTTTATAGTGGTAAGTGCCATTTATTTGTTCAATTTGTTTTATGCCTATGCTTTTGCGGTCGGTTGGATCGATTTGGGCATTGCCTATGTTGATCCGTTCATCGTTTATTGGGTGAGTGCTGCATTGGGTGTATGGGGATTTCGGAAAAAAGAAACCCTATTTGGCTTCCTGCCTTTTGCGCCTTATGGGGCCATTGCCTATACCGCATTGGGCATAATCAGCACCGCTTTCATTGCCTATTCCTTTGCCTCGGCCAATGATCCCGTGCGCGAAGTGTTGGAAGATGCCATTCTTTTTAGTCATATCGGCGTTGGGTTTGTCTTTTTTATGTACGTATTGGTCAATTTCCAGCGGCTGATTGCCCAAAACAAGGCCGTCCACAAAGTTGTTTACAAGCCGGGCCAGTTTGAATATATGTGGGTCCATCTGCTGGCCGGGGTGTTAGCGAGCGTTATGCTCTTCCGTTCCGATTTCTTTCCCTACCGCCAAGCTTTTGCGGGTTTTTACAACTATGTCGGGGATTTGCACCGGGCCGAGGGCGACAATTTTTTGAGCGAGCAATACTACAAAATGGCGGTGACGTATGATTTTCAGAACCACCGCTCCAATTATGCCCTTGGATCGCTGGCCCGGATGCAGGGTGACGAAGCGATGGCACTTTACTATTTCCGGGAAGCTACCCGCAAAAAGCCCCTTCCGCACGATTACCTGAACATGAGCGAAATTTTGTTGCAAAACGACAAAACGCTGGATGCCATTTTTATCCTCAACGAAGGGATTAAATTGTTTCCCAAAAATGGGGAAATGCTCAATAATTTGGGGTTGATCTATGCGCAAAAAACCGATATTTTGGATTCGGCAGTATATTATTTGAATGAATCGCGCCAAGTACTGAATACCCGATCAACCGCCGAAGCCAATTTCTACGCAGTGGTGGCGAAGTTGAACAATTTTAGCCCCGATTCCTTGCAAGCCTTGTTCCAGCCCGAAGAGGCCATTGGTACCCGGGCCAACGAACTGGCTTTTTACAACAAACAGAAAGTAAAGTTCGGCCAACCGCTCAATCCAGCCTACTTGCGCGATTCGGTGCTACAAACGGTCAATTTGTGCTATCTCTACAATTTTGCGCTCAATGATGTGGGCAGTGGTGACACCGCTATTTTTGTTGAGTTGGATCGGTTCAATAAGGTGAAGGCCAATGCCGATTTTTCCGAGTATCTGGAACTGGCCAAAGCATTCAAATACCGGGAAATGGGGGAAAACACCAAGGCTTTCTGGATGTTGCGCAAATTGGTAGTCCTCGGCTCGGAGGTAAATCCCTATTATAACAATGCTTTTGGGGTCTGGCTGATGGAGATCGGCCAATACCGGGAAGCAGCCCGCTACTTTGGGCTTGCCTTTGCCCAGGGCAATGCCGAAGCACTGTTAAACCAAGCCATTGCCCTGAGTGAACTGCCCTCGGAGCGCGGGGAGGCCATTGCCCATTGGCAAAAGGTGCTGGCCTTGGGCAAACCCGAACTGGTGCCCATTGCCCATGACTTGCTGCGGATTCTCCACCCCGACAGTTTGTCGCGCTTGGACATGGCCAAGGTGGACGATTTCAACAAGTTCCGCTTGGCCCATTATAACCAGCCCCGCTTGACAGATGAACAGTTTAACACGCTGTTCAATTCTGTGACCGACAACAACTTGAAAATCATGACTTTGGTGGATCGGATGCAATTTTATCTGGATCTGGGCAATGTGGCGATTGCCGAAAATATTCGCAATGCCATGACCGGGGTCAACTTGGAGGGCAGCACCAAGGAAGTGCAAAACGCCCTGCGGCTCGTTGATTTGCAACTGTTGCACCGGCTCAAGCGCTATGATGGAATCGCCAATTTGTTGAAAGAATTTACCCCCACGCGGCCACAAAAAGGTTACCAACCGTTTTACGCCGCTGTGGTGGCCGAGCAGCAGGGCCGGGCCAAAGAAGCCGAGCGGCTGTACCAACTCGCCATCCGACAATTGCCTTACCGCGAAGCCGTTCCCATTGCATTGGCTGTTTTCTATAACCGGCAAAAGCAGGCCCAAAAAGGCTACGAGGTGCTGGTGGATGCCCTCAAACCGTACGATGACTATCACCAATTCCCCCCCCGCTTGTTGGAAATGTACATCATGCAATGCTTAGAGGTGCGCTTGTTGAGCTTTGCCGAGGACAACTGCGCGCGGTTGGCCGAAATCGTTTCTCCGCTGGAATACGAAAAATTCCGGCTCGTATATGAGCAGCGCAAGGCTGAACTGGCCAAAGTGACGGAAGACTGGAATTGACTTGGCCAAGATCGGCGAGCAACATTGGTGGAAGGCTGATTTGGAGGACAAAGCCCCAACAGTAAGCTGGTGGCAGAGAAATGTCAGAAAAGCACTGGTCCACCTTCAATGCCTTGCGTGGTAATGGGGCGATGCCACCTCACCCGCGCCGCCGCGCAACAACCAACCAAATTACCGTTGGTGCACCAATGAGTGAAGTGACGATATTGATGGGCAGAACTTGGCCTTGGCCCGGGATTTGGCACAGCAGATCACAGACCAACAGCACCATGGCCCCCAGCCACGCCGAGGCGGGCAATAACACCCGGTGGTCGGCGGTGCGGTAAATCGCCCGGGCAAGGTAGGGAACGGCCAGGCCCACAAATCCGATGGGGCCGCAGAAAGCCGTCACGCTGCCTGCCAGCACACTGGCTGACAGAATGACCTGAAAACGTGCCCGCCCCACGGCCACCCCCAAACTACGGGCATATTGCTCGCCCAATACCCACGCATTGAGGGGCTTGAAAAGCAAAAAAGCATACCCCAGCCCAAGAGAGCAGATGATGATCAGAATGCGGAGTTTTGGCCAATCGAGCCCACCCAAGGAGCCGAAAGTCCAGATCACATAGCGCTGCAATTCAGATTCGGAACTGAAATATTGGAGGGTGCTCACCAGCGCACCGATGCAACTGCTCAACATCATCCCCACGATGAGCAGGGCCAGGTTGTCACGCAGGCGGGCGGCAAAGAACAGCACCAAGAGCATGGCCGCGCCCGCGCCCGCAATGGAAGCCCCGATGAGTACCCACCCTTGCCAAGCGGCTGGAAAAACCGCCGCAAAACCGCTGCCCAATGCCCCACTGGCCAGCACCAGGGCCGCCACGCCCAAACTTGCCCCAGCCGTGATGCCCAGTACATAAGGCCCGGCCAGTGGGTTGCGGAACAAAGTTTGCATTTGCAGGCCGCTGACCGCGAGGGCCGCCCCGGCCAAGACTGCCGTCAGGGCCTTGGGTAAGCGGAACTGCCAGATGATGGTATCCCAATTTGGATCGGGGGATTGGCCCAGCAGGACATCGATCACCCCGCCCACGGGAATGAGAGCGGATCCATAAAGCAAATCGGCAAAAAAGCAGACCAACAGCAAAACAAGGAGGAATAACTGGCGCATTGGGCGGTAAAAATAGACCTACTGATACCCCAAAAATGGGGCTTTCAACAGTCAAAAAAGCAAAACATTAAAAATCAAGGAAATTAAACCCGATTAATCGCTTAGATGAATTTAATCTTGGCTCGACCTGGGGTCATTGATCGCCCTCTTTGTAGGCATATTTGTAGTTTTTGCCCGCCAAATTGCGGTAGCCCTCCGGCGGATCGCTGGCAAGATCGGCGGGGGCGACCGGATCAACCACTGCTGGCTCAATTTGGTGGCGGGTTTGGTAGGCCGTGGCCACTCCCAAAATGGCCCCGATCAAGTGCGATTCCCACGATACGCCTTCATCGTGCGGGAAAATGCCCGCCACCATGCCCCCATAAAGCAGGGCTACGGCCACAGCAATGATCAGGGAGGGCAAGCTTCCCCGGAATACCCCGCTGAAAAACAGGAAAGTGGCAAAACCATAAACCAGCCCGCTGGCCCCGACATGGAACGACGAGCGGGCGAAAAGCCACACCCCCAGTCCGGTGCCCAAGTACAGGACGAGCAATACCTTGGCGGCCACCCGGTGATAGAAAAACAGAATGCTGGTAAACAAGATAATGAACGGAACCGAATTGGAAATCAGGTGCTGGAGATCGCCATGAATAAACGGGGATAGAAAAACGCCCGGCAGGCCAAGGAAACGCCGGGGATAAATGCCGAGCACCGTCAGCTCGATGGATAGTAAATGGGCTACCAGAAAAATGGCCCAGGCAGCGGCAACATACTTGAGCGAATGGCGAAAAGCGGGGGTCAGATCCATAAAAAACAAATTTAGGGCAGATTTGGGGCAGATCAAAGCCAATTGGAGCACGTGGTGGACAAAAAAAATTTTGAATAGTGATCAATGCTCCCTATTTTTGCCATAAGTGAGAAAAGGAATAGTAACGGTCCTCATCTGGGGAACCGTTATTATTTTTTTCTGTTTTAATGAAAGCTTAACAACTTAAAGTTATGGCAGTAACGTATTATTCCGCAGAAGGCTTGAGCAAGTTAAAAGGTGAACTGCACGATTTGCGTACCAAAGGCCGCTCCCATATTGCCGCACAAATTGCCGAAGCCCGGGACAAGGGCGATCTGAGCGAAAATGCCGAATATGATGCCGCCAAAGATGCGCAGGGGATGCTCGAGCTGAAAATATCGAAACTCGAGGAGGCGTTGGGGTCGGCCCGCATTCTTGATGAATCGAAGCTCGACGCTTCCAAAGTATCTATCTTGTCCAAAGTGAAAATCAAGAACCCGGCCAATGGGCAAGTGGTAGAGTACCTGATTGTGGCCGAAGAAGAAGCCAATCTTGGTTTGGGCAAAATTTCTGTCAAATCACCGATCGGCCAAGGGTTGTTGGGTAAAAAAGTCGGAGAATTTGCCGATATCAAAACCCCGCGCGGAGCCATCAAATTTGAGGTGTTGGAAATCTGGCGGTAGCCCACCGTGAAGAGTTTAACAAAAAAGGGACGGTGCTTGGCACTGTTCCTTTTTTGTTGACTTGCCCGGCCAGCCGCTGCGCCTAGGGATAATATGGACTGATCATCAAATAGACCACAACGCCCGTCACCGAGACATATAACCAAACGGGGAAAGCAATTTTGACGATTTTCCGGTGGTTTTCGAATTGGCGGTTGAGGGAATAGTATAGGGCCAAGAGCACAAAGCGGACGACCCCGATGGAAAGCACCACATGGGAAACCAACAAAGAATAATACACATACCGAATGGCCCCAACGCCGCCATAGGGAGTTGACGGATTGGAAATGTGGTAGAGAATGTACAATACCAAGAACGCGGCCCCAAGGCCCACCGCCCCGAGCATCAAGTTTTGGTGCAAAACGAATTTTTTGCCCTTGATTGCCATCAAAGCGGCTATCAGGGTGACGGTGGTCAATGTATTGATCAGGCCAATAACATGGGGCAGCACGCTCGTCCATTCGCCAAGGGGCAATTTTTGCCGGATGCCGATGAGCACCGCCACCGCCAGTGGAATGACTATTGACAAAACATTGACAATTTTTTTATTAAACCAACTGGGGGACTGAATCGTAGTGAGCATAGTTAAGCGATGCTAAAATGGAGTTGAACAGTACATTAAATGGTTTTTGGCAGATGCGCAAATGGGTAAAATGGTCCGCCAATTGCCCGCAAATGTAGCACAGATAACTTCTATCGGTGGAAGAATGTTTCCGTAAAAGATTAGTTGAGTTGACGTGCCCCGCGGCCAAATGCGGGGTTTGGGGCGGCAGCCTAGCTCAGCCCTTCAATTTGCCCGTTCACCAGATCAATGAATTGGGCTTGGGGGACTTTGGGCAGCCCGGGCATCCGCATGATTTCCCCGGCCACGGCCACGATGAACCCCGCGCCCGCATTGACAATCAATTGCGCAATGGGCAAGTCAAAACCGGTCGCTACCCCAATGGCCGCCGCATCGGCCGAGAAAGAGTACTGGGTTTTGGCAATACAAACGGGCAAATGATCCAGCCCCAATTTATTGATTTTGGCCGCATTCAATCGGGCTTTTTTGTCCAGCACAATGTCCTTGGCCCCATAAATCTGTTGGGCCACTTGGCGGATTTTGTCAATCGGCGAATCCGAATCTTGGTAAGTAAACTGGACAGGTTGCGAAGGATTGTTGGCAATGGTTTCCACCACAGTTTCGGCCAGCTCGATGGCTCCCTCGCCACCTTTGGCGAAGGCATTGTTCACTGCAAATCTTACCCCACGGGCGGTACTCCATGCGCGGAGGAAGTCTATTTCCTCTGCGGTATCAAAATGGTATTGGTTGAAGGCCACGATGACCGATTGGCCAAAGCCCTGCATATTGCCGATGTGGTGGTCGAGATTTTGCAAACCGACTTTCAGGCCGGCCAAGTTTGGCAGCTTGAGGCTGTCCTCTGCTATCCCGCCGTGCATTTTGAGGGCCTGCGAAGTGACGACAATGACGGTGGCTTTGGGGGCAAGCCCCGATTTGCGGCATTTGATATTGAAAAATTTTTCTGCGCCAAGATCCGCCCCGAACCCCGCTTCAGTCACCACGTAATCGGCAAAAGTAAGGGCCATTTTGGTTGCCAATATAGAGTTGCAGCCGTGGGCGATGTTGGCAAAAGGCCCCCCATGAATGATCGCGGGGGTATTTTCAGTGGTTTGCACCAAGTTGGGCTGGATGGCCTCTTTCAACAATACGGTGATGCTGCCCGCTATTCCCAGATCTTTGACCGTAAATGGCTCGTTTTTAGCGGTGTAGCCCAGCAAGATCTGCTCGATCCTAGTGCGCAGATCCTCGATGCCCGAGGCCAGGCACATAATGGCCATTAATTCGGAGGCCGGGGTAATGTCAAAGCCCGACTCGGCCGGTAAGCCGTTGGTTGGGCCCCCCAGCCCGGTCGTGATGTGGCGCAAGGCCCGATCGTTCACGTCCAGCACACGCTTCCACAGGATCTGGGCGAGTTGTTTGTCGGTTTGTCGGTTTTGAAATTGGTAATTGTCCAATAAAGCCGCTATCATGTTGTGGGCACAGGTGATCGCGTGGAAATCGCCCGTGAAATGCAGGTTGATCGATTCCATGGGCAGCACTTGGGCGTATCCCCCGCCCGCGGCCCCGCCTTTCATGCCAAAACAGGGGCCCAAGGAAGGTTCGCGCAGGGCAACTATGGCGTTTTTACCGATTTTTTGTAAACCCAATGTTAAGCCTATCGATACAGTGGTCTTGCCAATGCCCGCTTTGGTGGGAGTAATGGCCGTTACCAGGATCAGGTTGCTCGCTTTCACCCGCTGCTCATCGATGAGCGTATAAGGTACTTTTGCCATGTATTTTCCGTAGGGGATCAGTTCGGCTTCCGGGATTTGCAGCGAAGCGGCGATGGACTGAATGGGCTTGAGCGCGGTGGCGCGGGCGATTTCGATGTCAGATTTCATATCAACAGGATGACGGTTTATTAGGTGGCCTGATGACGCAAGTTATCTATTATTCTCGATTTTGGATTGGTTGGCAACGGCTTGGGTGCTACCGTCGTGACATGGCCGAGCCGATAATTACTTTTTTACGGCGTGCTGCTGCTTGGCCCCAACAAAATCCCGGCCCGCAATGTCATGCGGGCCGGAACAGACAAGGTACTCGGGGGCTTACTCGAAGCGGATACTGCCGTATTTGGTGCTCACTTTTACTGAGCCAGATCCCCCTTTGCCCACTGTGCCCACATATTGCTTGCTGTTTGATTGCTCAATTTGCCGGGACACATCGCTGGCCAAGTCGTTCTTGAAATTTCCGTAAGAAGTATTGACCTCAAACTTAAAGGCACTGCCAGTTTCAAACCCGAGGGTGAAAGAACTGTAACCGCCGTACAGTTCGACATGGCCGAAGCCTTTGGCGATTTTGTCCACCCGGAAATTGCCGGCGTAGCGAGCATCCATGGTCAGTTCCTTTTGGATTTTGCCCACCTTGAAGTCAGAGTAAGCCAGTGTACCCTTGATGCTTTCAGCTTCCCGCTCAACGGTGATGCCTCCGTATTTAGTGTCGGAGTGCAGATTGCCCACCGACCCAAAAGACACTTTGGAATAACGGTTGTCCAAGATGATGTCGCCACCTTTTTCTATGGAGCCACTGCCGTAGCTGATGTCAACCGTGCCATTTTCCAGTTGCTGGAGTTCCATGCCCCCCCCGTAGGCAATCTCCAGTTTTTTGGCGGATCCGGTCAGTTTATTGCCCACGAACTTGCCATATTTGACCGACAAGTCCAATTCGCCACTGAAATCGTCCAGAAATGCCGGTCCATACCGATTGTAGAGTTTAAGGCGGTTTTTACGGGGCATGTTGACCGTGTAATTGATCTCAAATCCCGAACTGTTGTTGATCGAGATATTGTTGCCATCGATAATGGTTTCAAAATAAACGGCATTGCCCCGGCGGCCATAATTGATTTTGATCCGGCCCAACTGGTCATTGGCTTTACTCTCGCTCCTGCCCCAGGCTTTGACCAGGACATCTACGGTGAGTTCATTCTTGTCCCACGTATTGACGTGGACTTTCCCGTAACGGTTGGACAGGTCCACCATTTCACTGCTGCCCAATGTGTATTTTTCGGAAAAATTCTTGGTGACTTGCGACTGTGCCCAGCCAATGGTCGGGATCAGTAGACAAAGCCAAAGGGAGAAATGCGAAAATTTATATTTGCTTTTCATGAGTTTGATTGTTCAACTTTTTGACATTTTGTAAGGCATCCATTTGTTTGTTGAGGATGTCCACTCTGAACAAAAGATTCTGGATCATTACATCAATAACCTCTTGACTGCCGGTTTTGTAAAGTTCCAGTTTCAAATCCGAATAAGCCGAATCAAGGCTGGACAGTTCACGGTCCACGTCCTTGTCCATGCCCAACTTATGAGCCCCGCTCTGTTGGAGTTCCTGCCTTTTGAGCTTCACCTGTTGGGTGTAGAACTGCTCAACCTCAGCTAGTTCTGGGGCGATTTGTTCCAGCGACTGTCGAGCGGCCACGGCCGGCTGTTGGTCATTCTGGCTGAGATAATACTGGATCGTCAATGCGGCCACTAATATCAAGACAAAACCAGCGGCTATCTGCCAAACCCTGGCTATGGGCACCATGCGCACCGTTTTTACTGGTAGACCAGTCCCCGGGGAATCATCGAGTCCCTTGGCCAGTTTGCCCCACAGTTGGTCGCTGGGTTCCCAAGCATCAAACTCTTGGCGATTTTTTTGGATAAATTCTTCTAATTTGCTCATTGTTACATTATATCAAGGATTATTTTCTCTCTTTTAGTAATTCCAACAACCGTTTTTTTGCCCGGTTATACTGTGTTTTGGAGGTTGAGACCGAAATGCCCAGTATTTCGGCGATTTCGGCATGGTCATATCCCTCCAACAGATACAAGGAAAACACGATCCGGTAGCCGTCGGGCAGTTGCTGGACTGCCTGGCGCACTTGGGCCACCTGCAACAACAACTCTTCCTCGTCTGGCTGGCCAACTTCAACCAGCTCATGCTCGCCGCTCACCAGTTCCACAAATGTCAGCCGTCGTTTGCGCACGGTATTGAGCGCGGCGTTGATCACTATCCGCTTGAGCCATGCCCCAAAGGTCGCATCGCCCCGGTAAAGCGCAATCTTGTTGAACACCTGTAAAAACGCTTCCTGCAACACATCTTCGGCCTCGGCAGTATTGCCCGTGATGCGCACGCACACGTTGTACATTGCTTTAGCGTAGAGTTTATACAGATCAAACTGGGCTTTGCGGTCGCCCGCTTTGCAACCATCGATCACATCTTGCCGGGCATTGTGCCATACGGTACCCAAGCTCACCTCTTTTGCGGCGCGTTCGGGCAACCAATGTGTTGGGGGTAGGGCCACCGTCAAAGCCATTTTGCGTATCTGAACGTTTACAATCCAAAGACACCACGAAAAAAGGGAGAGTTGCATGAGGGGCTAAAATTTATTTCCAATCGTATGCTCGCTCCCCGGCCACACCACTTTGCGAGTGGGCCAAGGAATTGGTAGAATGAATTTATTGTTAAATATTGCTAGTGTGGCCAGCAAAGGTATTTGAAAATTCAACGCAAAAGCATAAATTACGCGAAATCAGGATTTTGGCCAAAAGCCAGCCAAGTTGAACTTTTAAAAATTCAACTCGGTTGATACACAATAAATATTCATTCCAACTGTGTAAGTGTTATGGGTAGAAAAGTGCTCGTACTGAACTCCGACTACCGGGCGTTGACGGTGTGCAGCGTTTACAAAGCTTTTTTGTTGGTGTTTACCGACAAGGCAGAAGTGGTTCACTCGGTGGAGAACCAATATCTCCGCACAGTATCTCAAGCCTACAATATGCCATCGGTCATCCGCCTGAGCAACTATGCCCACGTCCCGTTCAAAGCGGTGATGCTCAATCGGCACAACGTGTTCAAGCGCGACAATTACCGTTGCGTTTATTGTGGGTCGCGGGATGAACTGACACTGGATCACGTGGTGCCCCGCTCCAAGGGCGGCAAAACCCAGTGGACCAATTTGGTGACGGCTTGCAAGCGCTGCAATTCGCGCAAGGGCAATGACACCCCTGAGCGGGCTGGTTTCAAGTTGCCGTATTCCCCTTTCCGGCCCTCTTATGTGGTCTTCCTCCGCGAATTTGCCGGGGTGGGCGATGAGAATTGGCAACCGTTCTTGATACAGCACCATAGTCACGCTGAGTCCTAGGCCGGAAGGTTTTATTGTTTCACCAATAAGCCGACCGGCCTTTCGGTTGGCTTGTTTTGTGTCGCCTTTGCTTTCTGGGTCGCACCACACTCCATAGACTGCTGGCAATAAATCCTACCCTCCTGCTCATTGGCACACCAAATGGAAAGCGAAGGCTCAAGCACCCGTTTTGACAATGGGACCGGTAAATCGGGACGCAGATTGCCCAGCCGCTCACCCAGCCGGCATTTGGAATCGGTCCCAAAAAACCGGAATATTGCCCCAATATCACCTGCTTCACCTGCTTCACTTCTTTGCCTTCGTTTATGCACCAATTTGAGAACAATTATTTGGGGGAATTGCGCACCCAGGCCATTCACCTTAAATCCAGCACCCAAATCCTGACCGATGCCCCAACCGACAACCACGGCAAGGGCGAGGCGTTTTCGCCCACCGATCTGGCCTGCATCTCCCTGGCCAGTTGCAAAATGACCACTATGGGCATTTTGGCCCAGCGCGAGGGCATCGATCTGAGCGGGTTGCGCTGCGAAGTGGAAAAAATCATGGTGGCCACCCCCCGCCGAATTGGGGAAATAGTGGTCGATATGTACCTGCCCAACGCTAATTTGACGGACAAGCAACGCCAAATGCTCAAAAATGCGGCCCTCACTTGCCCGGTGGCCCTCAGCTTGTCGCCCGAAGTGAAGCGGACGGTCAACTTTCATTTTTAAGGGCCAAGCGGCCAACCCTGTAAATTACAGCGCAAAGACTGGCCGCCTACCTTGCTAAATGGGGGTTATTCACCTAAATTTGCGGTTTATCTTTTGCCATGCGGCCTTTTAACTGGGGCTGGCTCGTCAAGGGGTACACCAAACCTTCCTTTCGGGGGAAATTATCATTTTCTGATCATGTTTGAGAATTTAAGCGATCGGCTCAACCGCGCCATCAAGACCCTCAAAGGGCAAGGTTCAATCACCGAAATCAACGTGGCGACTACCGTTAAGGAAATTCGCAAGGCTTTGGTGGATGCGGACGTGAACTATAAAATTGCCAAAGAAATTACGGACGAAATCAAAGACACCGCCCTTGGCCGCGATGTGTTGATCTCGGTCAAACCGGGGGAATTATTCACCAAGATCGTTTTTGACAAATTGGTGGATCTGATGGGCGGAGAACAACAGCCCATCAACCTCAAAGGTGATCCGGCCGTCATCATGATCGCGGGACTGAACGGAGCTGGAAAAACCACTTTCTCGGGCAAACTAGCCAATTTGATCAAAAATCAAGGTCGTCAAGTATTGCTCGCGGCCTGCGATGTGTACCGTCCAGCGGCCATTGAACAGCTCAAAACCTTGGGCCAGCAAATTGGTGTGGAAGTATATGCCGACCAGACCGGATCGACCAACCCCGTCCAGATTGCCCAAGATGCCGTTAAATTTGCCAAGATGACCAATAAAAAAGTGGTCATTATTGATACAGCGGGCCGATTGACACTGGATGAAGGGCTGATGCGTGAAATAACGGAAATGAAACGGGTCTTGCAACCCGCCGAAACCTTGTTTGTGGTCGATTCCATGACTGGGCAGGATGCGGTCAACACGGCCCAAGTCTTCAATGATCGGATCGACTTTGACGGTGTGGTGCTGAGCAAGCTCGATGGCGACTCGCGGGGCGGGGCCGCTCTTTCCATCCGCCGGGTGGTTAACAAGCCCATCAAGTACATCAGCACGGGCGAGAAGATGGAGGCCATCGACCTCTTCTACCCGGACAGGATGGCTCAGCGGATTCTGGGCATGGGCGATGTGCTGTCCTTCGTGGAGCGCGCCCAGCGCGCCTATGATGAAGACGAGGCCAAACGGATTGAACAAAAGATTCGCAAAAACCAACTGGATTTTGACGATTTCTTGTCCCAGATCAAGCAGATCAAACGGATGGGCAATGTTAAAGATTTGGTCAGTATGATCCCTGGCATGAGCCAAATGATGAAAGGGATGGATTTTGACGATGATGCCTTCAAACCGATTGAGGCCATTATCCATTCCATGACCAAGTTTGAGCGGGCCAACCCCGATTCTCTGGACAGCAGCCGCAAAAAACGGATTGCCTCAGGCAGCGGCACCACTGTTCAACAGGTAAATAATTTAATCAAACAGTTTGAAGAACTGCGCAATATGATGAAAAAAATGAACCAGATGAGTCCGGCCCAAATACAAAAAATCAAGGGCAAAATGCGGCGCTAAGTACTCACGCGAGGTCATTACCCCAACCATTGTCCCATGCTGGCCACTTCCCTCACCGTTTCGCTCATCCAGTCTGATTTGCACTGGGAAAATATCCCGGCAAACTTGGCGATGTTTGAAGAAAAAATATGGCAGATCGGGCAAGCTACCGACCTTATTCTTCTGCCCGAGATGTTCACCACTGGGTTCAGCATGAATGCCGCCAAGTTGGCCGAACCCATGAACCTGACCACTTTCAAATGGCTGCGCCAACAAGCCGAACAAACCAAAGCGGTGGTGGTGGGCAGTTATATAGTCCAAGTTAAAGGACAATATTTCAACCGCCTGATCTGGATGCCGCCAGATGGACAGTTTAAAATCTACGATAAACGCCACTTGTTCCGTTTGGCGGGTGAAGATGCGGCTTATACGGCTGGCACCGCGCGTTTGGTGGTAGAATTGAAGGGTTGGCAAATTTGCCCCATGATTTGCTATGATCTGCGGTTTCCGATCTGGAGCCGCCAGTCGCCCAGCCTCCAATATGATCTGCTCATTTATTTGGCCAACTGGCCGCTCCCGCGCAACCACGCTTGGAACACCCTGCTCCGAGCGCGGGCCATTGAAAATTTGGCCTATTGTGTCGGGGTGAACCGAGTGGGCACCGATGCCGCCGGCAAGTCTTACGTGGGCGAGTCGGCCATGCTCAATTTCAAGGGCGAGGAACTGTTTTACCAGAAAGACGAACCTGTCATTGCCACGCGCACCTTGGATCTGGGCGAATTGCACAGTTTCCGCCAGCAATTCCCCTTCGATCGGGACGCCGATCGCTTTACCGTCCACGATTGACCCAGTTTGTGTGCGTGGTATGCTTTTCTACCCAACTATTTGCAGGGGATGGGGAAATCACTGATCAGGTACGCCCGGTTATGCGAAAAATGCCACCATTCAGTGGACAATAAACGGAACCCGTGGCCTGTCATGGCGGTTTGCAAGATTTTTCGGTTGGCCATTACGGCCTGAGGGTGGGGATAGTCGAGGTGCGACACCTTGCCAAAGTAATCATAGGGCGATCCCATATCCAGCTCATTGCCTTGGGCATCGATCAGGGTCAAGTCGACCGCACAGCCCCGGTTGTGCATGGATCCTTTGCGGGGGTTGCCCACATATTTTTTGTCTGGGGTGAGTCGCCACATTTTCCATTGTACCGCCAAGGGGCGATAGCCATCAAATATTTTCATTCGGTAGCCTTTTTTCTTGACCTGCACGTGAGCTGCGATTAAGTCTTTGGCTATCTTATTTCGTAAAAAGCAGCGGGGGCAGTCATAAAGCACTTGTTTGGTGAAATTATCGTCGGTTGCATATTTAATATCCAGCACAAAACTTGGGTCGAGTTGTGTGAGTTCCACCCAAGCCGTGTCGGGCAATGCCAACAAACTATCGCGAAAGTGGGCGGAATTATTGGCGACTGGGCTTGTCTTTGCTGGGTTTGGTTGGCCAACCATTACAGTTGGGGGCTTGCCGGGTACGGATGGTTGGGCCTGTCTTGGGCTCGTGGCTGGGTCACAAGCCCACAAAGCTACAATTGGGACTATCCAAATTAAAATTTTTTGCCAAAAGTTCAACATCTCATTCATTTTTTCGTAAAATTACTGTCGTTATAAAACTTATACTGTATGGAACCCGTTATTTTATTTATTTCCCTCACTTCCATCATTTGCATCACCATCGTCCGACTCAAGCGGATCAGCTTTGAAAGAGAGAAGTTTCAGTTGGGCAACAGCCCAAATGCTCCCCGGGGGCCACTTTCATTGACCGAAAACCGGGAAATCGTCGAACTTAGGCAACGCATCCAAAACTTGGAAACAATTGTGAACTTGGGGGATAATGGCCGGGGCAGCACCAGCCACGAAGCCCAACTCCGCCAACAAATTGCCGAACTATCGCATAAACTCGAGATGTTGGGTCTGCGGTAATCCGCCGGGTAGCCAATCATTTCGTTTTTTCAGGCTCCGTACCCGCTCGTGTTGTTGGAATGGGGTTGGCTTTTCGCTATATCTTCCCGTGCATAGGTGATAAAATCGGTGTTGGGCGGCGCGATGTCGGCTTGCCGAAACAACACGGCCATTTGGGCGCGGTGATAAGTCGCATGGTTGGCCGTATGGACAACAATGTCCGACACTTGGTTGGTATAAGTGATTTTCTGAAAATTTTCGTAGGTCATCCATCGGTCAAGCTCCACTTGATCAGCCCCTTGCAAATACTGGAGCCAATCTTGGGTATTGGCCGTGGCCAAGGCTTCCAGTACGGGCACCGGTTCCATTTGCCAGATATGGAGCGATAAATCGGGCTGGCCCTGAATGCGAGATAGCCAAAGTTTTTGGGCCACCAACACATGGCTCATCAGCAATTGCACCCGCTCGGGAATTAAGGGGGCCGTGTGGAACAGCGCAAAATATTGAGCGTTGGCCCAATGGTTATATTCGTACAGCCGGATCAAATATGCTTTCATTTTTTGTAATTTATACCAAGAGTTAAATTTTTTTGGTGTTTTATGGGCAAATTAAAAATGTTTGGACGTTTTATTAAATTAATTGTTGATTTTCTGTCGGTTTGTTGCCAACTATTTGAATACGGTAGAGTACACGTAATCAGCCCAGCCAACTTGATTTTCCAGTGATCTCCCAAATCTTGCCCCAATTTTGACAATCTAGGTTGGGCAGTGTTGAATCGTGATCGAGATCAGCCTTCGTCGGTTTGGTGATCGAATGGGAAGCTATCTGACCAACCAAAAATCATTGGATGGACTCGCTAGCGCACTTTTCGGGCATCACCCCCCGCCAAGGTGATCAGGCTGGCCGTGATTAGCGAAATGCCCTGCAACATCAGTAGGCCAAAACCGATCAGCATAAAACCTTTGATCACAAAGCGGTAGGGCAGCCCCCCCGGGTCGGGTGAGCCTTCGCTGATCCGATACGCAATTTCGGTGTAGGGCCACGCACTTTTGATCACAATGAGGCAAAAAGGGAACAAAAAACAGAGGGTGCCCAGCAAGTTGACCCACGCTTGGTTTTTGGGCGAAAACTTAGCGTACAGCACATCTACCCGCACGTGTTTGTCGTGCCGCAGCGTGTAGCCCGCCCCGGTCAAAAAAATGATGGCAAACAAGTGCCATTCGAGTTCAAACATGGCCACATTGCTGTAATTGAACACATACCTGGTAATAACATCGTAGCAAAACATCAACACCAGTGCGGTGGTGAGCCATGAAACAGCCACCCCCACTCTTTCGTTGAGGCGGTTAATGGCTTGGGACAAACGGGCGAGCAGTTCGAGCATGGTGGTCAGTTGGGGCTGTGTTCCCGCATAGCAATGTTAAACAACAATTGGCAAATATGCTAGCGGGTGGTGAAAGCGAAAAAAAATCGGCTTTTGGCTTCAATAAACTTAAAAGGGTAATTAAATCAAATGCCACCCATTATTGATTTCAGGTTCAATATCAATAGTGACAATGACATCAAACAAATACAGCCTGTTGGATATGTTTGATTGCTATGTCAATGTGTTTTGGATTGGCGAATAAGCTTTGTTTTCGGTCACTCCACTCAGTTAATTTTTGGATAATTATTTCTTTGTTCAATGTGTTGTTTTTAATCGCAATGTAATCAATGCTAGACAATAATTCCAGTGCAACATCAGAGTAAAACCCTTCCAAAAACGTCATTGCTTTTTGGGCAATTTCATTAAGTTCGCTTTTACTTTCAACATGATTTTTTACTGTTTGGTATCCGTCTGCCACCAAGTTTAACGGTTCAAATGGTTTTTTATCCATGTCACTGTAGCCCATGATATAACTTCCATTTAAGGCATTTAAGACAAAGCGGACTTTTCCTGAATAAGGGCCATAAATGTTGGGCTCAAAGTCAAGTTTGAAATATTTTTTGGCCCCAAATCTTTGCAAAAAATAACACACTTTCTCGCTAGAAAATTCGGAGACATGTTCGTCATTTCTTGCTAAATCGAATAGCATGTAAAGCAACAAAGCTCTCGCATCGGTGAGTTTTACCCTTTCCTGTTTCAAGAGTTCTTTGATTTGTGTTGTTGGTTCATAAACGAAAATATCAACCGCCAAATGAGTTAACTTTTCTAATAAAATTCATCTTCTTTTTTTGGCCGGACATCAGCTTGCCGAAGCGGCCCCACCCCGGCGAAGATCGGTGATGAAAAGGATGGTGATGGTGAGCAACAAAGTGAGCGGCACGACCGCAACGGCCAGTGAAATGATCGGGCTGAACTGTTGGGACAAGTAGGTCGTAGCTGCCCCTCCACCCACCCACCCCAAGGTGTTGATCAGGATGATCAGTCCCACCATGACCGACTGCTTATTGGCGGGGGTGTGCCACAAGGCCGTGGAGCAAAGGGTGGGGCCAACTGGGGCGGTAAAACCAATCACGAACAGTAGCAAAAGGAGATTTTGGGGGAGATTGGTCCAGTTTTCTACATGGATCGCGGCTGGCGCGTTGTTTTCTAGTAGGGTAAAAAAGACCGTCAGGCCCAAGGAGCCCAGTATCAAGGCCACCAGCATGTAATAAGGCTGGATCACTAGCAGAGCGTAGCTGCTGATCAATTTACCCAGGGCCGTTATGGCCAACATAATAAGTAAAAATTGTACTTGCATCTGTTCGGAGAGTTGGGCCGTATTTTTGAGGTACAGGGGGAGCCAGTTGGCAAAATGGCTCTCAGTGAGGGTGAACAAGGTTAAACTGATGACAAACATGGCCACCAAGGTATAGGGCAGCAGTTTGGCCAATTCCCATGTGCCAGCCAGTGGATAAGCCCGGCCATATCGGGCACGCAAATCATCACTTTGGGCCACATCGGCCAATGGCGTCTTGTACACAAAATAGGCAATGGCGAGGGTGATTAGCACCACTATAACAAAAATGTAGTTGATTTCTAGATTAATGGCCGGGTTGAGCGATAGGCCACCGAAGATGGCCAAACTGGCCAATGCCCCCAAGGAGTACCACGCTTCCAGCCGGTTCAAGAGGCTGGCGTGCTCGTTTTGGTTGGTCGCCAATTGGCGGCTGTACGAATACACAATGGTTTTGATGAGGCCAAACCCAATACCGGTAATGAAATAGAATACTTCGGGGATCAAGAAGTTTAGCTCATGTTGGTTGAGCAGCTCGAGCTTGATGGGCATCAGCCCCCCGGCAATCAGCAGCAAGGCCAGAGAAAACAGCAAAATCCGTTTGTGGCCAGCCGAAGGCACAAAACCCGCCAAGACAAATGCAGTAAAAAAACAGGCAGTTTGTTGCAAAAAAAATACTGCTAGGGCATCACTTCTGGCCACATTGTATTCAAATGATTTGTCCACGACAAATTGGGTGCTGGTAAACGAGACGGCCAACCCGAAAAAACTCAAGTAGAGTGCCAAACGTGCGTTGGGTACAAATAGTGGCATAAGTGACTTGTGAAATTACGCTAAAACAGCTTTTTTTGTCACCAAAATTATTCCATTTCAAAAACATAACCTAAAATTAACACTGTATGATACCGCTCCGTATTTATTTGGTGGGGATGCCGGGCAGCGGCAAAACCACCATGGCCAATATGTTGGCCAATCGCTTGGCTTATCGGGCGGTCGATCTTGATGAACAAATCGCTCAAGTGGAAAACCTCAGCATCCGCGAAGTCTTTGCAGCCAAGGGCGAGCCTTATTTTCGGGCCAAAGAACAAGAAATGCTCAAGCAAACTTTTGCCCTCTCCCGTGTGGTGGTTGCAACGGGCGGCGGCACACCCTGCCACTTTGACAACATGCCATTGATCAACAAAAATGGGCTGGCGGTGTTCCTCAATGTGCCACTCAGCCTGATTGCCAGCCGCTTGGAACGCCAGCCCAATGCCAGGCCCTTGATCGACGAAACGGCTGGCGATATAATGGCCCGGCTCAAATCGCTTTACAATGCCCGGTACCCGTTCTATGACCAGGCCGCGGTGGCAGTGAGTGGCCTGGAACTCAACGCCGAATATGTGTACAACAAAATCCGGGCTTACCTAGATGATCTAGATTGATCGGTTCGGCTTAACTTTGCCCAAACTTTAATTGGTGATGCGACAAAACTGGTGGAAAATAATGGCTGTAGTCTTGCTGGCCTATACTGTCTTCGGCGGGTTGCTGCTCGAAGTGCCCCGTTTGAATATCTTGAACGAAACCATCCGCAACCTGTATTTCCACGTCCCGATGTGGTTTGGAATGAATATTTTGCTGCTCGTCTCGGTAGTCTATTCTATCCTTTACCTGCGCAATCCGCTGGCCCATTATGATGACTGGGCCATCGAGGCGGCCAACACTGGGCTGATGTTTGGCACTTTGGGCATTTTGACGGGCATGATCTGGGCCAAGTTTGCCTGGGGTTCGTACTGGAGCGGCGATCCGAAGCAAAATGCCGCCGCCATAGCTATGCTTATCTATTTTGCCTATCTGCTCTTGCGCGGCTCGTTTGAAGATCCCCAGAAGCGCGGGCGCATCGGTGCAGTCTATAATATCTTCGCGTTTGCGGCCTATATTCCGCTGATCTGGATTTTGCCCCGCTTGACTGACTCCCTCCACCCGGGATCGGGCGGAAACCCGGGCTTCAATGCTTACGATCTGGATGCCCGGCTTCGGCTGGTGTTCTATCCGGCCATTATTGGCTGGACCTTGTTGGGCCTATGGATAACCACCTTGCGCATACGTTTGCGGCAAGTGCAAGCGGCCGCCCTAGAGCTTTGACAAAAAATAGTGCCCAATGTTGGGCTTTTTTGTAAGTCGGGCTTTTGCGTTTGGGTTAATGGCAAAGTTTGGGTTAATTTTTGCCCTACAAATTACATAACCCCGATCTGACTGTGAATATAATACTGCCACTTACCTCACCCGCACGCAAAGCAGCTTTTTTTATTGTCAAAATGCTTGGCCTATACACTGTATGGTACTTGCTTTATCAACTATGGCTACTGCCCAATGGCCAGTTGGACAACTTTCTGACCCACCAGGTTGGTGTGGGCAGCACATGGCTCATGCAAGTCCTCGGCTATGAAAAAGCCTTTCTCTACAAAAATTTTCTTTACGTAGGTCAAGCCTGCTTGGTGGCCATTGGCAATGCCTGCAACGGTGTTACCCTCTACATGTTGTTTGCCTCTTTTATTTTGGCTGCGCCCGGAAGCTGGCGCGCCAAGCTGGTCTACCTGCCCGCTGGCATTGTGGCCATTTACACCATCAATCTATTGCGGGTGTGCATGCTGGCCGTCAATGCAATGGTGAGCCGCGAAACTTTCCACTTCAACCACCATTACACCTTTGTTTTCTTGGTGTATGGCTTTATTTTCATGTTGTGGGTATTATGGATCAACCGGTTCTCGGGCCTCGTGGGCAAAACTGCCTGACCTCGATGAACAGTCCCACCTTTGGCCGTTATGTGTTGGTGGCGGGCCTGTTCGGTGTCCTGTTCTATGCTGGGGGCCAGCATTGGCCGTGGGTAACTGCCTTTGGTCAACAACTCCATGCGCAAATGGCCCAGTCAACTGAACCACCTTTTCTACTCCGTTTTCCCTTTTGGCTGTTGCGGAAGTTTCCCGCACTTATCGATCAAGTGGGCCACTATCTCTATGCGTTGGGTTTTGCGCCGCTTACTGCTGCCTTGGTTGCTTTGGCCCAGCAATTCACTTTCCGCCAGTTTCTGGGGTGGTCGGCGGGATTGTTGGTATTTTTTGTGGTTACTTCCCTGGGTTTGGTTTTTGTCATCGATCTGTTGCTCGCCGCCTCGTTTCAACGCATCGCTTGGGAATTTGCCTCGGCCTTTTTTACCCCGATTCCCTTTTTCTTGGTAATAATTTATTTCCGACTGCAAAAGTTGTTCAAAGCATAATAATTTTGCGCAGACTTGCGGGCTGGATATGCCGCAAGTTGTCCACCTTTTTCCCATTCCTCTATGAAATACTTGGTTGTTGGATTGTTGATTTGTGCCTCGGTTTTTCGGGTCTCGGCCCAGTGCGATACTTGCGGGCCGGTGGCTGGTGAAAGACTGGATTTTTGCTACACGAACCCCACATTTGCCGAAAAGTGCGCCATGTTTACGGATAAGGCCGGCTATTTTCACTTAAAAAACGGTAAAAAAACGCAAAAGATTACCCTGCCCTCCCTCAATAACCTTGTTTACAAGGCAGCCACCGAGAAAGACCATGTTTTCAATGCCCTTGTCACCTTGACTACCGACAAAAAAGTGAAATTGACCGCCGCCGATATGCTCTTTTTGACCAAAGCAGTGGAAGCTTGGGGCTTGGAGGCCCGCAAAATCGGCTTTCAGACCGAACCAAGCGGGTTGGGCATCAAGATCTTGAGCGAAGGCACGGGCGCTTTGCCCGAAGTGGGTAAAATGGTCAAAGTCAACTATGCCGGATTCTTGGAAAACGGCCTAAAATTCGACAGTTCGTTTGATCGGGGCCAGCCCTTTGAGTTTGCGCTGGGCCAGGGACAGGTGATCAAAGGCTGGGATCAGGGCATTGTCAAACTAAAAATCGGCACCAAAGCCCTCTTGAAAATCCCGGCTGACCTTGGTTATGGGGCACGGGGAGCTGGCCGGGACATCCCGCCCAATTCGACCTTGTATTTTGTGGTGGAAGTAGTGGGATCAGGACAATAATCACTGGTCGTAAACCCTAACTTTGCTTTCAATGCACAAATCAATCCAACCGACCCCCCAAAGCTTGGGTTATGCCTTTCCGGCCGAATGGGCACACCATGCGGCCACTTGGCTCAGTTGGCCCCACAAAGAAGCATCTTGGCCCGACAAAATCCATACAATCTACCCTGTTTATGCGCAGTTTGTCAAAGAAATTGCGCAGGGCGAACTGGTGAACATCAATGTAAACGATGCAGCCATGCAAGCCTTTGCCCTGCGCTGGCTCGAGGATGCCGGGGCGAACCTGGCCCAAGTGCGGTTTCACCTGCACCCCACCAACGATGCGTGGTGCCGCGATCACGGCCCTGCGTTTGTGGTCAATCCCCAAACGGGACAAAAGGCGGTGGTCAAATGGGAGTACAACGCTTGGGGCGAAAAATATCCACCGCATGATCTGGACAATCAAATCCCACTGCGCATTGCCGAGGTGTTGGACTTGCCCGTGTTTCGCCCGGGCATTGTGATGGAAGGCGGCTCGGTGGAGTTCAACGGGGCCGGGACGGTGCTCACCACCACCGCCTGCCTGCTCAACCCGAACCGAAACCCCCAATTGAATCAAGGACAAATCGAACAATTCTTGCACGATTACTATGGAGTAGCCCAAGTGCTGTGGCTCGGTGATGGCATCGTGGGCGATGATACTGATGGCCACATTGACGATTTGACCCGCTTTGTCAATGAGGATACGGTAGTCACTGTGGTGGAATCCAACCGCCAAGACGAAAACTATGAAGTATTGCAAGAAAATTTGGCCATCCTCAAAACCTTGCGTTTGCTGAGCGGCAAGCAGTTGAACATTGTCGAACTGCCCATGCCCGATCCGGTGGTGTGCGAAGGCCAGCGCCTGCCCGCATCGTATGCCAATTTCTACATTGCCAACCGGGCGGTGATAGTCCCCACTTTTCGGTGCGCACAGGATACCGCCGCGCTCGACCTGATCCAACAGTGTTTCCCCAGCCGAAAGGTGGTGGGGCTGGATTGTATCGATCTGGTCTGGGGGCTGGGCACTTTCCATTGCCTGAGCCAGCAAGAACCCGCTTAACCAGGCCCAACAGTCGTTTCTTGTTGGTGGATCGTTGACTAGGTTACGCTTACTTGAAAACGGCGGTTGGCTAAAATTCCAAGATTTCCCCCACGTTGAGTAGTTTCAGTTGGCCCTTGATCTGTCCGGCTTGTTGTAGGCTGTCCAAGACTCGGCGTGGGTCACCGGGTGCTTCATCGGCCAAATCAAAAGTGCCGTAGTGCATGGGGATTAGGGTACGGGCCTTCATTTCATGAAAGGCTTTCACCGCGTTGGTGGGGGAGATGTGGCTCGGCGACATAAACCACTCGGGCTTGTAGGCCCCCACCCCCATGAGGCAATAGTCGATCTTGGGGAACAATCGGCCCACCTCGGCCAAATGACTGCCATACCCGGTGTCGCTGCTAAAATAAATGGTGGTGCTGTCGCTTTGGATCGCATACGCGCCCCAGAGCTGGGTGTTGATGTCGGTCAGGCCGCGCCGTGCCCAGTGGCGGGCCGGCAAATAATACACGCGAAGCTTGCGATCGTCGGTCTGGAACTGTTGGTACCAGCCAGCGGCCTGAATTTGCTGGCTGCCCGTCCATTGGCCCAACAGTTCGTCCAGTTTGAGCCCGGTCAACCAAACCGCTCGGGGATTATTCTTGGCCAACAACTTGACGCTGGGTTCGTCGCAATGGTCGCGGTGATTGTGCGATACCAAGATATAGTCCAAGTTGCGCAGCCGATTCGGATCCACGGGCATTTCGGTCAGGCGCTTGACCCCCGTCGGGCTGCCAAAAATGGGATCGGTCAGCAGTTGGATCCCATTGATCCGGATAAAATAGGAGGCATGGCCCAGCCAAACGATCACATCTTGTTTGCTTTCCAAAAAGCGACCATCTTTCGTCACCGGCATTTGCCACGGATCGGTTTTTTTGGCGGCATTGTCAGGATTGGACTGGGTTTGCCATTTCAGCAACTGCCCAGCCAAAGGGAGAAATGGGAATTCGTGGTTCACAAACCGCCCATTTTCATCCACTGGTGTGCCCGGCCATTGGTCAGCGGGCACTAGATCCGTGAGCAGGGGGTTGCGGGTGTAGCCGGCCACTTTGGTCGGGCTGGGGTCCATCAAGAACAGGAACGCGAGCAGAGCCAGTGGCAGCACGATGATAAAGGACAAAAAATAGATCATTCGGCGGCTCGGTTGACGCTTTCTCATTTTTAGCTGATTGATGATCACTGGCTTGCGTCAAAGTGGGCAGGCCGAGGCATTTGTCCCTTATTGGCCGGTGAACTTAGCAGTTCGTTTGGCCAAAAAAGCCGCAGTGCCCTCCCGAAAATCCTCAGTTTGGCAACAGGCCGCAAAGCCTTCGGCCTCGGTTTGGTAACCGTTGGGGCCGTCGTACATGGCGTTAACGCTCTGGATCACCTGCGCAATGGCCACCGGGGCCTTGGCCATCACTTTTTCCAAAATTTCCCGGCATTTGGGCAATAGTTCATTCTTGGGCACCACGTGGTTGACCAAGCCCAGTTGGAGGGCTTGAGCAGTCCCGATCAGGTCAGCGGTCATCATCAGTTCCATGGCTTTGCCCTTGCCCACTAACTGGGTGAGCCGCTGCGTGCCGCCATAGCCGGGGATAATGCCCAAGTTGACCTCCGGTTGGCCAAACTTGGCGTTTTCCGAAGCTACCCGGATGTGGCACGCCATGGCCAGTTCACAGCCCCCGCCCAGGGCAAACCCATTCACTGCGGCCACTACCGGTTTGGGGCACTGCTCGATCCGGGCAAAAATAGCTTGTCCCTTTTTGGCAAATGTGCCGGCCGTTTCCACTTCCAGCCGCTCGATCTCGGAGATGTCGGCCCCGGCCACAAAAGCCTTTTCCCCAGCTCCGGTCAGGATCACGGCTTTGATGCTGACATCTTGGTACACTTGCTGGAAGACAACCTCAAGCTCCTGCATGGTCTTGATGTTGAGGGCATTCAATTTATCGGGCCGGTTGACGACAATGGTCAAAATGCCATTTTCAGGTTGCAGCAACAAGTTTTCAAAGTCCATGATCAGTTCAAAAAGGGTACAAAGAAGTTGGAAGCCGAAAATTAGTGAATCTAGGATTACAAGGCAACCTTTAGTGGATTTATTGCGTCTGTTGGTAATAAGAAAAAAGACTAAAATGAAAAAATTGATAACTCTGCTCGGACTGATTTTTTTAAGCCGCTTTCTGTTTGCCCAAGGCACGGGCAAGATCGTTGTAGAAGTGACTAATCTCCGCAGTACTAAGGGCGTCGTGCTCCTGTCGCTGTTCAAGGGTGAAGCGGGCTTTCCCAGCAAGTCGGATGCTGCTGTTTCCAGCGCCAAAGCAACGATTACAGGCAACAAAGCGGTAGTGGTTTTCAACAACATTCCACACGGTGAATATGCGATCTCCATTATGCACGATGAGGATGGGAACGGAAAAATGAACACCAATATGTTGGGTATTCCCAAAGAAGGCTACGCGGCCTCCAGAAATGCCAAAGGATCATTTGGCCCACCCAAATATGAGGATGCCCGCTTTAAGCTGGAAGGTGCCGAAGTAAAGCTGGACGTGATGATGAACTACTGATTGGCTTCCACCAGTAATAGATGACAACAGGCGAAAATGCACCGTCGGGGCCCAAGGCCCCTTTTTTTGTGCCGTTACTTCCTGGGGCCGGTTGCCCAAAATGGGAAGGGCCAAACATCCCCAACACACTTCTGTTTGATTGCCAGCAACACTGTTTTTCTTACAAGCGTAAGGTTTTCGTCAAAAAAACACTTTTTTACTGTTTTTTGTCTTACTTAATCACGGAATAATTCAATATTTTTCGGTGGCTTCTTAACAAAGTTTAGACTGGGACTAAATGGAGCCAATTATCGGCTATCAAGAAAAAAGTCTATTTTTTCTTGATAAAACAATATTAGAAAACGGATAAAGCGTGATTTTTGTTAAAAGTTTTTGTGGATTAAGTTTTATTGTGTAGCCTAGTTCCTACTTAGGATGTACTAACCACAATTAAAAGGTTCTGTTATGGCAAAAATCAAATACTACTATGACACAGAAACTTGTAAATACGAAGAAGTAAAAACGAGTAAAAAGGAAGTAGCTACCAGCTTTTTTTGGTTTACCCTACTTGCCTTTGTGTTTTCAGCGGGCATGGTGATCGTTCACCGCCATTATTTCCCCTCAAGT
>JBBQXF010000046.1:0-36251 GCA_038209965.1 Cytophagales bacterium | reverse complement strand
TCATAAGAAATCGCCAAGCCATTTTTCAGGGATTCATTGCGCGGGTTGCTCGCACAGAGTTCTTCAGTTAACTGATTGAATTTCTCAAAAAAGTCCTGTGCCTTGCTCAAATTCCCTTGCGACTGATACAAACCGCCTAATTTTTCGTAAGAAACCGCCAAGCCATTTTTCAGGGATTCATTGCGCGGGTTGCTCGCGTAGAGTTCTTCTGCAAGTTTATAATCTTTCTCAAAAAAGGCCTGCGCCTTGCCCAACTCCCCTAGGTACTCATATAAACTCCCTAGGCGTTCGTAGATCACGGATAGGTTTTTCTTACTTTCATCTTTTTCAAAATAAGTCAATGCTTTTTCAAAGTAGTTTTCTGCTATTTCATATTGTCGCCTATGTTGCTCATTTTCAGCCCAGTAAAAGTAAATCGTGCCGATTTCTGTTCCCGTATTTTGCAAGCCTTCGGCGAGGCGCAGGGTCAGGGCGTACTGCTCGCTCGCTTTGGTGTACTCACCTACGGCAGTGTAGGCTTGGGCGAGCAGGAGGCATAGGGATTTTTCGTCTCGGCGGTGGCGGGCGGTGTGGGTGCCTTTGTCCAAGCGGTTGAGCTTGTCCTGGAGGTCGGCGATGCGCTGGTGATTTTCGGAGGTATTGTCGATCTTTATTTCTGCCAAGTTTCTAATTTGCTCCGTATCCGGTTGGTAGCTTTCGCCCTTCTCACCGCCAAATTCAAACACGACTGAGACCCAATCGGAAAAGTCGCTGGCGTAGCGCCTGAAGGTCAGGTAGGCGGGTTTGCCCAGCCAAATCAGCACAATGGCGGGAATCTCCCTGAAAATCAGCTCCCGCTCCATGTTGAGCTGTTGCACCAGCGGAGAGGGCTTGGCTTCGCCATTTTCGTAACTAAAAAAGCTATAATCCAGCCCAAAAACATTGATCAAGTGGGTTACTTTGTCTTTGCGCTCCAAGACTTGGGGGGGCAGGTTTTCTTGGAGGTAGTGAAAGATGGACACCACGGGCGTCGCTTTGAAATCCAAATCCACGAATTGGTATTCAGGGAGCAGGTTTTTAAGCTCGAGGTACAGTTGTGTTTGTACTTGCTGATTACCGACCACGACCAGGCCCACCGTACTTTTGTGGCGGTCAGCAAGGGCAAAGTGCAGTGCGGCTAAGTTGTCTGGGTCTAAAGTCATGCGTTTTCGGTGAGATTTGCCATCTCTTCCCGAAGGATCGGATTTATCTCGGCGTGTCCGTTGTATTTGAGCAGGACGAGGGCAAAAAGCATTTCGCTTTCGTCGTTGTGGGCCCAGTTTTCCCCCCAAGTTTTATTTCGGAGGATGTCTTTTTGGTTGGCGTTCAGTTGCTCATACATGCGCCTTGCCTCGATGCCCAGCGTGTTTTGGACGGCCGCCAAACTTGCTTTTTTGCCTCGGGTGCGAAAAATGACCTGGTTGGCAAGGCGAAGGAGTTGGCGCAAACAGCCGCCTGACATTTCCACCAAATAGTCCAATGCGGGGGTCTCAAAAAACAAATCAGCCTCAATACGCTTGCAGATGATTTGGCTCATGTTTTTCTTTTTTTCTTCGGAGTCCAAGTAAATCATGGGCAAGTCCACGCGCTCGAAAAAATCTAGGTTGAGCCTGTCTTTGAGGCGATAAAAAGCGTCAATGGGGGCAGTAGTGATGATATTTGCGTTGATTTCCCTGAAAATGTGGCCGTTTTTTTGGAAAAGGTCTTCGTACAGTTGGGCCGGTGCTTTTTCCGTTCCGTCAATGATGAACAGAATGTCTTGGCCCTTTTTTCTGGCTTGTATTTCTTTGCGCACGGCTTGCAGGGCAACGTTGAACTTGCTCACAAAAGAAAGAAAATCCTTGTTGATTTTTTCCCGAATGACCGTCGTAGTTTTGCTCTCCCTTGCCAACTCGCCTTTGATGTTGAAATCTATTTTCAGAAAACTGACCAATTGCGCCAATACATTTTTGTCATTGCTTCCCACACCCGCGCTTACACTCACGCCCGCCTTTTGCATGATTTCCTCTGTGACTTCTTTGTCCTTGAGCCAGTCCTCAAGTAGGCTGTCAAAAACTTGCGTAATGTTATCCATGCCTCGGGTGGACATTTCCCTGATGAGTTTGAGAACCAAGAGGATAAAAAAATCTTCGGCCTTCAAGCGGGCAACTTCCAGGTCTTGCTCTATCTCGATCAAGATAGAGAAATAGCGCTCTGGGTGGTCGAGTTCATTATGTAATTTCCTTAATTCTTGGGTTTTACCGGTGCCTCTGTGTCCGATAAATAAGATTTTTTTGTAGTCATTTGGCAGGGAAGAAAGTTTATTCTCACTGTCTATGTTCAGGTTATATTTGATGTTTTCCTTGAAATCCCCTTCGTCTTCGTGCCGTCTGCTTTTATCAATTTCTACGTATAAATGGGGATAATTCTTAATGTCAAAGTCGGTATCCAAGACTTCTCTGGCGTAGAAAGGGTTTTTTTCAGGAAAAGTGTAAGTCGTTGGCATGGTGTATTGATCTTGAGTAAGTTGATGACTAAACAAAGATAAATTTCTTTTGGGGAATCTTCCCAAAAGAAATGGAAAAGTGTAAGATTTTTACTCAAAAAGCGGTTCCAGTCACTCTTTGAAGCTAACAGTCGTTTTTTTACCAACCACTGCTTGTACCGAATAAGTGGCTGGGACACTCTCCTTTTGGTTCATTGTTTCACCAGTGTAAATACTCAAAAAATGAAAACAAGTCAAAAAGTAGCGTGAGATAGCGCCCCCAGCCCCAACTGTATTTGGGGCTTTTGTCCGGGCCAAAGTATCGTTTACCCCCACCAAATCACGATATTGTGACCAACAAAAAAGAAAATTTGCGCGCCCAGCACAAAGGGCGCAATGGGATTGGGGCGCACCGCCCCCAAGCGGTGGAACAAGCCAATGAGCAGCAAGGAAATGACCACCCAAGCCCCGTAATTTTGGAGTGGGATCGGCTGGCCAAACCAATTCCAGAAACCCAAGTGGATGGCCACCGGCTCGATCAGCCCATCCATGGCCACCATGAGCGCCGCTGCCGCTGCTATTTTAGCGGGCAAGGGCCAGCGCAGCGTTTCGCACAAGCTTGTGGAGGTACAAATGAGGATAAACCAGTTGACCCCAATCACTAGGGGCGTGCCCCATATTTTGGGGCCCAACCCTTGGCCATACGCATATTGCCCGAAGATGGCGCCCGTTTGAACCCCGGCCACTTCGGCCAAAAATCCCCCTGCATACATGCAAAGGGCCGCAACCCAGAAAAACTGGCCATTCGCCCCAACCAGTGACCCATTTGGCGGAACCTCCCCCACTGCTGTCCATTGAAACAGGTAAAGGAAGCCTGCCGAGACGAGTAAATTGACCGGGGTAAGGGCAATGAAAAATGTCCGGGTGGGTGGCCAGCACATCAGGCCAAACCCGAAAATGTGCATGGCCAAAATCAGGCCCACTGCAAACCGGAACTGAATCGGAAAATGCCATAAATGAGCGGGAGGGGCAGTAGGCAACATTCGAGTTATGCGGTTTGGGGGTCAGAAAAATACACCAAAGTTACGATGATTGTGGGAAACCACTCAATGGGAAATTTGCTTGGTGGTTTATCCCTGCCCGGAGCGCAAATGTTGGTTGAGCAGGGCGGGCTAAACGCTCGGGAGCGTCACCGTGATGGAGGTGCCCAAGCCATGGAAGCTTTCCATCTGGATGTTTCCGCCCATTTTGTCAACGGTTTGCTTGACAATGTACAGCCCCAACCCGGACCCGTCAGACTTTTCCGTGGCCCGGAAAAACATCTCAAAAACTTTGTGCTGGTATTCTGCCCGAACCCCAATTCCATTATCGGCCACTATGATGGTGCAAACATTGTTTTGCACGGTGATAAAAACATTTAGAAAAGAGCTGATAGCAGATCTATTGCTGTATTTCACTGAGTTGGAAATTAGGTTGCGCAATATGATGTCGATGCGCAATCGATCGCCCCGAAAGTTCTCCACATCGCCCTCCACCCGAACGGTTTTCTCAATTTTATCGAAGTGATCCAAGTAGATCAAATCAGCCAAACACTGATTGATCATTTGACTGAAATCAATGGCTTGAGATTGGCTGTCCACCCGGCTTGTCTTGGCATAGTTGAGCATCGATTTGACAAAGCTATCCAACCTGAGCACGCTCCGTTCCATGTGGTGGAGACTTTCGGTTATGATTTGGGGATCGGGATCCATGCGGATCAGGTTCACCAGCCCCAAAATGGAAGTGAGGGGCGAGCGGATGTCATGGGAAATTTTATAGACAAACTGATCAAGCTCGAAATTGCGCTCTTTCAGCTCTTCGACTACTTTTTCCAGTTCGCTGTGTTTTTTGCTCAATTCCTCACTTTTTTCTCCTAATTCGGAGTTGATTTCGCGCAAGACCTCTTCGCGCACGGCCAACTCGCTGTTTTGTTCTTGAATTTCCCGGTTTTTTACTTGGGTGTGCCGGAGGAGTTTTTGCACGTCGCGCTCCGCATCTTTGAGGCTGGTAATGTCCTGTCGCGACCCAATGACACTGGCAGGGGTGTCGTCGTCGTTAAGTTTGAATACCCGGATCCGATCAGTCAGCCACCGCCATTCATTTTGGTTGTTCTTTTGCCGATATTCAATGCTGTGCACCTGCTCCACCCTGGGAGATGAAACTATTTTATCGATCAGATTGCGGTAAGCTTGCACATCGGCGGGATGGATCAACTGCTCGAGGTTGGTTTTTCCGGCCAATACTTCGGCCTTGTCATACCCCAATAAGTCATACATGGAGTTATTGACAAATTGGTATTGCCGTTGATTCAAATCATAAATGTAAATAAAATCTGGCATCGTGGACAGTAATAGTTCCATAAAATCCTGATTGGCCATTAGCCGCTGCTCCACTTGCCGGCGACCGGTAATATCCACATCCATGCAAAAAAAGCCAGTGATTTTGCCCTGTCGGGTCGCTGGGATGGTCGCGTGCAGGATCCAGACCCGCTTGCCGCCCATTGCTTCCACTTCGTCCTCGGCCGGGAGCAAGGGTTGCTTGGTAAGCAGCACCTGATCCACGATGGACCGGATGCTTTTATCTGAATTGATAAACTTGAACACCAAATCCATGTTTTGACCAACGGCGGCTTGGGAACTAAGGCCATACAATTGGGTGCTCGCTTGGTTCCAGTAGTGGATAGTGCCATCCAAGCCAAAACCTTGAATGGCCACCAGCGAGTTTTTTTCCAACAGATTGTACGGATTGTGATCGGCAAAAGCAGGGGCTTGGACTTTGACAATGCCCAAGATGCCCGGCTGGTCGCTAGCCCCAGCGGCGACACCCAGAGCCGCTGTGCTCAAGGCATACCAATGGATCTCAACCGAGTGTAGTTTTCCCGTGGTGGTGTTGCGCAGTTTTTGCTCAGGCCACACTTTGGGAACCAAGGCTTGGGCTTGGGCAATGGCCAGTTGGGTCTCTGGGCCCGCCCATTCGGGCAGGAGAACGTAGAGGGATTGGCCAATGGCCGCGCCAGCCGATATGCCCAACAACACCTCCATGGATGGATTCCACGCCCAAATATTCATTTGCGCATCACAAGCGAAAACTCCATCGGAACTGGCCTGCAATAATGTTTCCAAGAGGTTGGTATTGGACAATAGCATATTGATTGTCGGTAAATAGTGTAATTTTTTTGGCCGGGCAACTGCATGTTTCAAGTATGCCATTGCCCAGCGCATTTAACGCTGATTTAAGCAAATCCCAATTTTAGCCGAACTTTAACCAAGGTTTGTTGGGCAATCAACCGGGCTTTGTCTTCTCCTTCCCTCAACTTTTTGTCCAATTCTGGCAAGTTTGCCAAGTAATAATTGAAGATTTCACGTTCCTTGGCAAAGATCGCCAATAATTGAACGAAGAGTTCCTGCTTGGCGTGGCCGTGGCCGTAGCCACCAGCCAAATAATTGGCCCGCATCTCAGCCACATCCGCGTCATTTGCGATCAACGAATAAAGCCGGAAAACAGTGCACGTATCGGGGTTTTTTGGCTCCCCAAGCGGTGTGCTGTCCGTAATGATGCTCATCACTTGTTTGCGCAACTCTTTTTCGGGCAAGAAGACATCGATCGTGTTGTTGTACGACTTGCTCATCTTGTGGCCGTCGGTGCCGGGAATGGTCATAATATCCTCACTGATTTTGGCTTGGGGCACCACAAAGGTTTCACCATATTGATTGTTGAACGCCTCGGCAATGTCCCGGGCCATTTCCAAGTGCTGCCGCTGATCTTGGCCGACCGGCACAAAGTGGGCGTTGTACAAGATAATATCTGCCGTTTGCAATACGGGATAGGTGAACAGCCCGGCGTTCACGTCAGACAGCCGGTCGGCTTTGTCCTTGAACGAGAGGGCATTGGCCAGCATGGGGTAGGGTGTGAAACAGCTCAAGTGCCACGCCAGCTCGCATACTTCGGGCACCCTGGACTGGCGGTAGAACACGTTTTTGTCAGTATCAAAACCACAGGCCAACCAAGCAGCGGCCACCGCATTTGAATACTCCTGCCTAACGCGTGCTTCTTTGATGGTAGTGAGTGAATGGAGATCGGCAATAAAGAAATAGGCTTCGTTCTTCTCGTCCTGCGATAGTTTGACGCCCGGGATAATGGCCCCCAAGAGATTGCCCAGATGGGGCCGGCCAGAACTTTGGATGCCCGTAAGTATCCTTGCCATATTGGAATGTTTAAGAAAAAAAGCGCGGTTACGCCGGCGCGATGTATTTTTGGCTCAAAAGTAACGCAAAATCCTTAGACCATGGCCGTGATCAGATCCGTGCGGGGCATTGCCCCGGTAATTGGGGCAAATTGTTTTGTGGCCGAAAACGCTACGATTGTTGGTGAGGTAATCATGGGGGCACAGTGCAGTGTATGGTTCAACGCTGTGATCCGGGGCGATGTCCATTACATCCACATTGGTGACCAAACCAACATCCAAGACGGGGCCATCATCCATTGTACTTACCAAAAAGCCCCCACCAAGATTGGTAGCCGGGTGTCCATTGGCCACCGGGCCATTGTCCACGGGTGCACCTTGGAAGACGACTGCCTGATCGGGATGGGGGCCATCGTCATGGATCACGCGGTGGTCCAATCGGGGGCCATCGTCGCCGCTGGGGCCATCGTGCTGGAAAACACGGTTGTTGAAGCCGGCTACCTCTACGCTGGTGTGCCAGCCAAGAAGATCAAGCCCGTGGATGACAAACTCCGGGAAATGCTCGGGCGCATCTCGGGCAATTATATCACTTATGCGGGTTGGTTTCAGGCCGAAAGTGAATAGTTTGACAAATACCTTAACTTTGTGCTGACCTAAAACCTTGCCCAATGACCATCCACCGCGAAGGATACGCCACTCTATTAGTCGTATTGCTCACTTTGACCGCCCTCAATGTTGGCCTCAATTATTTGTTGCCGCTGCAATTGGGCCTGCACAACATTGTCTTGATCGCCAGCCTTTTGCTTTTTATACTCGTATTGCAGTTTTTTCGCAACCCCGTCGTGCAGGTGGAGCGCAGCCCCAACCAAGTCTTGGCCCCCTGCGATGGCAAAGTGGTAGTGATCGAGGAAATCCTGGAACCAGAATATTTCAAGGGCAAGCGGCGGCAGATCTCCATTTTTATGTCACCGATCAACGTGCACGTCAACCGCAATCCGGTGTCGGGCATTGTGAAATATTTTAAATACCACCCCGGCAAGTATTTGGTGGCTTGGCACCCCAAATCCAGCACCGAAAACGAGCGCACCACGGTGGTGGTCCGAAACGAAAAGGGCGTGGAAGTCCTGTTTCGCCAGATCGCGGGCGCATTGGCCCGGCGGATTTGTTGGTACGTGGCCGAAGGGCAGCGCGTGGTACAGGGCAATGAGTTCGGCTTTATCAAGTTTGGTTCCCGGGTGGATATTTTTCTGCCATTGGATGCCAAAGTGCTCGTCAAGCTCGATGATAAAACTTCGGCGGGCAAGACCGTGATTGCGGAGCTGGGCTAGTCCAACTCCGCATTTCTCTTTTTTAAACCGGTTTTTCCGGGAAAGGGTTGGCCTGCATTAGTGGTTTGGCCCATAATGTGCCCAAAATAATATCGGTTGCCAGTCCATTAAGCTTGGCCACTGTCATTGCTCAACAACCACATTTTATGGAAGCATTATCCTCGCTCGGCTTGCAACTCACAGTGGCAGATCCATTCCATTTTACAATTAAAAACCGCTTGGGCAAACCCATTTTTGAATATACTTATCTGCCCCAATACTATGCGGGCATTCACAGTTGGTTGGGTTTTGTGGAAATGGCCCAGATGAAAGCCGTGATCGAGTATTTGGTGTCGCAGAGCGAGCAAAACCATTTACCCGCCATGCGTTGCATTTCAGATTTCAGTCTTTGTGAGGGAGGATTTAGCGAGGCCATGGAATGGTTTGCCAATGAGATACTGCCCCGCATCATTCCGCTCGGTTTCCGGGGCGAGGCCATCATTCTTCCCAAAGATTTCTACGCCGAACTGACCATCGACGATTTTAAAGACTTGATCAAAGAAATCGCCTGTGAACATGTCTATTTTGACAATTTGGTGGAAGGTATGGCTTGGCTAGAAGCCCATAAAGCCAAAAAAACGGCTAAGGTTACTCCATCAGGCCCCAACTAGGCCCACACTTGGGTTCCCTCGGTGCAATTGCGGCAAATGTCGATCTGGCGGCGCGAATGGAGCAACTGCTGCCTGAACTGGCGGTAGGGCGGGCTGCGCCACACGGCCCGAAACCCGTGATCGGCCACATTGCCCAGTTGGTAATGGGCATCTTTATCGAAACAGCAGGGCACCACGGCCCCGTTCCAAGTGACCACGCAGGAATGCCACATTTTCCAGCAACCATTTTCTAGGCGGTTCTTGATCCGGTAGGTGCCATCGGGCTGGCGGGCGTAGCGCGAAAACCGCTCGTTGGTGGGGATCAGCGGTGAACCGTGCTCGTAATCGTAGATCTGGGCCGTTTTGAATTTCACTTCGTCCACCCCCAATGATCGGCCCAATTGCCGCACCTCATCCACTTGGTGTTCGTTGGGCCCCACCACCAAAAATTGGAAAACCACGTGGGGCGTGCGCGACCGCAAGGCCCGTTTCCAGCGCAGCACATTTTGGGTCCCCTCGATCACCTTGGCCAATTTTCCCCCGATCCGGTAAGCTTGATAGCTTTCTTGGGTGGTGCCATCGATGGAGATGATGAGCCGATCCAAGCCCGACTCTACCGTGCGGCGGGCGTTTTCATCGGTCAGATAATGGGCATTGGTGGAGGTGGAAGTGTAAATCCGGCGGTTGGCGGCGTAGCGCACCAGCTCGATAAATTGGGGATGGAGGTACGGCTCGCCCTGAAAATAGAACGTCAGGTTGACCAGTGTGGCCGCCAACTCATCGATCAGGGCTTGGAACATGGCTTCGGGCAGCATTCCGGTGGGCCGGGTGAAGGAACGCAGCCCACTCGGGCACTCGGGACAGCGCAGGTTGCACGAGGTGGTGGGCTCCACCGCAATGCTCACCGGCAGGCCCGCGTGGATCGGCCGTCCCATCCACTGCGACCAATAATAAGACCCCAACACTTTCAACCCATTTAAAATTTTTTTTGCCGTAAGTTTTCGCAAAAGGTTGCGCTGGTCGTGGAGCATGGTGCAAGGTCTAGTGGGAACAATGGCAAACAACCGGGACGATGGTGCAGCTAAGATTGCGCTAAACCTGGCGGTTTGATTTGTCTCGTTGAAGGCGCAACAATTTCAGCACCAATTCCATTCGTACACCAACTGGCCCAGCCAAATTGGGCATAACTTGGTGGATGAAATGAAGGGAAGCAACCTTTGAAAAATCAAGCTGATTAAAGATCGGAGTGGCTTCAAAATCAAAGTGTGCTCGTAAAATGCCCAGAAACCTTGTTTAAGAAATCAATCCGACTCTTGGGCAGATTCGGTTGGCTTGGAACTGCTCCTAGGGCCATTTTAAACACATCTAATCCTTGACCACCTTCACGAAATTACCATTACTGTCAAAAATCAAGTCCATTTTTTTGATCTCGGCCTCAAAGGTCACGTTGCCATTGGCATCGGTAATTTTGGCGGCTTCTTTTACTTTTTGTCCTGCATAGTTTGCTTTCACATACGCCAAGACACTGACGGGAAGCTGGGCGATTTCAATCTCCACCTCAGTCTCGACCAAACTGCCCTGAGCATCAAATACTGCCGAATGTTCAATTTTATCGACACTAAATTCAGCTTCATAATGGGTGTCTTCTTTCCCCCATTTAACTTTTGTGGCGCTGGGAAATTGTTTTTGCATCGCCGCTTTTACTTGGGGCGGCACGTCATTTTCTTGCACTTTTTGGGCCAAGCAGGACGAACCGACCACCAGTATGAAGATTATTGACCAAATCAGTTTCATTGCTTTCACTTTAAACGGTGAATTAAAACAGTTTGCCATAAAAATGCAATTTGGTGGCGAAGTAAACCTAGCCTCTTTGGCTGGCCAACAAAATGCAATTTCCCAAACCTTTTTGGGTTGGTATGCACTGCCCCGACCCAGTTAATGGTTATGGCTGGCAAAAATACGAAATCTCGGTCGTATAAAAGTAGCCCGGCCCATTGCTTTGGCTAGCCAATCAGTTTTAAACATTAATTGTTTCCTTTAAGCATTACCTTTGATTGAACGCCCTGACATGCTTGATTTTTTCTTACGTCCTGTAACCACCCACGACTTGGCGCTCACCTACGCGATCAAGCGGGAGGCCATCGGGGCCTTTGTGGCCAAAGTCTGGGGCTGGGACGAAACGTTCCAGTGGCAATTCCACTGTGAAACCTTCGAGGCTTATCATCCCCAGACTCACGCCAGCCGCTTTTGGGTGGTGGAAGTGGCGGGCCAGCCGGTGGGCACTTGGGAAGTGGCCGAGCACATCGATTCCTTTTTTGTGTGTGGCATCTACCTCAAGGCGGCCGCCCAGGGGCGGGGCATTGGCCGAAAACTCATCGAAGATTTACTGACCGAGGCCGGTAAACAAAGGAAAACGGTAACTTTGGAGGTCTTTCGGATCAATGAGCGCGCCTTTCAGTTTTACCTTAAGTTGGGTTTTGCCGTGACCAGCCAGACCGAGACCAAATATGTAATGTCGGCCCGCCCAGTGGCCCTATAATCCCCTTTGTTGATCATGCACGAACATTTTGAGACCAATGCCATCCGGACTCAAGCCGGACAGAGTGATTTTCGGGAACATTCCGTCCCTTTGTACCTCACTTCCAGCTTTACTTTTGAGGATGCCGAACAAGCGCGGGCCCTGTTTGCCGACGAACTGCCGGGCAACATCTACACCCGTTTCTCCAACCCCAACAACACCGAACTGATCGAGAAACTCTGCCAGTTGGAGGGCACCGAAGATGGGATCCCGACCGCCTCGGGCATGGCCGCCATGTTTGCCAGCATGGCCGCGCTCCTGCGGGCGGGCGACCATGTGGTGGCCTCGCGCTCAGTGTTTGGTTCCACCCACCAGATTTTCACCCAGTTGTTCCCGCGCTGGGGCATCGCCCACACCTACGTGGACATGGGCACACCCGATACTTGGGAGGCGGCCATCCAGCCCAACACCAAGATGATCTTTGTCGAAACGCCCTCCAACCCTGCCCTGGACATCATCGACTTGGAATGGCTGGGCAAACTGGCCGCTCGGCACAACCTGATCCTCAACGTGGACAATTGCTTTGCCACGCCCTATCTCCAAACCCCGGCCAAATACGGGGCCCACTTGGTCACGCATTCGGCCACCAAGTTCATCGACGGACAGGGGCGGGTGATCGGTGGGGCCATTTTGGGCAAGCAAGAACTGATCAAAGAAATCCGGTTTTTCGCCCGGCACACGGGCCCGTCCATGTCGCCATTCAATGCGTGGGTGCTGTCCAAGAGCTTGGAGACCTTGGCCGTGCGGATGGATCGCCACTGCGACAACGCCCTGCAACTGGCCCAGTGGCTAGAAAAAAACCCGCAGGTCAGTTGGGTCAAATATCCATTCCTACCCTCGCACCCGCAGTATGCACTGGCCAAGCGGCAGATGCGCCTGGGCGGGGGCATGGTCAGTTTCGAGCTGCATGGCGGCCTGGATCGGGCCAAACGGTTCATGGATGCCCTGCGAATGCTCTCGCTCACGTCCAACCTTGGCGATACCCGGAGCATTGCCACGCACCCCTATTCCACCACCCACTCCAAGCTAAAGGACGAGGAGCGGGCAGCCGTGGGCATTACGCCGGGCTTGGTCAGGATTTCGGTCGGCTTGGAGCACATTGCCGATATTTTGCGTGATGTGGAGCAGGCCGTGGCGGCTTCGGAATAAGGGCTGCTCGGTCATTATTGGATGGCCGCCTCTCGGGCCTCGATCAGCCGCTGGAGTGGATAGAGTGTTTGGTAAGCCCCGAGTGCAACTTCGTTGGCTTGACTGGTGAGCCGCCAGATGAGCCGGGTGGCACGAAAATTTCGGTAAAACCAAAAGTCAAATTGGGAATGCCATGTAGTCAATAAATGGCGGTTGATCCAGTTGATGTAAGCTGGGTCGAACAGTTCGCCCAATCCATCTGTCTATTTTTTGATGATTAAAATGTTCAATTCGCCCGTTGGAGATTGCTCGAAGCGATAATCAGCAATAAACGCTTGGTTTTCGGCAATAAAATAGAAGAGAAAATCGCGCACGTCGCGGAAATGGATCAAATCGGTCTCAAAAGTCCTGATTTCGGTCAAACGGTAAGAAAAAGGAGTCTTGGCCAGCCAGCCATTTACTTTTCCCAAGGCTTGGGCCAGTTTGGTGGGGGCAGCTTCGGGAATGGCTTCAAAGGACTGGCGCACGGCCAAGCCCTGCCCCGGAGCCAGGGCCAGAAATGCTGCCGAGAATCGGTTGAACGAGGACAACAAGGGGAAACGAAACTGAAACAACCAGTGGTTGGGGCTTTCCAATGAGGCCACGGCCAAACGCTCTAGGGGTGGGAAACTGCACTGGAGCTGGCCTTGCGCGTTTCCCCGCGCTTTGCGGGCTTGCCAATGGGTCTCCATCGCATCATACCAACTGTGGGGAGCCGCATCGGATCGGTATGCCTTGGAGTGCCACTGGTGGAAGCTGGCCGCTTCGGTTACTGGGACGGTGCGCCGCACATACCCCGCTTGCTGGAGCCGATCGACCATGTCTAGGTCCTCCACACCCCACACCCGGAAGTATTCGTCAAAAAAACCAGCTTCGGCAAAAGCCCGCCGGGGCACGGCCACTAAACCGCCCGAGCCTTGGAAAGTGCTGGTTTCATACGGATGGGAATGCACAAAATCCAATTGGTCGTACGCCCGGAAACTTTCGGGCAGGAAATAGCACTGATAGTGATAAAATTCTTTGGCTGCCCCGGATTGGTTGTTTAATTGATCCAATCTTGCCAAAAAACCCGGTGAATAGATCAGGTCAATGTCGACTACGACCACCGTATCGCCCTTAGCATTGACAATGCCCAAGTTCACCGCGTGCGAGCGCGACCAGAACCAGCCCCGGGTGTCGTAATACAGGTAGTGCACTTTGTCAAACTGGTTGCACAGTGTTCCAATCTGGGCATTGATGGGGGCATCGCTGCCGTAATCAATAAAGACAATCTCAAAATCAGAAAACAACTGGGCTTGCAGCGAAGCAAGGCAGCGGGCCACCCGGTCAGTTTCCCGGTTTCGGTAAGGGATCACAAAGGAAAATTTCATCTGGACTTCAGCCATCGGTAGAGCGGCAAAAGTAAGGCATTCAAGGGCCAAATGTGCAAGCTGCTCAACCAGCGGATCTTGCGCAAATCGCTGGCGGCTATGCGGGCAGTAAGGGGCGAATGGGCCAGCGCCCGCAAGTTTTCCCGGCCTAGCCAAGTAAAATGCGCGGCCACGGTGGTCCACTTGCGCCCCAGCAGTTGGTCGAAAGCGGGGTTGTCAAAGCGGTGGGTGCGGTCATTGGCCTGTTTGAGCCGGGCCAGCCAGTCGGTTGCCAGCCGGAAAAACTCGGCAGAACCGCCGAGATCAAAATGGGCAATTTGCTGGTGAAGGCCCAGTTCGGCCTTGATGGGGGCCAAGCCCAGTTCGGTCAATTGTTGCAGAATGATTTTCTCGGTATGGGCCAGGGCCGACTGCCGTTTGGTGATGGTGACGTTGCCGCCATGTACCCGATACTGGATCAGTTTTTCCGGAATCACCGCCAGTTTGGTCAGTTTGGCCAGCCGCACCCAAAATTCGTAATCTTCTTGGATCTGGAACCGGGCATCATACCCGAGCTGGGCCGACTCGCGGCGCAGCATCACCGTAGAATGGTAGAAACTGTTGTGGAACAACAGGGTGGCTTGAATCGCCGTTTCGTCCACCACTACTTTGAGCTCGCCCGTGATCTGTCCCGCCCCATCGATCTGGTCGGCCCACGCACCGCACATCCCCACATCTGGGCGCGCTTCCATGAAGCCCACCTGCACAGCCAGCCGTTGGGGGTAAGCTATGTCATCGGCATCGAGGCGGGCGATATACTTGCCCAAGGCCAGCCCAATCCCTTTGTTGAGGGTGGCGGTCAGGCCAATGTTGGTTTCATTGTCGATCAGCCGGATGCGCGGATCGGCAAACGACAGCGCAATTGTACGGGTACGGTCGGTGGAGCCGTCGTTTATCAAGAGCAACTCCCAGTTTTGGTGGGTCTGCGCCAACACACTCGCTATGGCCTGGGCCAAGAAAGGCTCCGCGTTGTAGGCGGGCATGAGGAAACTGACGAGGGGCAAGGGCTAAAGAGTTGACAACGAACAAAGTTATAGCAATGTGGCCACGTGCACAAAGCAAAACGGTTTCGGGACGATAAATCCCGAAACCGTTGCATTAAAACCATGAGCCAATTGGCGCGGGTTAGCGCTTCTTGGGCAATTTGATTTTCTGGGCTTCTTTGATGGCCTCGTACACATTGACGATTCCGCCAGTGACCGATAATTGGCCAAATTCCACCACCTCGGGTTCTTCCGCTTCGCTGGGCTTTTTCACTTTTTGGGCGGGCAGCTTATAAGTGGATTTGACCAAAATTTCGCGCACTTGGGAGGCGGTCAGGTGCGGGAAGTAGGATAGCAGTACCGCCGCTACCCCCGAAGTGACCGGGGCAGCCATGCTAGTTCCACTATTGTTTTGATACTTCTGGTTGGGGGTGGTGGCATAGATGTCCACTCCCGGGGCAAATAAATCGACATGGTTTTTGCCATAATTAGAGAAAACAGCCACCATATCTTCCCCACTTTTCCAAGACAATGCCCCTATTTCCAGCCAGTTGTTGGCTTTGCGGCCATCGTTCAGATCACGGGTTGGGAAGTTGCCCGTTTTGTCGGTATCAGCACCATCATTGCCAGCCGCATGGATCAACAGCACTCCTTTGGATTCGGCATATTTGATCGCTTCATCCACCACTGCCTTGTCGGGCGAGAAGCCCTTGCCAAAGCTCATGTTCACTATTTTTGCGCCATTGTCCACCGCGTAACGGATGGCGTTGGCCACGTCTTTGTCGCGCTCATCGCCATCGGGTACGGCCCGGATGGACATGATCTGCACTTTTTCGGCCACCCCGTCCATGCCCAGGTTGTTGCCGCGCTCAGCCGCCACGATGCCCGCCACGTGCGTACCGTGCGAAGCATCGGGGCCTTTTACGTCGTTGTTGCCATAGCCCCGTTCGTTTTTGTTGTTGTAATCGTCACCCACAATGCTCCGGGGATCAAAGTTCAGATCGAAGCCATACTTGAGCATATTGCCCAATTGTTCTTGGTTGTCCTTGATGGTTTCTTTGGTCAGGCCGTTGGCCAGAAACAGTTCCATAATCTGCTTGGCCCGGCCCACCACCTTGTCTTCGGTCTCAATGCCCTGAACTTCTTCCAGCGTCACTTGTTCGGTGTCCAAGTAGGCCGCCAATAAACGTTCAGACTTGTTGAACATCATGGCATAATTGTCGATCATGTCCTTTTGGCCCGAATATTCCGCTACTTTGGTTTCGTACATTGCTTTGGCCTTTTGGTAGATCTCAAAGTCAGCTTTGTCGGCTGGGGCAATGTCGCTTTCGGCTTTGCCACTGAACTTGGCCTTGAACTTGGCATACAGCCGAGTAGATTCGTGCGTGTCTTGGGCCACGTTTTTCCCATCTTTGCCACCGATAAAGTTCCAGCCGTTCACATCGTCCACATAGCCGTTTTTATCATCGTCGATGCCGTTATTGGGGATTTCGCCTTTGTTCACCCACAATTTATTTTTGAGATCCTCGTGTTCTATGTCCACCCCGGAATCAATAATGGCCACGATGACCGATTGCGAAGACCGGCCTTTGAGCAGTTCTTGGTAAGCCCGCTCACTGCCCACACCATTTACCTGATCTTTCTTGGGATCCAGGTTGAACCAGTTTTTCGGGGCCACTTTTTTGACCGTGGTATCCTCAGTAGTCAATAAAGGAAATTTGGGGGAATTGGATTGGGCCAATACGGGGTTGGTCGTCCACAAAATACTTGCCGCCCAAGCGCCCGTTAGCACGACATATTTCAGCCTACTGTTCATTGTGTTCAATTTAAGATGAGTAAAAGTAGCAAAAGTACATTTTCTTGCTCACTTTGGTGGGGTCACAAGATGTTAAAAAGCTATAAATCACCTATTTCAACAACGACGGGCAAAACGGCTGAAAATCCCAAAAAAATGATAATTTTGGGTAACAACCGAGGTATAAAACTTAGCGAGCAATGAATGACTTGGAAACAATGGCAGCCCCAACCCTGCCCGACTTGTCGCAGCCCTACGGATTGGGCACTGCCCAGCGCGATTTCTTTGGGGCCAATGGTTACATTTACTTGCCCAGCGTGGCCAAAGAGCAGGAAGTGGCCACCTATCGCCGCGCCATCAAACAAGCAGTGGCCGACCTGAACCGCGCCAACCCGCTCAAACCTTTGGCCGAGCGCGACACGTATGGCAAGGCGTTTATCCAAACCATGAATGTGTGGCGGAACGACGAAGCGGTGAAAAAATTTGTCTTGGCCAAGCGGTTTGCCCACCTGGCGGCCAGTTTGCTGGGGGTGGACAAAGTGCGGATCTACCACGATCAGGCCCTGTTCAAGGAGCCGGGCGGTGGCCCGACCCCGTGGCACCAAGACCAATACTACTGGCCACTGGACAGCGACCGCACCATTACGATGTGGATGCCACTGGTGGACATTACCGACGACATGGGCATTCTCACCTTTGCGGGCGGTTCACACCGGGGCGGCCTGCTGGATAGCGTGGCCATTTCGGATGAGTCACAAGCCACCTTGGATCAATATGTGCAACAGCGGGGCTTTCCAGTTTGGCGGCCCAGCCAGATGAAAGCGGGCGATGCCACTTTCCACTCCGGCTGGACGCTCCATTTTGCCCCGGGCAATGTATCAGACCAAATGCGCGAGGTGATGACCATCATTTACTTTGCCGATGGGGCCCGGGTGGTCCAGCCCGTCAATGCCAACCAAGAAAACGATCGCCAAGCTTGGCTCCAGGGCTTTGCACCGGGTACTTTGGCCGATTCGGAACTGAACCCCATCATCGACTAGCCCAGCAAACTTTCAATATCGGCACTGGAGAGGTTTTTTACAAAACTGTCCTCGGTGGTGATCAGATTGGTGGCCAGTTGAAGCTTGTTTTTTTGCAACAGCAATATTTTTTCCTCGACCGTATTTTGGGTGATGAACTTATAGATCATCACCTTGTTTTCTTGCCCTATCCGGTGGGCGCGGTCAATGGCCTGCGCCTCGACGGCCGGGTTCCACCACGGGTCGAGCAGGAACACATAGTCGGCAGCAGTGAGGTTGAGGCCCGTTCCGCCCGCTTTCATGCTGATCAGGAACAGCGGTACTTCGTGGTTGCCTTGTTGGAAAAGCTCCACTTGGGCCTGCCGATCTTTGGTGGCTCCGTCGAGGTAGGCATACCGGATTTGGCGAAGGTCAAGTTCCCGTTTGACAATGTCCAAATGTTTGACAAATTGGCTGAAAACCAATATTTTGTGCTGTTCGGACACCGCCGTTTCGATCAGGTGCATCACATCCCGGATCTTGCCCGAAGTGCCCACGAAATCGGGGTTTACCATGAGCGGGTGATTGGCAATTTGGCGCAATTTGGACAACCCCTGAAGGATCAAGATCTGCGATTTGTTCACCCCATTTTGCTCAATGTGGGCCAAAATCGTGTTGCGGTAGTGCGATTTTACCTGCTCATATTCCTCTTCTTGCTCGGCCGTCATGATCGCATAGTGCACCTTCTCCGATTTTTCGGGCAGTTCGGTGGCCACTTGGCTCTTGTGCCGCCGCAGGATGAAGGGTTTGATAATGGCCTGGAGCTTGGCTAGCGAAACTTGGTCGTTTTTCTTTTCGATGGGTTGCTGAAAGTGCTGTTGGAAAAACGAGCGCGAGCCCAGCAGGCCCGGGTTGACAAACGAAAGCTGGGACCACAAGTCCATGGTGCTGTTCTCGATGGGCGTGCCCGTGAGCACCAGCCGGTTGGTGGCCCCCAGCTTGCGCACGGCCTTGGCAATGTTGGAGTCGGGGTTTTTGATGGCCTGTGACTCATCGAGGATCAAATAGTTGAAGCAATATTTGCTGAACACGTCGGCCGCATCTAGGCGCACTATGCCGTAGGAGGTCAGGACCAGATCCACTTGGTCGAACTGGGCCGGATTCTTGGCCCGGTTGCTGCCGGTGTAGGCCAACACCCGGAGCCGGGGCGTAAACTTGCGGGCTTCCATTTGCCAGTTGTAGAGCAGGGAAGTGGGCATTACGAGCAGTGAAGCTTGGTGGGGCAAGTTTTCGCGCTTGGCCCGCTCACTTTCTTCTTGGAGCAGGGCCAGCGTCTGGACCGTTTTGCCCAAGCCCATGTCATCGGCCAAGCAGCCCCCGAAATGGTATTCGCGCAAAAATTTTAGCCAGTTGTAGCCAGCTTTTTGGTAGGGCCGGAGTTCGCCCCGGAAGCCATTTGGCAGGGCAAAATCCTCAATTTGGTCGAAGTCTTGCAGTTTTTTCAGCTTGCGGGTCATGGTCACCTCGGCCAATTTGCCTTGGTGCAGCTCGTCCAGCAGGGCCAAATGGTGTTTCTGGATGGTAAATCCGTGGTCGGTTTCTTCCATGAAACCCAGCACATCCCCATATTGGGTGAACCAGGCTTCAGGAATGACGGCAATCTCGCCATTGGGGAGGGTAAATTCCCGTTGCTTTTGCAGGATCATTTTGCGGATCTTGAGGAATGGGATTAAATACTCCCCAAACTGGATCTGGGCCTCGATGTCGAACCAGTCCAAGTTTTCGCGGGCTGTCAGGTTAATGTGCGATTTGCCCATGAAATAACGTTTGCCATCTTGGGCACATTGCTGGACGATAAATCCTTTTTCGGCCAACTCGCCCGTGTGGCGGGTGAGCCAGGCAAAGGCGGTAGATTTGTCCAGCACCGCTTTGCCGGCGCGCAGATCCAGCCCCGTGGCAGCCAGCCATTCCAAAGCTTCGCGCTCAATGTTGGTGCTGCGGCAGATTCGGTAAAAAATGTAATCATCACCCTGCTTTTCCATCTTGGCGCTGCGAACGGAGTGGAAATTGGCCCCAAATGTAAATTTTCCATACGCAAACGACAATTTGAAGCTCATTTTGCTCGCCGTTGCGGGGGCCGTGGCGGGGCTTTCTTGGTCAAATAGTACGGACTGTGCCCCGCTGCCCACTTCGGAAAACTGCAGTTGGGGCTGGGGCTGGGGAGCCAAGTTCTCGATCCGGAACCCTTGGGCCTTCACATCGAAAGACTCAATCAGGGGCAGAATGAACTTTTCGTAATAGAGATCTTCCAAATGTTTGGGGACCAATATATTGCCTTTTCGCAAAAAGGGCTGGATCTTTTTCCCGTCCACTTCGTTCTCGAACGTGTAAAGCCGATGGTTGAGCAGTAGCCAAGCGGGTTCTTGACACACCAAAACAGCATTTCGGTGCTGAAACTCAATCTTGTCGCCCAAGTGGTACATGGTGGGGTAATAGACCGTGTGATCGGGATTGCGCTTGAAGTGGAACCAGATAGTGGCCGGCCGAGGCTCGATGATGATCCGCCGGGTCACGGGGTTGCCATCGTTGGCCATCTCGAACAACCATTTTTCCCGCAGCCCGTTTTCGGTCGTCCCGGCCGCTTTGCAAAGCAATTCCATGATCCGGAACCTTTTGCGCCCCAAATCGCGCTCGATGGTTTCTTGTAATAATTTGTCCCCGGTCTTGGGATCATACGTCTTGAGAAAAAAATCATTGGGCAACATGCGCCGCTGGCCCACGTAGCGCTTGGTCACCACGTCTTGTTGCATGGCATCCATCAGGCTGATCAGTTCGTAGTCATCGTCGTCCAGGCCCGCCACAAACTCATGGGCATTGACCCGGGAAATATTCTGGTAGAGGAGGGTAAGATTGCCTAGGGCATCTAGGTGAACAGCAAATGACTCGAACAAATAGCCCAAGTATTGATGCTGGAACAGGGAATAAACGATTTTAAAAGGTTTGTCGGTTGAAACGTTCATGATGATGAATAATTTGCCAAATCTGCCTTGGCAAGACAAAGGAACTGGAATGGCACGAATCGAAAAAATATGTTGTCGGCCCGATCGCAAAACTATAAGTTTTTCACCAGATTTCCCGCGATTATTGCTCCCGTTCCGATCAAGGCTGCCGGGTAGGGCTGGGCGGCCAGTGCCAAGCATTTGGCTCACCTCAGCCCTTAAGCCATTTCTTCCATTCGGGGAGGTTACGGCTCGTGCGTGGTCTGCCTACTTTCCCGCCAACAGATCCAGTACCACCCCGGTCATCGTTTTCACGCCCGCGCGGATGCTCGGCTCATACAAGGGGTAATAGTCGCCCGAGTGGAGCGTGGGCAGCCGCTTTCCAGTGGCAGCACTCTCGGCCAGTTTGGCCGGATCGACCGTCCCCAGCCAATACATGCATACGGGCACTTCGGGGCGTGCCCGCCGGCCAAAGATGCCGAAATCTTCGGACACCATTACGGGCTGCACTTGATCCACCTGCGCCCCGCCCAAGCTGCGCTTAAGGGAAGCCGCCACTTGGGCAGTCAGTGGTGGATCATTGTAGAGGGCCTCGGCCGACTCGTTGCCCACTTCAACCTTGGGCAGTTTGCTGTCGGGCAGCCCCGCCGCAATGCCCGCGCCCCGGCAGATCCGCTTGATGCTCTCGATGCACTGCTGGCGGATGGTTTCGGTGTAGGTGCGCAGGGTCAGTTGCAGTTTCACTTCACTGGGGATAATGTTGTGCTTGTTGCCCCCGTGGATGGATCCGATCGTGATCACGGCGGCTTCGAGCGCGGGCACTTCGCGGCTCACGATGGTCTGCAACTGGGTGATGATGTTGGCCGACAGCACCACCGGGTCTTTGGTCAGGTGCGGGTACGCGCCGTGGCCGCCTTCGCCGTAAACGGTGATATCGATGGAGTTGACATTGGCCAGTGCGTATTCGGGACAGTAGCCCACCCGGCCCGCCGCCAGGGCCGCGCTCGCGTGCAAGGACACGCACACATCGGGCCGGCCAAATTTTTCGTAGATGCCAGCGTTCATCATTTGGGTGGCCCCGCCCACTTTCTCCTCAGCCGACTGGGCCACCATCAGCACCGTGCCCCGCCAAGTTGATTTGAGTTGGCCCAAAAGCCGGGCCGTGCCCACAAAAGTGCTCATGTGGATGTCATGGCCGCAGGCGTGCATGGCCGGCATGTCTTTGCCCTCCGAGTCTTTGGTCACCACTGTACTGGCATAGGGCAGGCCAGTTTCCTCTTTTACCGGCAGGCCGTCCATATCGGCCCGGACCAAGATAGTTTTGCCGGGCCCGTTGCGCAGGATGCCCAGCACGCCCAGCCCCCCAATGCCCTCATGCACCTCAAATCCAGCAGATTTTAATTCCTGGGCCATCCGCTGGGCCGTTTTCACTTCCATGTAGGACAGCTCCGGGTTGCGGTGGAGAGTCAGGTACAACTCGGCCAGCGATGGATATTCTTTGTCCACCAGGGCATCCAGCGCGGGCAAACTGTTTTTTTGTCCCCAAACGGGACCGGTAAGCCACAGTAAACCAAAGGCAAAAGGGAGAAAGCGGTGTTTCATAGCAAACGGTGATATTGGTGAAGAAACAATATTACACCAAGCTTTTCCCAAATGCACCAAACGAAAGCGGATTTTGACTTATTAATCGCCCGCAATTGCCCAAAACGGTGGCGAACGAAACTTACTTCCCAAATTAGCACTCCCACAATTGCCCACAATTGCGTGTGACCACCGGAGGCCATTTTTCAAATTTGGGGGAACCGAATACAGGGCAGTTGAGATGCTGTTGAAACGGTTAGGGGCAGCAACCCCACTTGGGCACTGCCCCCGGTATGGGCGTGAAAAACCTATTAGGCTTGCTGCCAGAGCCAAGCCAACAGTACAGCGGCAGAGGCCACACCCAGTTTTAAGATAGCCAATTGAAATTTTCTCATGGAATCAAGGGTTTAATGTAAGGGCCGATCAAGGCCATTGTTAGGTCAAGTGTGGGTTATCAACCAATGCGCCGGGCAGCCCGATGCTCCCGGACCCGCATATTTCCATTGACAAGTGCCTGGATAAAAGGTTGCGACCCAGCCAAAAAATATTTGGGTTTTATTTTGAATAGGACAAAAAAATGTGATAGTTTTGAAAACCAATTGGTTGATGGACTTCGCTTGAAGTCTGACTTTAGGTTTGGGAACATAAATCACACGATGGTTTCGATATGGAATGGAAAAAAATAATTGGCAAACTGAATAACTTCTACGTTATTTTTGCCGTCGCATTTTTGGTGTGGATGTCGTTTTTTGACAGCAACAACTTTTATAGCCAATACCTGCACCGCGATAAAATTGAGCAACTGAACCGAGAATCCCAATTTTATCAGGCGGGCATCAAACAACTGACCGAAGAGCGCAAGCTGTTGGGCCAGAATCCCAAGTTGCTGGAAAAGTTTGCCCGGGAAAAATACCGGATGAAAAAACCCGGCGAAGACGTGTACATCATCAAAGAAAAATGAAAAAATATCCTTTTAGCGAGAAAAAAGATACTCGCTCTGGTTTTGGGGTTGGCCTGTTGGAAGTAGGCCGCCAAAATGCCAACGTGGTCGCCCTTTGCGCTGACCTCACCGGGTCGCTCAAGATGGGCGATTTCCAAAGAGCATTCCCCGATCGGTTTTTCCAAACCGGGATTGCCGAAGCCAATATGATGGGCATCGCAGCGGGAATGACCATTGGTGGCAAAATTCCCTACACCGGCACCTTTGCCAATTTCTCGACGGGCAGGGTTTATGATCAGATCCGTCAATCCATTGCCTACTCGGGCAAAAATGTGAAGATCTGCGCTTCGCACGCCGGCGTTACCCTGGGCGAAGATGGGGCCACGCACCAGATCCTGGAGGACTTGGGGATGATGCGGATGCTGCCCCACATGACGGTGATCAACCCCTGCGACTACAACCAAACCAAAGCCGCCACCGTGGCCATTGCCGAACACCAAGGCCCCGTTTACCTGCGCTTTGGCCGCCCGGTAGTGCCCGTTTTTACCCCGGCCGATCAGAAATTTGAGATTGGCAAGGCCGTTATTTTCAACGAAGGGGCGGATGTGACCATTTTTTGCACCGGCCATTTGGTTTGGGAATCGATCTTGGCGGGCGAAATACTGGCCGAACAAGGCATCGAGGCCGAAATCATCAACATTCATACGATCAAACCACTGGACGAAGCGGCCATTCTCACTTCGGTGATGAAAACCCGCTGTGCCGTCACTGCCGAGGAACACCAGATCTACGGCGGCTTGGGCGATGCCGTGGCCGGTCTGCTGGCCCGCAACCTGCCCCTGCCCGTGGAAATGGTGGGTGTAAAGGATCGGTTTGGGGAAAGTGGCACCCCCGAGGCATTGATGCAAAAGTACGGGCTCAAGGCCCAAAATGTGGTGGAAGCCGCCAAGAGTGCCATGCGCCGCAAAAACCGCTAGTTAAGCGGCGGTTGGGGGTAACTGGTCGGCAATCCACTGTACCATCGATGCAGTTACTTCCGCCCGAAATGTTTCATTGTGCAGTTCGTGGCGGCCCTTGTCCCAAATCCGCAAAGTGAGCCAGCTCGGGGGCACGGCAGCGGCAAAAGCCTCGGTGGCCGCCCGATCGGTAATTTTATCGTCGGTGCCGTGGAAAAGCAGCAAAGGCACTGCCCATTGGCCCGCCTCGCGCAAAGCCCGCTCGCCGGCCGCCACAATGCCCGAAACGGCCCCGGCCGAAACATCGCGGTGGATGAGTGGGTCCTGGACATAGGCTCGGGCCACGACTGGATCCGAGGAAATATCGTTGGCATCCAAGTCGCTTTTTTGGGTAAATGCCGGGTAGATTTTGCTGATAATCTTGGCCAACCAGATTTTGACCGGCGGCGGCTGAAAAGCCAACCGGAGCCAGGGACTCGTGGCAATCACCCCCTGCACATATTCAGGGGCAAACCTTAGGACGTAGTTTAGCACAAGGTTGCCGCCCGCACTGTGGCCATAGAGGAACAAGGGCAAGTTGGGAAATTTTTCGGTCACCAAGGCCAAAAATTCCCGGATGTCTTCCATGTAATTGCTGTACGAGGGCGTGTGGCCGCGCTGACCGCCCGACAGGCCGTGGCCGCGCAAGTCAAACCCGATGAACGCCACCCCCGCTTGGTTGAACGCATCGGCCACGTGGGCGTACCGCCCAATGTGTTCGGCAAAACCGTGGACACAAGCCACAATGGCCCGGGGGGCTGGCTTGGGCAGCCAACATTTGCCCCGCAGGGTCAGGCGGTCGGAAGTAGTCCAGTCAAAGTCAAAAAGAGTCATGGGCGTAGTTTTCTGCCTGCTAAGTTAGAAAAGATGTTATACACTACCTACTATTCATCGCCGGTTGGCTGCTTGGAAATTTCGGGAACCGACACCCACTTGGTTTCGGTCATTTATCCCGACGGAAAATTCGGCTACGGGCGCGGGGAAACTTCGCCCGTGCTCTCGGGAGTGGTGCTGGCCTGTGTACACCAATTGGATGAATATTTTGCTGGCAAACGCAAAGACTTTGACCTGCCAATCCAGCAAGACGGCACCGTGTTCCAACAGCGGGTATGGCAGCAACTTGGCCAAATCCCTTTTGGCCGCACGGTGAGCTACCTCGAGTTGGCCCGCCGCTTGGGCGACGAAAAGTGTCTCCGGGCGGTAGGCACGACCAATGGCCGGAACAAGATCAACATCATAGTCCCCTGCCACCGGGTCATCGGCTCCGACGGCTCACTTACCGGCTATGGCGGTGGGCTGTGGCGCAAGCAGTGGCTCATCGACCACGAGGGCCACGTGCGCATCCGCCAATTGGCCCTATTCTAGGCCGATCAACGCAACTTTTGTGTTGATTTCGGGGCGATGGGCGCACCTGTCCAGCATCCGGGCCGATTGTTTGGGGGGCTTCCAAACCGCACTTCCCCGAGTTATTGGCAATCAATTGCTATCTCACTTGCTGAGAAAAAGGGGCGGGTGATGTTATACCTTCATTGAATCAACTCAGGATCCTGCCCGATAAACAACTGTTGGCCAGTTTGTTTACTGAATTTAATGGGTTTGACCTACGGTTGGGCTGATGTTTATATTTCACTCGCTATCTGTGCAATCGTTGCGGTTAAAATATCTTCAAGATGCAAACCAATGTTCTTCTCTTTTGGAGCAATATCATCCTTAATTGAAATTACGAGTGGTTTAATGTCGAGTGGTATTGTTGTATCGATATCCTCACTTGGCAAAATTCCCTTACTTGAAATTACGAGTGGTTTAATGTCAAGCGGTATTGTTGTATCGATATCCTCACTTGGCAAAATTCCTTTGTACTCCAAAAATGCCCCAATAGCAATAACGCTGTCATCGTAACCAAAATGATGTAGGGTGATCCCCAACTCATATCTTTTTCCTTCAAATACAACGACAAACTTGAAATATGATTTTGGCAAGGTTCTATTAAAATAGTAATTATGTTTTTTGGCATAACTAATAATTTGTTTATAATAGTAATGTTGTTTTGCTAAGTCGTCAAATTTTACACTAGTAATGTACAATGTAACGCTGCCATCAAACTCGGCTTCAAGTCGGTGTTTAAAACCGTTGAGAAATTTATTGCAATACTCAAATACGGTTAACCGGTTTTGAGCAAGTCTTCCTTCGTGTTGCAGTTGCCTTTCTTGTTTTTTCTTGAGTATTTTTTGGTTGAAGATATTCGTTACTTCATTTAAAGAAGTGTTACTGACTTCCTTAATATTTTAAGGCTTCTTCGATGTATCGTGTTTGGATTTCCGCAAAATAGGTAACTAATTTTTGGGGTTTGTCATTATCTGCTTCTTCCAAAGCCTGAATGTATTTTACTTTGGCTTCTTCCCTTAAAACGGTGATTGGGAAAAAGTTACTTTTTATCAAAATTAGGCTTGCAATTAGCCTGACTACTCTACCATTTCCATCTTGGAATGGATGAATAGTTGTAAAAGCGTGGTGTAGCCAAGTGGCTATGATAAGTGGGTTTACATTCTGCTCACAAAGTTCATTGTAAATCTCGATCAATCTATCCATCTCAGCTTCCACGTGTTCGGGTGGGCAGTATAAAATGGTTGATCCATCTTCTCTTGTGGGGTTATTTTTTCTTTCTTTAAATCTACCTTTGATGAGCGCAATTTTAGTTTTGATTCCAAATTGGTCTCTCCCCTCGGCAAACTCCTGATGTCTTGTTGTAAGCTGGTGTAGCTCGCAGATAGAACCCTTGGTTAAAGGTCTATTTGCTTTAACTACATCAAATATAAAATCAACTGCCTGTAAATGGTCTTGCAAGTGGTTGAACAGCATTTGTTTAGGAACATCAGTATCTCCGTAACTCACCAAGGAAGAAATGAAACCTTCGTTTATTAGTGTTTCAGTAACCCCCTTATCAATGTCATACATTCGTTCCACGATGCCCGTTTCTATGGCGTGCCTTCTTTTAAGTCGGCCTATAAATTCGCCATATTCTTTTGAGTTTGCTTGCAAGACTCCCCTACGTGCAAACCACGATGCAGCAATCTGATCTAATAAAGAGGTATCACAATTTTTCCAATTGTCAGCAAACGAAATGAATTTCCAAAACCTATGTTCTGTCATTTTATTCAGTTTTGTTTAAATGTCGGCCAACATTTATAAACGTAGCTTTTGCGTTATGGTTCAAAAACTCTCGTTTAGCCCCTTCTTGGTGAGCAGTTGCGCTGAGCAATGGCCAACGCACCCGACCACGAATCACCGAGCTTGCCAGCCAATACAGGTTACGGCAATTATTGGTAAATTAAGACCTTTCGTTAAAACAGCCAAATTTGCCAATTAATTTTTGCTCGGCCAGCGCACTTAGCCGTCGCCTTGACACAAGGAAGAGATCCCGTTTTTGCCCGCCAATAAGTTTTTGCCGAAAAATCATGTAAATTTCCCGGAAAAGCTGGGCACCGTGGCCCCATCCATTTTCTCATGTAGCCTAAACGCAAAACCAACCATGAACAGACGCGATTTTGTGCAGCAAACCAGCTTGGCCAGTGTCGGCTTGCTGGGTGCCCCTTCCTTGCTCATTTACCCCAAGCGGGCCAAATACCGCACGGCCCTGATCGGTGCGGGCTGGTGGGGGCTGAACATTTTGCGCGAGGGCATCAAAACTGGTGAAATCCAGGTGGTGGCCCTGTGCGATGTGGATCAGGACCAGCTCAAAGCCTGCAAGAACGAGGTGGATAAACTGTGCAGTGACCATCCCAGGCTCTACCCCGACTTCCGCGAATGCCTGCAAAAAGAAAAACCGGAAATCGTGATCAATGCCACTCCGGATCATTGGCACGCACTCATTGCGATCGAGGCCATGAAACAGGGCGCCCACGTGTACCTTGAAAAACCCATTTCGCACACGGTGAAAGAAGGGACGGCCATCGAAAAGACCGCCCGGGACACCAAACGGATTTGCATAGTGGGGTTTCACCGCCGCTATTCCCCCCATAATGTAAGCGCAATCAACTTTTTGAAGGCGGGCAACGCCGGAAAAATCCATGAGGTAAAAGCATTTGTCCACTATCAATTTGGGAAAGGGCAACTGGAGGCGCAGGTGGCCCCGCCCGCTGGTTTGGACTGGGATTTTTGGTGCGGCGTGGCCCCCATGGTCCCCTACAATGCGGGCATCCACCCCCGGGGCTCCCGGCAGTACATGGAGTTTGCCAATGGCCTGATCGGTGATTGGGGGCCTCACTGGTTTGATCAAATTCTGTGGTGGACCGAAGAGAAATTTCCCAAGAAAATTTACTCCACCCAGCGTGGGGGCACCCGCGACACCCGGGCCAATGCGCCAGAGATCCAATCGGCGGTTTTTGAGTTTGAAGATTTTACTTGTTCCTGGCAGCACTCCCTCACCAATGCCCACCCTGAGCTAAAAACCGAAAATGTCGGCATTTATTTTTATGGTACCGGGGGCACATTGCACTTGGGCTGGCAAAAAGGCTGGACTTTTTTCCCCAGCGATAAAAACAAGCCCGAAATTCATGAGGAGCCAAAACTCAACAAGCCCGACGACCAGAACATCGACTTGGTATGGCGCGATTTCTTGGCCTCGATCAAATCTGGGCAACTCCCGTTTGCCGACGTGGCGCGGGGCCGGCTGGCCACCAACATGAGCCTGCTGGCCAATGTGTCGGCCAAAGTGGGGCGGAGCATTGCTTGGGATTTGGATAAGGACAAGATCATTGATGATAAAGAAGCCAACAAGTTACTGGTGCGGGATTATCGGGGCCAATGGGAGTACCCCAAGTTTTGAGCTTGATAGATCCATGCTGATTATCTGCACTTCCTCGCGCTGGGGCGCGTGCCAGGGTGGCAAATGCGCCCAAGGTTTCTTACTTTTGTGGAATGGAAGCCCAAGAAATCTACCGAAAAGCTGCTACTTACTGCGCCTACCAAGATCGGTGCTTGGCCGAGCTGCACGAAAAGTTCCGGGTTTGGGAAGTGCCGCCCAAAGTAGCGGCCGAGGTTTTGGCCCGCCTTGCCGAAGACAAATTTCTGGATGAAGCCCGCTATGCCCGCAGTTTTGTCGGGGGCAAGTTCCGGTCCAACCACTGGGGCCGGGTCAAGATCCGGTATACCCTCCGTCAAAAGGGCATACCGGCGGCATTGATCGAGGCGGCCCTCGGCCAAATTGACGAGGAACAATACTGGGAAGCGTTGCGCAAATTGGCAAGTGCGAAGAAAACCACCAAAGCAACCCTGCCCGCGCTCTACCGCTCGTTGGTGACCAAGGGATACGAACCTGATCTGGTGCGGGCAGTGCTCAAAATGGACTGAAATGGTTCCTCCCATTTGGTGGTTGGGCAGGCCACCTTTCTGGGGCCGGGGAAAACACCCGATCCCGCACCAAAAGTAGTTTGGCGTGTTGGGCCAGCTAGGCCAACGCCTTGGATTGCTTCCGCACCCGATAGGTATAATTGGACAATCGCTGCACTGTGTAGAGCAATTCTTCAATGTCTTGGAAAGTCAGGTTTTCGTTCAGGCCCACGCCCAAATACGCTCGACCGGCCACGCCTAGCGGCCAAACCACCAATTGCGTATAAAAACCTGCTTGAACCAACTCTTGGAGCACGGTATAAGTCAGATCATTGTCGCCCAAATCGAGGACAAAGAGGTAAAGTTCTTCCTTGCCAAAAAAAGTGAGGTGGAGTTCTTGGGCTGTTTCCACAAAGAAATGCTGCATCAACCGGACTTGATTCTGGTCGCGGGAGCACTGGCAAGGGGCGGGGTAAGTCCCGAAATTGAGCAATTGGCCCGTTTGGTGCGCGATCAGGCGTCCACTGGATGGGGAACCACTGGCCAATTGTTGCTGGGCGGCAAACAATACGTCGTCCACCATTTGGCTTGGTCGGGAAAGGTCATGTTGAGCTAACATAAGTGAAATGGCTTGGGTAAAACACTTGATAAACTCCCTTGGGATTGAGTCGCGCTGGTGCCAACGCGCTACGAATCACACAAATATATTACATGTGTAACTAACAACCCCCATCCGTACGTTTTTTTATTAAATAATTCACCTATCAGCTATTAAATCTACTACAATTACCAGAAAGACTTGTAATTTAGCAAGAAACAATTAGTAAAGCAACTAATTTACCGGGTTTTTTCTGGTCTTTTGTACTTGATCCAACGCTGGGGAGGGCTGCTTTATTTCATGAATTGTTTCATAAAAGCCCGGATCTCGTTCTCTTGACCGATCACGATGATGGTGTCGCCCTCATCAAATTTGCGGTGGGGATTGGGGTTGAACACGAAGCCTTGTTTGGCATCTTTGAAGCCGATCACATTGACCCCCGAGGTATTGCCAGTTTGCAATTGGTGGATGGTATCATTGCGGTACTGTTCTTTGAGATTGGCAAAGCGCAGTTCATCGAGGCGGAGCTTGTTCTCCCCGACTCCGTTGAGCAGGTCGATAAATTCCACTACTTCAGGGCGGATGATGAGGTTGGCCATGTGCATGCCGCCGATCGCATCGGGCATGACCACGTGGGTGGCACCCGCGCGGCGTAGCTTTTGCTGCGCCGATTCACTACTGGCCCGGGCAATAATGGTGACGGTGGGGTTTATCTCGCGGACCGATAGCACCACGTAAACATTGCTGGCATCCTCGGGCAGCGTACTGATCACTGCCTTGGCCCGGGCAATGTTTGCCTGCGCCAAGACGGCATCATCGGTAGCATCGCCCTCGATGTAGGCCACTTTGTCGAGTTGGCCGTAGTGGTCCAACAACTTATCTTTATCCCGCTCCACAATCAAGAATTTGCGGAAACCGTTGTTTTCCAATTGTTCGCACACCTTTCTTCCATAGCGGCCAAAACCGCAGACAACAATATGACCGTTGAGACGGCTCACTTTTTCGGTGATCATGTATCTTCTAAAAATTTGCCGGAGTTCCCCCTCAAAAATATAGCGGGTAATAACCGAGATAAAGTAGGCAAAGATGCTGAAATTGGCCAGAATATAAAAAATAGTGAACGCTCGGCCCAATTCACTCAGGGGTTTGATCTCGTTCATGCCCACTGTGGACAGGATAATGGTGGCCAAATACAGGGCATCCCAAAATCGCATGCCTTCAATCCACATGTAGCCCACAACCCCGCTCATTGTACTACTGAGCAACAAAGAAACGGCCAATACCAAGCGGTTGAGCTTCCCGCCAAGCAAAATGCCCCGTAAAATAGTGATGCGGGACTGGGGCGGGGGATAGTCTTTGGATTGGGGCATGAGGCGGGCGGCTGTTCAGGCCAAAGATAAGGCAGAAAACCATCCGATGGTTTTCTGCCTCACTTTTTCGCAGGCCGTCACTACTTTGGTTGGCCGACCGAAGTCGGTACTATCCATTTACAGAATAAACCGGGTAGCCAAGAAATTGGATTCGTGATTGTCCACTATCTCATTGACAATCCGCTTATTTTCTTCAGTGTACTTGGTGGCCACCAGCGAGCGGATGGAAAACGACCGCAGCGCATCGCTGATCGATAACGTGCCCTCAGCCGAATCTTTGCGACCGGTAAAAGGAAAGCTGTCCGGCCCGCGCTGGCATTGGCTATTGATGTTCACCCGGCTCACTTGGTTCACCAGCGGGTCAATAAGACTGGCAATTTGCAGGGCATCGGTGCCAAAAATGCTCACCTGCTGGCCGTGATCGGAGTCGTCCAAGTAATCGATCGGGGCCTCGATCGAGTCGAAGGCCACCACCGGCACCACTGGGCCAAACTGCTCTTCGCGGTAAAGCTTCATGGAGCTGTCCACCGGATACATCAATGCCGGATAAACGAACGACCGGTTGCGGGTGCCCCCACCAGGGTTGATCACGCGCGCCCCTTTGGCCACGGCATCTTGGATGCACTCCTCCAGGTAATCCGGCTTGTTGGGTTCGGGCAGGGGAGTCACTTGGACGCCGCTCTCCCACGGCATCCCAAACTTCATTTGACCGATGGCATCGCTCATTTTGGCCAAAAAAGTGTCCACTATTTGGCGGTGGACAAAAATGATTTTGATCGCCGTACAGCGTTGTCCATTAAAGGAGAGCGAGCCAAGGATGCACTCTTTGACGGCCAGATCGAGGTCAGCGTTTTCCAGCACGATCCCCACATTTTTGGCGTCCAGCCCCAAAATCGCCTTGAGGCGGTTCACTTTGGGGTGCATTTTCTTGAGTGAGTCGGCCACTCGGCTCGAGCCAATCAGCGTGAGCACGTTGATCTTGCCCGATTGCATCATGGCGGGCACAACGGTGTTGCCCCGGCCATACACAGTATTGACCACACCCTTGGGGAACGAAGTGCGGAAAGCTTCCAGCAACGGATAATGGAGCAGTGAGCCGTATTTCGGCGGTTTGAACAGCACCGTGTTACCCATAATGAGGGCTGGCAGCAAGGTGGTGAACGTCTCGTTCAAGGGGTAGTTGAACGGGCCCATGCACAGCACCACGCCCAACGGCGAGCGGCGGATCTGGCCAATGATGCCCTGATCGATCACAAATTTGGAACTGTTGCGATCTAATTCTTTGAGGGCATCAATGGTGGCATAAATGTACTCAACAGTTCGGTCAAACTCTTTGACCGAATCTGCATACGATTTGCCAATTTCCCACATCAGCAGGTTCACTACCGCCTTTTTTTGGGTAATCATTTTGCCAGTGAAATCTTCCACGCACTTGATGCGCTCCGTTACCGACATGGTGGGCCATTCGCCACGCCCATTGTTATAGGCCAAATCAGCGGAGGCCAAGGCTTCCATCGCTTCGGTTTGGCCAGTGAGCGGGTAGCTCCCGACCACCTTTTGCTTCAGTTCCCCGCCCTCATCCATATAAACCGGGGAAAGCACGGTGTGGACTTCTCCATCCCACGTCCTCATTTCGCCATCCATCAGGTAATCTCGCTGGTGGAGCGGCTCATTCACTCTAAATTCGGGCGGTACCTGATCAGCCGTAGGGAACAGTTGCTGAATCTTTGCTTGCAATGCTGCAATCATCGTTTTAAGTAAATAGTTATAATTGATTGATAATGAGTGTCGTCGTTTCGTGGCTAATGAATAAGTTGGCTCGCGCTGGAAGGCCAGAAGCAAATTACAACAATTAGCGAAACAGACCACCGAAGCATGAATTAACTCCGGTAAAGAAGTGGCCGTGTGATGAACAACGGGAGGACCAGCGATTTGACAGGAGGGAACGCACAGCTAACCACGTTCTTACGGGTTCATGACAAATTGTACCTAAAAATGTTTAAAAAAGTGGCTCATGGCTCATGGCCCAGCCAATACCACTTTGCGCAAGACCAAAGGGTGGATGCTTAAAAACTGATGTACCATTTGTTGGCCCCCTAAATCACCTCGCGCTTGCGATTAATTGGAACAACCTAAAATCCCCCTAATGCTGTCCCCATAAATAGGCTAACAAAAAAAATGTCAAATTTCAAAAATAAAAGGACTTTTGTATAGTATTTGTGCTGGAGGGATTTAATAATAGCATTGCCCACACAGCACGCACAAAGTTTATGAGATGTGCAAAAGTTTCATTTCAACACTTCTGCCCACCTTTCGCAAGCATAATGTAAGGTGCGTGTTTTATTTATTTTTCAGCAAGTTATAGTTATTGTTTTTAAACCCTTTTTTACAGAATTGCTTTTAATTGGTTCTTTGCCAAAATTACCAAGTTTATAGTTGTTCATTCGATAAAGAATGGTGTTTGTTGGTGGACTTGTAACCCTGATTGCACCCCAATCAGTAGGTGTGTTTAAACAAGTTAGCCCAAATTCATTTCGTAGTAATGCTTCAATTTCTTTTAAAAAATTCAACTCTAAACAATATAACATATCTAATGTATCGGGGGCAAACCCTGTAACAGCACCGAGTAAGTATTTATTTCTGTGTCTTGTTACAAAAATAATATAATAGTTGTGCAGTATTTTAAACTTATTATTATTCAACTTTATGTTAGAAATACCGAAGGGTATGAAACTTCTTGGTGTCCTTTTTTTATCAATAAAATTCAATGCCTTATCAAGAATTTCATTAGAATTTAGTTTGCATAAATCTGATATTTTCCTTGCATCTTTGTCATTTTCATCCTGAAGTCTAAGTGAAATATAAAGTAGCCTTCGAAAGTATGCTTCCGTTGTTGCGTATAAATCCAAAAAGTTACTGGTTGTCAACGAATCTGATTTGGGACTTGTTAGTAATGTACTTATTCTCGTGACACTTATTGAAGCCATTTTCAGTATTTCTTAATTACGCATAACGCCAGTCCGTCTAAAAACTACACGCTTCAAAGATAGCACAAATCCAAGAAAACTCCCCAACTTGTAGGATGAAATTTATTACAGGAAAAAACAGAGCCACTTATAGCCTCACCGAGCCACTTGAAGAACTGATATGGCCCGACAATGCGGTTCGGCGCCTAGACCTTTTTGTGGAGAGCATAGATCTGGCACCTTTGGGCTTTTATGACTGGTTTTGCGTCCTTTTACCGAAGGTATTTTGCACTTTGCAAAGTAGCTTAACCCAGATGTATGGCTTACCACAGGCTTGTATGCCCTTGACATAGAGCCTCCTAAGGGATTTTTAGACAGTTTGACGGCGGAAAAATGTTTGCGAAGGGCGGGATTTAATAGCACTTTCCTTGCCCTACGCACAAAAGTAAATAGAAAGTAAAAAAGCCTAAATTTAGTACATTAGCCCGCCTTTTCGCAAACATAATGTTGTCAGAATCTGTATTTTATTCTGTCATCACTTTGTATTTCAATTTGATTACTATGGTTTGCGTAAGCAATTATTTCCTCTCGGTCAATAGTAACCTTCATTTGATGCCTTAAATCACTTATAAAACTCGTAATTCTTACAGGCTTTACTTTCGTATTTCTAATTTTCTCTAAGTAAAGGCTAATAACATTATTATTGGAAGTGTTTATATTTTCTATTTGTTCTTCTTTCAGCCTTGATTGTTCTTTGTAATCTCTAACGATTGGACTTTCGTCTGTTCCAACAATTATTTTATCTCTAAACTGCCTATAATCAGGTATGTTGTAAGCCAACTTCCACAGAATTTGTCCAATTTGCTCCCATTGTGGGTGATCCCTTTTCTCTCTTGAAAAGCCTCTAAATCTTCTGTAAATAAACTCTAATATATAATCCCACGTAATTTGAATAACATCAGGAAGTGGAATGTCATTATTTTGTACCCTAAAAATCTGAACCTCACATTCTCCAAAGCAAACGATTTGTACAATAAAATCCGCTTCTGAATATCTACCACGTGACCTCAATGATGAAACAATACTATCTATTTTAGGCTCACTAAAAATCCCTGTTGTTGCAATAGCCCTTTTCAAAATATCTGAACCTTCTCGCAACCAACTTTCATTAATCGAACAAACTGAAGTTTTTACTTCTCCTAAGACTAATATTGGGCGTGATAAGGATTGTAGTCTTTCATCATCTGTTACAGGATTGTATAATATTTCACGTCTATATGGAAACCTAATACCACAAATGTCAATATCAGTTCCTACCCGATACTCGTACTCTGCTTCTCTGTGAATAATGAAATTAGTTAGAGAGAAAAAACCATTAAGTCGCAAAAATACTTGGGCAAGTATTTCAGGGTCAATAATATGTTTTTCGTGTTGTTGTTTCATATTCTGTTTGTTTTTTTTACAATTTCTGCCAACGTCAGTCTGTCTAAAAACTATACACTTCAAAGATAGCACAAATCCAAGCAAACTTCTAACTTGTGGAATGAAATTTATTGTAGGAAAAAACAGGGCCACCTACAGCCTCACAGAGCCAATGAAGAACTGATATCGCCCGACAATGTGGTTCGGCGCCTAGACCTTTTTGTGGAGAGCATAGATCTGGCACCTTTGGGCTTTGATGACTGATTTTGCGCCCTTTTACCGTAGGTATTCAAAGTAGCTCAGCTCAGATGTGCGGCTTACCGCAGGCTTGCATGCCCTTGATATAGGGTATTCTAAGGGGTTTTTAGACAGTTTGACGGTTTGCAGCTACCCGAAGGGCGGGAATTTTACCACAAAACTTCATTCGGAGAACTGAACTTTCGGCTTGCACAAATGTGTCT
>JBBQXF010000045.1:0-36625 GCA_038209965.1 Cytophagales bacterium | reverse complement strand
TATGGCGTTAATATCAATGCTATCTTCAGCTTCGAAGGTGTCAACATAACGAGGTCTATTAAGGTTGTAGTCGTTTTCGATTATGGTTTGAAGCGAAGCACGTTTGCTGTATTTATCTTCTTCGGTGCGGTTTCGGTAGGTAGATATTATTTTCTCAATATGCTTGTCGAGCAAAATGCTTTGAGTTTTCACTTTCTCAAAATGTTGGCTGGCATCAATAAACAACACATCTTCGGGGTACTCACGGCATTTTTTGTACACCATTATGCAGGTGGGAATGCTTGTGCCGTAAAACAAATTGGCAGGCAAGCCAATTACAGCATCTAAATAGTTTTTGTCCTCAATCAAATATTTACGAATGTGCTGTTCTGCCCCACCACGGAATAATGCACCGTGAGGCAAAACAATTGCCATTGTGCCATTGTCAGCCAAATGGTAAATCATGTGTTGCACAAAAGCATAATCGGCTTTACTGCTTGGGGCTAATTTTCCGTATTGGCTAAAACGGTCGTCACTTGTAAATAATGGGTTTGCACTCCATTGTGCCGAAAATGGTGGATTTGCAACAATGGCTTCAAATTGTTTGTCGATATGTTGCGGATGCTCTAATGTGTCCTCTTGTTTTATGTCAAATTTCAGGTAATGCACACCGTGCAAAATCATATTCATTCGGGCAAGGTTGTAGGTGGTGCGGTTCATTTCCTGACCGTAAAAGTTGCTTACCTCTTTTACTTCCTTTGCTACCCGTAACAGTAAAGAACCCGAACCGCAGGTTGGGTCGTAAACTGTTTTTAGTTTGCTTTTGCCTGTGGTTACTAATTTTGCCAAAACCATTGAAACCTGTTGTGGTGTATAAAATTCACCTGCTTTTTTTCCTGCACCACTGGCAAACTGTCCAATCAAATATTCGTAAGCATCGCCTAAAACGTCATTTTCATGTTGAGATTCACGGCCGTGCGTCTCTAACATAAAATCAATTTTGTCAAGATGCGTTAGCACTTTTGCAATGATTGCATTTCTTGCTTCGGGGGTTTTACCAAGTTTAGTACTGTTCAAATCCATATCCTCAAAGAGATTGTCAAAATCCTCTTCGCTTTCTGTACCCATTGTACTTAACTGGATATTGGTAAGGATTTTTTGTAAGTCCTCTAAAATAAAATTGGTTTTGCTTTCGTCAAATTTGTCAACATCGTCTTCATTTTCGCCTTTGCCACGTTTCGCAACTTCTGTAAACAATTCTTCTGGTCTTAAAAAGTACCCTAATTTCTCCAATGCTTCTTCTTTAATGGCTTCAATAAATTCTTTGCCATCTGCTTTTTTTGGTGTTATGTCTTTAAATTTAATATTGTCTTGTTTCAATATTTCATTGGCAAAAATGTTCATTTTCTCGCTTAGGTATTTATAGAAAATAAAGCCCAAAATATAATCACGGAATTCGTCCGCATTCATTTTGCCACGTAGTGTATTGGCAATGCTCCAAAGTTGGGCTTCTAATACTCTTTTATAATCTTCACTCATTGAGTTTGTCTTTATTTTTTAGGTCGTAAAGTTAGTTTTTTAAACCCTGTTATTGTCAAAAGTTGCCGTCAAATTGTCTGCTGTCCACTGGTCGGGTGGTGGGTGGGCTTTCTGCCTGTACGCTGCACGCAGACAGGTGGATGCGGTTGGGCAAAATTAAATGTGCTGCAAACGCGTTGGCTTGTGGGTCGGCTTGTAGTTCTTTTAATTTTGCGAAGCGTTGGGATTTTATCTGTCCGTTTTAGCATTTTAGTTTATTGTCTGCACTGTAGCAATAGTATTACTGGTAACTCTCTAATATGAGAAAGTTTTGTCATACTTTTTGTATTACCAAGCTTTTAGCTAATAAATTTTGATGTCATACTTTTGTATTATTGCTCATTGCGCTTTTACAATTCGTAAATATAAGCCAACATCCGTATAAGCGCAACCCTTTGCGTTTATTCCCGATTTATCGGCAGGTATTTCTACTAATTTACCCAACACGATAAAACGCTCCGCTATGCTACCGGGCCATACCGCCCCAACGTTTAGCTTCTGGTAGTTTATTTCCTACCTTGTCCTTGCGGTGCTCAGTAGTAACCAGCGAAAACTTCGCCACCTTAACCCTTCCTTCAAGAGGCTAATTTTCAGGCTGTTTACCCAAATTGCTTGTCAGCTTAACGCTATGTAACCCTCACGTTGACGCACAAAATTTACTGCTCCAAAGATAAAAATCTCTTTTCAAACCTCCAAATTATTTTTTTAAGAGATTTTTTTATTTGGCAAAGGTTGCCCCCGTCAGAGGTTGCCCCGCAATGGTTGCCCCGCAAAGCCTTTGGCAAACGCATTAACGTGATGGTGGGGAAAGCCGACTTTTACCCTGTCCTCTTCTTTGTGGACGATTTTAGCGGCCTTGATCATGGCAGTTGCGTTTATTTCGATATACCGAGTGATAAACGCCATAAAGCTAGCTAAAAAAGCCAAGATTCACTTGTTGTTGGGGTAGTTCGTAACGCCAAATGCCAAAGTAGGCACAGCAGGATGCGAAAGCGGTGGTCTGACCGACCGTTGGTTTTAAGCAGCCGGCCTGATCAATGCCCCGGCCGGGCCAACCTGCCCATGTACCGCCTGGCGAGTGCCAGCAGACCAAGCTTTGCCGCCCGTTAATTATTGTCAGCAACAGACAGTTTTATCCACTTTGGGTTAATTTCGCGTTATTGGACAATGGTGGGGAAGCGGCTGGTTTTCCCCATGAAAGAGTTAAAGCCATTGGCTGGGCCTTGCGCCAATACGGGAGCATTGACCCGGTAGCGGTGCAGGCTTTTGTGGCGCAGCCTGATAACCAACTGTCAGGTCTGAGCAAACGCGAAGCCCTGCGACGGATGGGGTAAGCCGCCAGTTTAATTTTGGTACGTTTTTTTCACCGAAAAATAATTTTATTGCTTATGACCACTTTGGAACAAACCCGCGAGACCAAAAACCGCCGAATCGCCGCCATTATCACATCAGTGTTTTGGGGAGCTGTATTTTTGGTTTGCCTTTTCACCATTGTCTGGTCCCCACCTGATCCGCCCATTCCCGTGTATGGGATAGAAGTGAATTTTGGCGTGGACGAGGCCGGCGATGGCAACATCCAGAACCGCAACCCGGCCAACAAAAACGAGCAATTGGAAGATGCCAAACCCAAAGATCAGGTGGCCGAAGAAACCAACCCCAACACCAAACCGGTCATTGACCCGATAAAACCTACCCCAGTGGACGAAAAACCAGTGGAGGAAACCTCTAAAACAGAAGATGCCAACAGTCCAGACGTGCGCGACGAAAAGCCGGCGGAGGAAAAGAAACCCGTCCAGGATCAAAAACCCAAAAGTGAGGGGAATGCCAGCAATCAGGGCACCAGCGATAAAAACTCGGCCAACAACAACGGCAATGTGAAGGGGGCAACGGGCGATCAGGGCAAGCCCAATGGCGACCTCAACTCTGACGCGCTGCTGGGCAGTGGCGGTTCTGGGGGATCTTCGCTCTCGATGGAAGGCTGGCGCTGGGATGCCCGGCCGATTGTGAACGATGCGTCCAGCGAAGTGGGCAAACTCGTCTTTGAGGTCAAAATTGATAATGAAGGGGAGATTATTTCGGTCAAGCTGGTGTATCGCTCCGTGGGCCGCGAGGTAGCCAATAACTATGAGCAGGCCGTCTATGACCTCACTTTCAGTCCATTGGCCAATAATAAGAACCCTGCGGCCCAAACCACCGGGCGGATCACCTTCGTGATCACCGCCAAGTAGGGCCGCTCCAACTTACCAAGCCCCGAATCCGGGCAAAACCGTCGGTCTGATTTACTTTCGCTTAAGCTCAACCCGCTGGAGGCTGATATTTTCCACCGGGTCAATTACGACGGGCACTTTCTCCACCCGCACCGAGCCTGGATCAAGGCCAAACCATTGGTCTTCTTTATTGAGGAACTGAGTGATGAAAAAGTAGCTGTCCATGATAAATTTATCGTGGGCCGGGAAAGCGTTTTCGTAGGAGAGCACCCTTTCCAAGATAATAAATTGGAAATCGCCCGCAATATTTTGCTCGCGCAGGGAAGAATAGCGGCTGCGGATATCGACTTCGCCACGTTTCACCATATCCTCGATCACCATGCGGAAAAAGTAGTTGATCCGCATCTCGACCCGGAAGCCCAACCGAAAAGTGACCCGGATGATGTCATTGGGCACAACCACATCAACAATGTACTCCATTGTATAGGGATCGTCGGTAGTGTCCACGTGGACAAACCAGTAGATATCCGCCCGTTTGGGGCTTTGCTCAAACAAGGAATACATCGTTTTTTTCTCGATCTCATCGGCTTGTGCAGCCCCGGTCATATAGACCAAATGGGTAGAATATTTGGCCACTGACATATCATTGCTCAACTGTTTGAGCGGCTCCACGTATTTGCTGAACTTCACATATTCGGTCATGGTGCGTTTGATTTTGCTCCCTTCGCGCCAGATGTACATCACCATCACCAATCCCCCCGCAATGACCAATGATACCCACCCACCGTGGGTAAATTTCATCAGGTTGGCCAGCAAGAAAGAACCCTCTAAGGCCAAGTAAACGATCAGGAACAGGCCAATCCACCCTTTGGGCAAGCGTTGGCGGTATAGGTAATTGCTCAGCAAAATGGTGGTCATGAGCATGGTGAACGTAATGGCCAGGCCGTAGGCGGCTTCCATATTGGCTGATTCACGGAAATAGAGCACCACGCCCACGCAGCCGGCCCAAAGCAAATAATTCACACTTGGCACATACAACTGACCTTTCATGTCACTTGGGTAACGAAGCTTAACTTTTGGCCAAAAATTGAGGCGGACGGCTTCGCTGATCAGGGTGAAAGACCCGGTGATCAAAGCTTGGCTGGCGATGATGGCCGCCATAGTGGAAATGCCAATGCCCGCGATCAGAAACCAATCGGGCATGAGGGCATAGAAAGGGTTGCCCCCGGCAATCTCGGGGAGCTTGCCACCCAAATGCTCCAACAGCCAAGCACCCTGCCCAAAATAGTTGAGCAACAAACAAATTTTGACAAAGACCCAACTGATCTGGATGTTCTGCCGCCCACAATGGCCCAAGTCCGAATAAAGGGCTTCGGCCCCAGTGGTACAAAGGAACACCGCCCCCAAAATCCAGAAACCACTCGGGTACTCGGTCAGCAGCAGATAGGCGTAATGGGGACTAAGGGCCGCAAAAATACCGGGTTCTTTGACGATCCACCCCAACCCCAAAATGGCCAGCATGGAAAACCAAACCAACATCATGGGGCCAAACGCCCGGCCCACTACCGAAGTGCCAAAGCTCTGGATCAGGAAAAGCCCCGAGATAATGGCGATCACAATGGGCACAGTGGGCAGGTCGGGATAGATCAGCCGCAGGCCCTCAATGGCCGAAGCCACCGAAATGGGCGGGGTAATGATGCCGTCGGCCAGTAAGGTGGCCCCGCCCAGCATGGCCGGCACATAGAGCCATGCCCCCCGCTTGCGCACCAGTGCGTACAGCGAGAAAATGCCCCCTTCCCCGTTGTTGTCGGCCCGAAGGATGAGTACCACATACTTGAGCGTGGTTTGGAGGGTGAGCGTCCAGAACACACAGGACAGCCCACCGTAGATCAGTTCGGTGCTGATGGGATAATCGCCAATGATTGCTTTAAAAACGTAGAGCGGGGAAGTGCCAATGTCGCCATAGATGATACCTAGGGTGACCAATAGCATTCCGGCCGAAACTTTATGGTCGTGCTGACCATGTTGATTGCTCATGACCTAGTTGAATAGTGATATGCAAAAGTTGGAAAAGTTGGGGAGAAAACACCCTAATGCGATTTTTTTTGCGCAATCTTCAACTTTTTGCCGCCAGTTTTGTTCAGTTTGAATAACTTCGTTCAGCCCATTATTTGTCAATGAACCCCAAATTGCCCGTTGGCATAGACGCAATGGCGTTCTATGTGCCCCCCATTTACCTTGATCTCCAAACCCTGGCCCCCGCCCGCAATCTTGACTATGACAAGCTCAGCAAAGGGCTGGGAGTGCTCAAAATGGCCCTGCCAGATACTTGCGAAGACGCGGCGAGCCTGGCGGCCAATGCCGTTTGGAACCTGATCACCCGCTATGAGATCGATCCCAGCACCATTGGGCGCTTGTATGTGGGCACTGAATCGGGGCTGGATGGATCCAAACCCATTGCCACTTATGTACTGGAAATGCTCAACGCCCACTGGCAGAAAGAAAACCAGCCGGCCAAACAATTTACCAGCCGCTGCGATGCCCTTGACATGACGTTTGCCTGCATCGGCGGGGTGGATGCGTTGCAAAATACCCTCGACTGGGTGCACCGGGGCCAAGGCCGCGTGGGGATTGTAGTCTGCACCGATTATGCCAAATACGACAAATTTTCGGGTGGGGAATATACCCAGGGCGCGGGTGCAGTAGCCATGTTGATCAAACAAGACCCGCGCCTGCTTGCCATCAGCGATGTGTGGGGAGTGTCCACCAAGAGCGAGCATGATTTTTTCAAGCCCGGTTACAGCGAAACCCCGGTGTTTGATGGCCAATTTTCCAATGCTTGCTACCAAACCCGCTTGGCCGATGCTTACGCCGATTTCACCAAACAAGCAATAGCTGCCGGGCTGTATGCCCCCGGCCAAATTCTTTCCGAGGCTTGGCACAGCCTCATTTTCCATTTGCCCTATGCTTTTCACGGTAAGCGGATGTTTCCCGAAATCTTCGTGGCTGAGCGCCAGCAAGACCCGGGCAACGAAACCTTGGCCGCGCTGCTCCAATTGGAGCCGGGTGCGGTCAGCCAGCTTTCGGCCGCTGATTTGGTGAAAACCGTTGCCAAAAGTGCGGTCTATGCTGATTTTGTTGCCAAAAAAATCGCGGCTGGGCAACTGGCCTCCGCCCAAATTGGCAATATGTACACTGCCTCGATCTTTATGGGCCTGATGAGCTGCCTCGAGACCCACTATGCGCAGGGCCAAGATCTGACCCACCAAAAAATCGGGTTTTGTGCCTATGGCAGTGGCTCCAAGTCCAAGGTATTTGAGGCGGTCGTCCAGCCCGAACACCGGCAAATAGTGGCCAAGTTTGAGATTTTTGCTGCGCTGGCCCAGCGGCAGCCCATTGATCTGGCCGAGTATGAGCAGCTCCACGACAAAGCCCTCGACCGACCCTTGGCCAGCCATGCCCAAAGCTTCGTCTTGGCCAACATTGCCAGTGAGCCGGATACTTTGAAAGGGGCCAGGTTTTACAATCGGGCTTGAGCCAAAGTGCTGCTCAATTACCATATTCCTTCGGGGGAGGCCCGGTTTGTGAATGGGGTTTTGCCGTGTTGTGGGGGCTGATAGGCGAGATGAAAACCGCGCCCTTAGCAAAGATCATTCATCCCAGCTTACATTCATTTAATCACCAATTCAGCCAATAACGATAGAAAAATAGCCAAGGCGATTGGCCACTCTAAGCATCCAGTTCGGATCGCTGGCGTTGCATGGTCACTACGGCAGCGCGGCCCACGCCCCCGATCGGTGGGTTGAACTTGCGCACGCTCACGCGCACGGAAATCACGGTGGGGAAATCGGCAAAAACCCGCAGCAAGATATTGTAGGCCAAGTGTTCCAGTAGTTTGGCCGGGCTGTTCATTTCATTCTTGACAATGTTGTAGAGCAGTTCATAGTTTACCGTCTGTTTCAGCTTGTCTAGCATGGCCGCCCCGGTAAAATCAGTGCCCACGGTGATATCTACCCCAAAACGGTTGCCGATTTTTCGTTCTTCGGGATAGAAACCGTGATAAGCAAAAAACTCTAATCCTTCTAGCGAAATCGTATCTTGGAGCATGGGAAAGGCGGCTGGGTTTGCCGGCAATTAATCGATTGATGAATAATTTTCGGCAGTTGGGCACAATGGGATCAAAGCGAATCGAAGAACGAGTCGTACGCACCCTTGCTTTCTTTTCCAGTTACCATTTTTTCGGCCACGGGGCTAAAAGATTCATTCCGGCTGGCCGGTTTGAGCAATTGGCTGCTTTGGTCAATGTCCTTCACTTCTTGCCGGACGGTTTCGTTGACCTGGGCCATAGACTGGTTTGCTTTCTTTACCTCGTCCTCATAAAATACCGTGCGCTTGTGGGCTTCCACTTGCTCAATCTTCACCACCGTGTCCTGAATAAAATTGCGCATCTCGTTGATCAAGGTGTCGCGCTGCTTTTCCAGCAAGCGGCAACTGTAATCCATTTTGCGCATCTCTTCCCGCATCTCATTAAAAGAGTGGTACACCTGTTGGTTGGCGTTGCGGATCAAGGTCTTGGCTTTCATCCGCGAATCTTCCAGCAGTTGGTTGGCCTTGATCTGGCTTTCATACACGACAAGTTCGGCCTCTTTCTTGGCATTTTGCCGGGTAATGTGGTTGCTGTCCTGTAAGTCTTTCATTTGGCGCAGCAAGGTCGATTCTATTTCGCGCAAACGGTTCAGCTCTTGGGTATTGGCCGCCAGTTTGCCGTCCATCTCGTTGTTGCGCTGGAACAAGGTTTCCCACGCTTGGGAGAGTGCCTGCAAATAGGCATTCACGTCCTCCTTGTTGTATCCGCCAAAGGTGACTTTCTCAAACTGCTTTTTCCGTATATCTAACGGAGTAACCTTCATAGGTTTTGATGGATTATAGAGATTAACAAATCGTGGAAAAGGTTATTGACGGCTAAATTGAAACAAAAAATTGGGTTTTCCAGTTTCCGGGGAAAATTAGCCCAAAAAATAGGATTTAGCAAATATCATGCAATAAATTTGTCCATTTTTCATCTTGGGCAGCCAAAAGGTTTACCATTCCCAAACGGCAAGGCTCCGATCATCGGAGGCCGAGACGAGTTCCCGCGCCCCTGTCCAGTGCAGTTTGTTGACCGAAGTGCCGTGGCCAGCATATCGCGCCCGGTCGATCACCTTGCGCAACTGCCGCTCGGCGGTATCCCAGAGTTTGATCGATTTGTCCTTGCTGCACGTGGCAAACAGTTGGCCATCGGGCGAAAAGGCAATGTCATTGATGGTGTACATGTGGGCCACAATGTCGGCCAAAGGCCCATAACCAGCCCCGGTATCCCAGACTTTGAGGTGTGCATCGCGGCTGCCACTGAACAGGGAGCCGTCGGGCGAGTAGGTCAGCGCAAAAACCGAGTTGGTGTGGGCCGCCCAGTCATATTTGACCTGTCCGCTGTCCAGATCCAGCACCCGGATGTGGGCATCGGAGAAGCCACAGGCCAGTTCGCGGCGCTGGGGGTGGATGGCCAGGCTCCGCAGGCTCTGGCCTGAAAGCCGCAGGTGGGCCAAAGTGGTCAGTTGGTCCGCATCGAGCACGGTGAGCACGCCCTCACCCGTGCCCGCGTAGATCTTGCCCTCAAAATGCTGGAGGGCAAAAATGGCCGATGCCGTGATCTTGGCCGATCGGATGGCCTGCTGCCCGGTCAGGTCGATCAGGTGCACGCCCTCGGTGTTTTGGCCGGCCACGAGCCGGTTTTGGCCCTCAATGTAGCACAGGGCATAGACCGAGTTGCCCACTTTGGCCAACAGCTTGCCTTCCTCGGGCCGATCCAAATCCCATTGAACCACCAGTCCATCGCCCGCCGCCGAAAAAAATTGGCGCGGGTGGCCCGACTTTTCCAGGGCATAGACACAATCACGGTGGCCGGTCAGGGCCGTTTTCTTCTGGACAGCTAGCAAAAAAGTAAGAATTGGTTTCGTTTTATTGGGCCAAACAAACCGCCCACCGATCGCCACTTTTCCCATTTGGGGTGGGTAAACCGAAATGAGCGCACTGGATAAACTGGGACTGGGCTGGATTGTTGCCCTTTTGCCACATAAAAAAAACAAAAAATAGCATTGGTTTAACAATTTTTAAGTAACATTATGGTAAAGTAAGAATGGTCAAGGCTTAATCACATCCAAACTAAAAAAGCGAACATGGAAATTCAAGAGAGAGTCAACAATTTGGCCCTTACCGGCTATCAATTTAATTTAAGCTATTGCATCAGCCAAGGCTATGACGTGTTCAAGCAAAACATTGGCGGGTTTGTGCTCTACACATTGGTCTATTTTGGCGTCTCGATGGCACTGGCGTTTATTCCCTTAGTGGGGAGCTTGAGCGCGGCCGCGCTGGGTTCAGCTCTGAGTGCAGGACTTTTTATGGCTGCCAGAAAGATAAAAAACGGTGAAACCGTGGAGTTTAGCCAGTTTTTTGATGGGTTCAAGCTCGGGGCACCCATCTTTTTGGTCGGCTTGATCGTGCAGATCCTCACAGCAGTCGGGCTGCTTCTTCTGATTATCCCCGGCATTTACTTGGCGATCGCTTATGCCTTCGCCAGTATGTTCGTCACTTTCCACGGCATGGATTTTTGGCCGGCCATGGAAGCCAGCCGCAAAGTGATCGGCAAGAACTGGTTCGGCATGCTTGGTTTTTTCTTAGTGTTGGGCCTGATCAACGTGGGTGGGGTACTTGCGTTGGGCGTAGGATTGCTGGTCACCTTCCCCATCACACTTTGTGCCGTGTATGTGGCTTTTGAAGAAGTGGTGGGCACGGGCGATGTGCTAGAAGAGGAATTTTAAGCTGCGGGTAGCCTAAAACTCGGTACTTTCACTTGTGTGATGGCCCCGTGGGATAGCTGGATGATTGGCAGAAAACCAATCAGGCCAGTCCCACGGGGCTTTTGCGGTTTAGCCCGCCAGCCGTTCCATGGCCCGAATCCAGCGGTCGGGCAGGTTGCCGCTCGTGGCCAGCTCGAAGTCGGCATAACTGCAGGGCACTCGCAACTGGGGGCCGTAGATATCGCTCTGGGGGGCGGCGAGGGCAATCTCCAGCCACCATTTCTCCACCATTTTATGCTTCAAGAACACCAGTTCGCCCGGCCCAACGGGAACGGTATATCTGATAAAATAAGCTTCATTGGCTGGTTCGAGCGGCACCCGGTGGTAAAAGCCCTCCAAAAAATACCACGCCATGACGGCCAACAAAGCGCCGGTTTGGCCATACGGATCAGCATTGGCATCGTAGCCGTACAGCCCGCAGGAGGTCAGGTGCTCGCCCGCCCCGGCGTACCAGAGCAGTTGGCAGGCTTCTTCGCCCGAAAGCCCAAATGGGTGAAATGCCCGGTTGGCGGGGGCATCGGCCCGGCGCACGGCCGCCAAGTCAAAACTGAGCATATCGGCCCCGCGCAGCAACGGTTCGGCCTCGCGGTAGTTGTCGCGCAGCTTGCCGACGCTCATCAGATCGGCCCCGATTTTCTGGAACAGGGCCAACTCTTCGTGACTGGTGAGGTACTGCTGGTAGCCAATCAGGCTGACCCCAAACAAATAATTGGGCTGGTGGGCCAAGATCCGTTGCAAGTGGCTTTGCCCTGCCAAGTCGGGCTGGCAATCTATCTGGGCCACAGTCACCAACTTGGATCGCGCCCCGTGGGCGAGGTATTGGGCAAAATCGAGTTCGTGCGAATCGGCCAAAATGAGCGGGATGACCTGTTGGCCCAGCAAATATTCGCACACCTCGCGCAAGCGCAGGAGGGTCTGCTCGCGATCGGCTCCGGGGCGCAGGTTGCCAAGGTCGGCCACCCGGTAATGGTCGCGGCCCCGCTTGAGGGCATAGAGGTGCTTGCGCACCACATCGGCCCCATTTCCATTTTCATCGGCTCCAATCAAGACTATGTCCAAGTCTTTCCACTTGGGCAAATGATCAAAATCGGAGTAGATAACGGCTCCCAAGCTCTCTGGATCCAGCGGAAAATCCAGCACAAGTTCATGCGCGCTGTCAAGAAATAGTCGTAGGTTCATAGTAGTATCATCCTTGGACAAAACAAATCGACCCAAAGCAGGTCAGTATCAATTGGTAAATGCAAAAACAAGGGCCGTCAAATTCATTAGGCCCCCAAACGGGTCTGCTACCCCGATAGCCAAACAAAATCAGCTTGCTATTTATGGGATCCAAACCTGATCGCCATGTCCCAAATTAACGTGGGCCTTTGCCTGATCGCGGTGCGTTTTGAAAAATTATGTCAAATCTTGGTCTAAATTTGTGAGGTTCAGCGGGCAAAAGTACCATTTCCCAAAGAAAAGCCACTTTTTAGTCATCCAACTATCAAAAACGCGAAACAACATGGCAAATCGCTACTTTCTCCTTCTGGCACTGCTCTGGGCAACCACCTTGGCCCAAGCCCAAGAAATAGACTCCACCTATCTCCAATACGGGACTATGCTGCGCCTGCGGTTGACCAATGCGCCCTTCCCCGACAATGCCCGGGCGGAGGGGCATACGTATGAGGGCACTGTGTACCCGGCCGCCCGCCATTACGCGGACAGCACGGTTTTGGTGTTCGTGCCCAAAAAATTTGCCCAACGGAGCGCCACCGATCTAATCTATTATTTCCACGGCTGGCGCAACAATGTGGACAGTGCATTGGTGAAGTTCCACCTCCTCCAGCAGTTTGTCCAGTCGGACAAAAACGCCATCCTCATCATGCCTGAAGTCGCCAAGAATGTCCCAGACTCGCACGGGGGCAAGCTGGAGCGGGTGGGTGGTTTGGCGGCCCTGACCAACGAAGTGATGAACGAGCTCGTCCAGCGCCAGCTCGTCAAAGCCACCAAAGTGGGCAGCATTGCCTTGGCCGGCCATAGTGGGGCTTATCGCGTGATGGGTTTCATGGCCCAGCAGGGCGGTTTGCCAGTCAATGAGATTTTTGTGCTGGACGGACTGTACAACCAGTTGCACAAATTTGCCCATTGGTTGGAAAAAAATCTCAAGGCCCGATTTATCAATATTTACACCGAAAATGGGGGCACCAAAATCAATTCCGAAGAACTAATGGCCGATTTTAGGCAATGGGGCCTCGATCCGGCTTTTTACAAAGAATTGGATGCGTCGCTGGCCGACTTGGAAAAGAACCGCATCATTTTTCTCCAGAGCACCTCCGGCCACGACGAAGTGGTGTACAAAAACAATACATTCTATAAATTTCTGGCAACCAGCCCCAATCTGAGGGGTTTAGATTGATAAAAGCGGTCTTTTCTTGGTGTAGCACCTTAGTTTTGCACCATGTTAAAAGACTACCTGACCCTGCATTTTTTGGTGTTCCTGTGGGGATTTACCGCCATATTGGGCCTGCTGATCAGCCTGCCCGCCGTCGAGCTGGTGATTTATCGCACTTTATTGGCCACCGTGGGCGTGGGAGCTTTGCTGGCTTGGCACAAAGTGGGTTGGCGGTTGTCGGGCCGGGCCACGCTGGGCCTGCTGGCCAATGGTGGCCTGATCGCGCTGCACTGGATCTTGTTCTTTGCCTCGGCCCGGGTGGCCAATGCGTCGGTCTGTTTGGCCGGGATGGCCACCACTTCGCTCTGGGCATCGCTGATCGGGCCGTTGCTCACCCAAAAAAGCGTCAAATGGTACGAAGTATTGATCGGGGCCGTGGTCATGGCGGGACTGTACCTTATCTTCCATTTCCAGTTCAACCAAGTAGTTGGCCTGCTGATGGCCGTGGGATCGGCTTTTCTGGGGGCACTCTTCACCGTGCTCAACAGCCAATGGACCCAAAAATACCACCATTACACCATCACGATGTATGAAATGGCCGGGGCCTGCCTGACCGCCCTCTTGTTCCTGCCCATTTATCAAGCTACCTTGGCCGAGGGGGGCCAGCTGCACTTGGTGCCCATCGGGACCGACTGGCCCTACCTTGGCATCCTCGCCCTGGTTTGTACTGTGTATGCGTTTTCGGTATCGGTCGAGCTGATGAAGCGCATCAGTGCCTACACGGTCAACTTGACGGTAAACCTCGAGCCAGTGTATGGCATGGTGCTGGCCGCACTTTTTTTCAATGAGCACCAATACTTGCACCCGGGATTCTACGGGGGCGCGGTAGTGATTTTGATCGCCGTGCTGGCCTATCCGCTGATCAAAAAGTGGGACGACAAACGGGCCTTGAGCAACTAGTCGGGACAACGAAACTGCATTCCTTGTCAGCCAAATTCACTAAAAAGTCCTTGAAAAAGAAGGGGCTTAGCTTTATTGCCAACTAAACTGGCTGAAAAATAAAAGTACCCGAAAAGGGGGGGAGAATGGCCATATAAAACGGTTGGTGTTCGGGTTGAGCCGGCTAGTTTATACTAGCGCCCAACCTAAGCGTATACCCAAAAACAGGGCACGGATCAGCGAAGTCCGTGCCCTGTTTGATGCTCGATGGCGGGGTACTATTCGGCTTTGTTATCGTAAGCAAAGCCTTCGGCCAAGAAACGGTATTTGTCAAAAATCTGGCGGACTGGGCGTCTGAGGTAGCGCTCACCATTGAACAATTGATTACCAAAAATGCCCGAGGCGTAGCCCTGCCACACGGTACGCTGTTGCTTGCCATCGAAGAGCAGCACCAGCAGCGTCCCTTGCCGCAAGCTGTATTTGATCGGATCATATTCTTCTTCTTCATCCTCATTGCGGGCCCACTCCTCAATACTGGGTTGGTTATAGCCGGTGAAGCGCAGGTCATCAAAAAATACCCGGTAAGAGACCAGCAGATCGGGTTTGCGGTCGGTCTGCTTGTAGCCGAGCAGTTCCATTCTGAACTTGATCTCATCGGCTATCATCTTGTTTTGGACATTCTCTTCACTATTGGGGCTAATGTCCTTGACAAAGTCAAAGGTCTTGTACTTCTTGAATTTACCGTAATAGCTGTAATCTGTCTCGACGGTGTAGCGTTTGCTGCTCATACAGGAGGCTGTAAGTACCAGCAAAAAAAGACAAAGGTTGATAGTGTGTTTCATAAATTGTAACAGTTATACATTTTTATAACAAGATTGAACTGATTTTAGAGATTTTTAAGCCTCATTAACTTGATTTCCAATGATTTGTTCTTTTAATGAGCACAAAACCAAACGAGATCTAGTACAAGTACAAGATTTTGTCTTGACAAGTTGCCACTGCACTTAATATTCATTTTGATTGCCAATTCTAAAGTTAGACAATTTATTGGCAACAAACCCAAGTTTTGGCTTAAACTTAGGTAAAAAAAAATCTGCCCCATTTTGGGGCAGATTTTTTGGCTGGTTCGGCAACCTGTGTGGGCCGACTTTCACGCCACTAACTGGTGTAGTCAACAATGATCTTGTAAATATCATTACCGAAAACAAACACCATCAAAGCCAACAGCAAAACCATGCCCACCTTCTGGGCATTTTCCAAGAATTTATCGGATGGCTTGCGGCCCGATACTATCTCATAGGTCAGGAACACCACATGGCCGCCATCCAAGGCTGGAATGGGGAGCAGGTTCATAAACGCGAGCACCATGGAGAGCAGGCCAGTGAGGGTCCAGAAGCGGATCCAGTCCCAAGCTCCACCAAACTGCTGGGCAATGGCCAACGGCCCACCGAGTGACTTGGTGGCCGATATCTCCCGCCGAAAAATCTTGCCAAAAGCTTGGAGCTGGAGCGAAACCACATTGAATGCGTTTTGGGCCCCTTTGGGGATGGATTCCAGAAAACTGTAATACTCTTTGGCGTACAACATATCGTGCTCGAGAATGATCCCGATCACGCCCTCGGTAGGCACCTGAACTGGGATTTCCATCTCGCGATCGCCCCGGCGCACCCGTAAACTGACCTCTTTGTTCTTATTTTTGACCATCAGTTCACGAAACACCCGGATTTCCTTGGTCTCCTGCCCGTTAATGGCCAAAATCACATCCTTTACGTTCAACCCCGACCGGCGCGCCGCTGATCCCCCGTTTATTTGCTCCACTTGCAGGGGATATTTGTCGTACATGGGAGTGGCAAATTCCATTTCCTTCTTGCTCATCCGATCCATCAGATCAACCGGGATGGGGATTTTGATTTCTGTCCCTGCTCGTTGAATGGTGTAGTGGCTGCCTTGTTCAAGAAAAAAACGGGGGTTGTGGATGTCATCAAAATGAACCAACGGCTTGCCGTTCATGCCCACTATCCGATCGCCATCTTGCAAACCGATCTCTTTTTTGCCCAGATCAGTGGCGTGGATGCCGAACTGGTTCACCTTATCGATGGGGATATACCGCTCACCGAGCAGATATGTCATAAATACAAAAATGATGATGCCCAAGACCACGTTCATAAAAATACCGCCCAGCATCACGATCAGTCGTTGCCAAGCGGGTTTGGAGCGGAACTCCCAGGGCTGGGGCGGGGCCCCGATCTGGGACGTGTCCAACGACTCATCGATCATCCCCGATATTTTGACGTAGCCGCCCAAGGGAATGGCCCCCAAGCTGTATTCAGTCTCCCCGAGTTTGAACCCAAAAAGTTTGGGTGGAAAACCAATTGAAAATTTTTCTACCCTCATACCAAAGAACTTGGCGGTAAACATGTGGCCCCACTCGTGGATCCCAACTAAGATGGAGAGAGCCAGCAAAAGTTGGGCAGTCATAATCAATACTTCCATACAGTCCAAGAAATGGCCCGCGCTAACGAAGGCCCAAAAGTTAAAAAATGGTTCAAACTAATGACTAAACGTCAAAATAAGGGCAAAGGTTTAGATCGGCCAGTTGGAGTCACCGCCCCATCGGTTACCCGCCAAAAATAACCCTTTCGCCACAAAAACGGGCGGGTTGTCCCAATCCTTTTCTCGCGGCGATCTTTTCTAAAACCCGAAAAAATATAGTTTTGCACCTAAATACTAACTAACTTATGCCCATGAAAAACCTACGCACCTTCTCGCTTTCAGCATTGGCCCTTTGCCTTTGGCTGGTGAGTTGTCAAAGTGAGGAAGAAAAAAAAGAAATTTTGGAGAACCAAATCAGGAAAGCGTTGGTGGTCAGCACCAATACGCCACTCAAGTCATTGACCATTTCGCCCCAGGCAGACGACAAAGGCGTTTATTTTGTGGAAGTTGAGTTGGAAAGTGGCCGCAAAATGCAGTTGGCGGCTGCCATGATCGCCGATTCACTGGCTTGGAAAGAAACCTTCAACTCGCAGTTGGCCTGGACGTTTTCCCAAGAATTGAACAGTAAATGTGTTTCCCTGGTGCTACGGCCCATTGACAAAAGCACTGAGCTTACTGGGGTGGCGGTGATGGCCACCGGAGACACGATCAAGTTTTTTGCCCAAGAAGGCCGGGGCTGGCGCCCAGCCAACGATCTGCCGACCTTGACCACCTTGACCAAGACGCAAGTTGGCAGCCAGAGCCTTGTCGATTCTTTGGATCGGTTTGCGGAATTTGTATTGGTGCCCGATTCATTGGCGGGCACTTATAAAGGCTATTTCTCAACGGTCAAAAACCCGACCCAGACCAAAATAAAGGTCAAATGGACCTCAGAACGCTTTGATTGGCAACTGCAATAATGAACGACAGCATTGATAGCTTTTTGGCCTACTTGGCCCACCAGAAACGTTATAGCCCGCACACGATCACGGCCTATCGCACAGATCTGGTGCAGTATGAAGATTTTTATGCGCGGCTCAATGCCACCGACGAAGAGGCAGGGATGGCAGTTCCCCGGCCCCAACTCCAAGCGGCCACCCACAGCGACGTCCGGTCGTGGATGATCTCGCTGATGGATGACGAAAAGATAACCAGCCGATCCATCAACCGAAAACTGGCCACCTTGCGGACTTTCTACAAGTTCCTCCACAAGCGGGGGGAAATTGCCAAAACGCCCATGCACAAGATCCGGTTCTTGAAGGCGGCCAAAAAAATATCGCCCTTCGTACCCGAAGCCGATACCGAGCGGATCCCCGAAACCATTGTGTTTGCCGAAGATTTTGAGGGCCAGCGCAACAAGCTGGTGATTGAACTGCTCTACGGCACGGGCATCCGGCTGGCTGAACTGATCAACCTCCAAGTGCGGGACATTTATTTCTATGAAGGTACCATCAAGGTGACGGGCAAAAAAAACAAACAAAGAATAATTCCCCTCCACCCGCCTTTACTTGATTTTCTCAAAATGTTTGTGCAAATTCACGTTAAAGCAGGGGGATGGCTGGTAACCACCAATAAAGGAGAGCAAGCTTACCCCATGTTGATCTACCGGACAGTGCGGGAGGTGCTGGACAGGGTCACTTCGGTCGAACGGCGAAGTCCGCACGTACTGAGGCACACCTTTGCCACGCACCTGCTTGAGCAAGGGGCCGATTTGAACGCAATCAAAGATTTGCTGGGTCATAGTTCGCTGGCCTCTACCCAAACGTATGCGCACAATACGATTGGCAAGTTGAAGAAAGTCTTTGAACAGGCGCACCCCAAAGCTTGAACATTGCCGGGGCAATTATTTTGGGCCACATATTGTGGGTCTTACTTGTTTGCAACTCATTAGATACCAATCAAACAGGTGTTATTGTGTAAATCTGGTGTGTTTGTGTGATTGCTGGTTGTTTATTTTTAACTTAAATTGAATTACTATGAAAATCCAAGTGCATTCCATTCATTTTGATGCTGACCAAAAGCTGTTGGAGTTTATCCAAAAGAAAGCCGACAAACTAGACACCTTTTTTGACCGGATCATCAGCGGCGAAGTCTATCTGCGACTAGAAAAAGGTGATAGCAACAAGGTCAGAAACAAGGTAGTTGAAGTCAAACTCAATGTCCCCGGCACTAGTATTTTTGTCAAAGAAGAAAACGGCTCATTTGAGGCGGCCATGGACGAAGCGGTGGAATCCCTTAAGACCCAGATAAAAAAATACAAAGATAAATTGATTGCCAAATCGTGATTGATTGAGCAATCCAACAAAAAAACCCGGCCAAGTGGACCGGGTTTTTTTTGTTGGAGCAAGGAGTCCTACTCGGGGCTGCCGATCCAGAGCCGTTTGGTGAGTACGTCTTGGCTGGTGATCAATTTGACCACATAAAGCCCCTGATCAGTCAATTGGAAGTTGAATTTGGCCTGGGCCGAGGCCGTTGCCTGCTTTTGGTGGGCCATCAGCTTGCCCGAGAGATGATAGACTTGCACCTCCACCGGGCCGGGCCGGTCTTGGGTTACAAACACTTCGCTGCCGTAGGAATACAAATCGGCTGCATCACTGTTGGTTCGGCCCACTACCTCGCTGGCCATCCGCAGGTAAAACCGGTCCCGGTAATTCCCCGCTTGCAGATGAAGGGTGTGCGAGCGGCCAAGCTTGAGATGGTACCATTCCCCGGTTTGGGCGTCTTCCAGAAAGATTGGCCGCTCCGTCTGTCCCAACACTTCTTCCGCCATAAAGGAATATTGGCCGGCCCGGGCAACGTTGAGGTGCAGCGGCAAGGCCAGCCGCTCGGTGCTGGCGGGCAGGGCGGTGTGGGCGTAGCGACCCCCATTGTGAAATGCGGCAAAGGATATTTGTGGATTGCCGTCATGTTTGGCCCCGTCATAAGTGCGGTCCACCCCGGCGGTAAAGCCATCGGCAAAACCCAACAGCAGGTGATCGGACAGGCCATCTTGGCGGCCAACTTTGAGTTTGAACCGTTCCAACTGGTTTTCAGCGCGCAAGAAACTGGGCGCATTTCCCGAACGTTGCCCATTGTTGAACACGATGCTCGTGGTGGGGCTTGCTTGGAGTCGCCGGACAAAAAACCCTTGACCAGACGCTTGCATGGGCAAAGGGCTGAGGGCGGTGAGGGTCTCATAATTGCCGCCGCCGGCCCCGCCATTGTTATCGTTCCACACCCAAGTGGTGCCGCTCAGGTTTTCGTTATCGGCCATGAACCGCGCAATATCCAGTGCCGAAGGGTAAGGATTGCCCACCAAGTGGTAGCCGGCCGTTGGAAAACCGGCCGTGTAGCCAATGCCACTTACCACAATGTCACCGTTGTTGGGAACCCCAACAAACGACTGGTATCTCATCCGAACAGCTAAATAACCTTTACCGGGCAGCATCATCCCACTGGCCGGTTGCCAGCCGGCCCCTTCCACGTAATGATAGCGCCATGCGGGGCTGGCATCCAATCGCAAACTGTCCAAATTGAAATTTACAACCGGTGATGACCATTGGTTATAGGCACGGGCTACTCGGCCATTTTTGTTGACCCTGACCATGCCTGGATTGGTACCGGCCACTTCCAGTGTGCTCCCCGGCTTTTGGATCAAGGATCCATTGCTTGCCACTACGACATTGCCCAGTTCACCGAGCTTCAAAGTACCATGCACTTCAACGGCGTGCCCATCGCCAATGTTGGTTATTGCTTCATAGTCAAAGCTGAGATCCAAACAAGTGAAACTACCCTCGCCCACTACTCCATTGGGATAGGTGCTACCCATTACTGCATTCACGCCCGCATTGGGCCGGCCATTGGTCCAACTGTTGCCATTCCAATTGGTTTGGGGAAAGTTGGCTGAATTGGTAGTAGTATTGGTGCCTGATTTCTTGTACCGGTTCAGCCAACTGTACAAGTTGTTCGGGCCAGTGACGTCGGCATATACCATTGCCACGGTTTGGCGGTTGTTCAAATTTTGGGCCGCCGATATCAGGGTCAGTTCAGCTGGGAACGGGGGCGGAGGGGTGCAGCCGTTGATTGCATTCACCTTTGCAATGCTCTCGGCGGGGAGGGTGGAACCCGCATCACTGGCACTGTGCCAAGTCCGAAACGGGATTTGCCTGATCGCGCAGGCCCCAGACAACAATCCGCTGGAGATGCCCCCAACCACCCCGGCCGCCGCTACTGCATTGGGGTATTGTTGGCAATAGTTCCACACGCCGTGCCCACCCCATTCGTAGCCCGTAAAATACACCCTGGTGTTGTCCACTTTGAAATTAGTGGTGCAGTGATTGACCAATTCATTGAGCAGCACAGGGTTCCACCGCCCGGCATTGGGGGTTTGGCCATTGCTCTGCTGGGGCGAGACCACGATCATGGGAAACGCTTTATTTTCATTGGCCTGCCGCACTGGTGAGCCTACCACACTATTGATCCCGGTCAATAAACCGGCGGGGGAATCGCCAAAACCCTCGCTGCCATGCAGAGAAACGAGCATGGGCAATCTGGCCGTTGCCGATTCGTCATAATTTTGGGGGTAGTAGATGTAATAATTAACTGTGCCACCACCCGGCCTCGTAAAGCTGCGCAGTTCCTGCGCCCCAGCAAACATGCCGTTGCCCGGATTTACATGGGTGACTTGGATGTTGAAACGGACGCTCGACCGCCCCCCATGGTTATCGTTGGCTTCCAGCATTACTTCATACGTGCTGTCGGCGTTGAACCGCCCACCGTCATTAAATTTGGGCGACAACTGGAGCGATGCCCGGCCTTGGCCCAAAGCGGTCAGCTTGGCAAAGCGGAGCGGGGGCGAGAGGGTAAAGCTTATTTTCTGTTTGCCTTCAACAAAAGGCCGGATGCCCTCACACGCCCGATCAAAAATGAATTGGTGGCCCAACCGGTTAAGGTGAACCCCATCCCCCGCACTATATGCCGCCTTAATGGTGTAGTCATTTAGGTTGGCCAATTCATAAAAGACGGGGACAGCCAAATCGCCATATTCACGCATAATGGCCTCGGTCTGATCCCGTTGTAAAAGTCGGCGGCGCGCTGGTGAGAATGGCGGGCGATCATCAAAATGAGACCTCGGCTGGGGGGTGAGCAGCACAAACTTCGCCCCTTTGGACTCCACAAACTGGCGCATGGTGCGGTAATTTGCCAACGTCACCGCTGGATCCCAGCCCGTTAGGTTGGCATCGTTGCTGGGCAGGTTAACAATGACCAGATTGGGGGTAAAGCCATTGTCCGTATTGAATTGGGGGCTAAAAGCATACGCCAAACTGTTCCGATAGTTGGGATCACTGGTGGGCAGGGTGGGCATTACATTGATCGTGGAAATGCCAGAGCGTGCCAAGTTGGCCAAACGGTACGTAATCCCCAAATTGCCCAAGTAAACCCGCAAGCGCTCCACCCAAGCATCAGGAGTAATGACCCCTGGGGTGTTCCACACGCCAGCCCCGGCAGCGGTGGAAGAACCAATGATCACGATCCGGGGGATCGGGATTACCTCTTGGTTGTCGGCATCGGTTGCGGTAACGATGGTGGAAGAGTTACTTCCCTCAGCAATGGCAATCGCATTGACCGCACCAATGACTGGAGCAACATTTTGGCCAACGATAAAATGAGCATATAAGAAGAAATAGCCCAACAATAGTGGAGTAATTATTTTTTTCATAAGGGGGCGAATGTGTAAGAAAAAAACTTCAACTAAGGTTAAAGCATGAAAAAACGGTGTGAGGTGTATGATTGCTTGCTTTACTGGTATTTTTGATGAGTTATCCTATATGATGTTGCAATTTATAAGTTTTAATTGCTATTATCAAGTTAGCAATGTTAATGCTGTCCGATTTGTGAACTGCCGAGCGATCCAAAAGGAAAAGGATTGCCGGCACAGCAGGCGTCCACTCACGAAAAAAATCCACTACTTAACCGTACTTTTGCCTTTGAAATGCTGGGTAAAACCTGAAAACTGTTATGGAACTATTCAATACGCTCCTTGCTTGGTTATTGAAACGGAGATATCCGCAAATCGAGCGGTTTATGAATCATCCCCATGATGTCCAACAGGAAGTATTGTTGAACCTGACCGACACCGCCGCCAATACCGAATGGGGCAAACAGTATGGCTATGTTGACATCAAGGGGCGGCGCGATGTGTTCGCCGAACGGGTGCCAGTGCGCACCTACGAGGACTTCTTTCCCTTTATCGACCGGATGATGAAAGGGGAGCAGGGCATTTTGTGGCCCAGCACCATTACCCACTTTTCCAAGTCGTCGGGCACCACCAACGCCCGGAGCAAATTTATTCCGGTATCCCCCGAAGCTTTTGACGACTGCCATTTTAAGGGGGGCAAAGATTTGCTCTGCCTATATGTCAACAATTATCCTGACACCAAGTTGTTCTTGGGCAAGAACTTGGGCATCGGTGGCAGCTACCAAGAAAACCCCCAAGCCCCAGATTCTTGTTACGGTGATGTGTCGGCCCTACTGATGAAAAACCTGCCCGTGTGGGCTGAATGGCTCCGCACGCCCAGTCTTGATGTGGCCCTAATGGACAAATGGGAAGAAAAATTGGCGAAAATAGTCCAGATTACCATCAAAGAGGATGTTCGGGGGCTTTCCGGTGTGCCCACTTGGATGGTGGTGCTCATGCAGCGCGTGCTGGAAATGACCGGTAAGGGCAGCATTGCCGAGGTGTGGCCCAACTTGGAAGTGTTTTTCCACGGGGCAGTTTCCTTCACCCCCTACCGCGGTTTGTTCGCCTCCCTCATCCCCTCCGATCAGATGCGCTACATGGAAACTTACAATGCCTCCGAAGGTTTTTTTGGGATTCAAGACCAAAAGGACAGCGAGGATCTGCTGCTCATGCTCGACTATGGGGTCTATTATGAGTTTATCCCGATGGAACATTGGAACGATGAATACCCCAAGACCGTGGGACTGGATCAAGTAGAATTGGGCAAAAGCTACGCCTTGGTGGTGTCTACCAACGGCGGACTGTGGCGCTACAAAATCGGGGACACGATCCGATTTACCTCCCTTTCCCCCTACCGGATCAAGATTTCGGGCCGTACCAAACATTTTATCAATGCGTTTGGCGAAGAAGTGGTGGTGGAAAACGCTGATCTGGCCATCGCCGAGGCTTGCCAGCTCACCGGGGCCATGGTCAACGACTATACTGCCGCCCCAGTTTACCTCGACCGGGGGAGCAAGGGCGGGCACGAGTGGGTGATCGAGTTCGAGCGTGAGCCCACCGACTTGGCCAGTTTTGTCCGTTGTTTGGACAACACTTTGCGCCGCGTCAACTCCGACTATGATGCCAAGCGCCATTCGGACTTGGCTTTGGCCGCCCCTCTGGTCCATGCCGTCCCCAAAGGGACTTTCTATGATTGGATGGCGCGCCGGGGCAAGCTCGGTGGCCAGCACAAAGTCCCCCGTCTATCCAACACCCGCGAATACTTGGACGATGTGCTGGAACTGATCGGCGAGCAGGTTTAGCACTTGCAAAAGGCAAAATTGACTCATTATTATCTTGCACGGTGCTGCGCGACTAACGTGAGTTGCTTTCTACCATTGATTTTGTAATGCTGGAAAATGAGCCTGTACAACACTAGCTGCCTGCCAAGGATCGCCGTCCTTGGCAGGCAGCTAATGCCCTTTCGGGGCTGACCTTGACACTTGGCGGCCCGGCCCCTTCAGTGCAGGCACTTGTTTTTAGATATCCAAGCGATCCAACGGACTTTTATCTGGTCAAAGCCCCCGTCAAGGCCCTTGGTGGTTACGTGGGTCTAACCCTCAGTGGTTTTGCTACGTTCATGCCAACATACGTACCTCGGCCGTACCGGACGCACCCATTTTGGCAAGCCACGGTTCGTATCCATTGATTTACAAGAAGTTAGCACTTTTTGTAATTTCCATCAACCTAAAATTACGGTGTGAGGATGGCAAACGTATGAATTATGGGTGTAACGATCTGGGAAACAGCTATTTGCCGATGCGCAACGTGTGGGGACTTTAGCGCAAAGCGGTCGCGATTAGGCGGGCATTGGCCCGTACCATGCCCACATATGTACCCTCGGGTGTGCCGGCGGCGCCCATGGCGTCGGAGAACAGGGGGCCACCGATGATCACGGGGTGGCCTTTGGCTTGGCAACCTTCCACCACCGCCTCGATGGATTTGGCCGGCACCGACGATTCGATGAAGATTGCTTTCAACTTATATTGGACGATAAAATCTACTAGCTGGTTGATGTCCCGCAGGCCAAAATCGGTGAGGGTGGAGAATCCTTGTAAGCCCCGGACTTCAAACTGATAGGCCCGGCCAAAGTAGCCGAAGGCATCGTGCGAAGTGACCAAAATCCGGCGGCCGGGGGGCACAGCGGCCAAAGTGTGCCGGGTATGGGCCTCCAATGAATCCAATTCAGCCAAGTACTTTTGGGTATTTGCTTGAAAATAAGCAACTTGGTTACGACGGCCATGCTGCTGGAGGGCCACGGAGGCAATGGCCACGGCTTCACGCCAAAGGGCGACATCAAACCAAATGTGTGGGTCGTGCACTTGCTTGGCCCCGTCGGTGGTGATCAGCCGAGCCACGGGCAGCCCCTCGCCAAAGGGGATCACGGGTTTCCGGCGTCCCAACTTTTGGAGCAGGCCCGCCATTTTCCCTTCCAAATGCAGACCATTGTAAAAAATGAGATCGGCTTTGGTTAGTTTTTTTAAATCGCCATGGGTGGCCTTGTATAGGTGGGGATCCACCCCCGGTCCCATGAGTGCGGTCACTTCGGCCGAGTCCCCGGCGAGGTTGGCCAGGGCATCGGCGATCATGCCCGTGGTGCAGGCTATGCGCAACTTCCCCCCTGGTTTCTCTTTGTTGGGCTTACAGGCCAGCATCCCGACCATTAGGAAAGACAACCCCAACAGTGTCAGGGCATTGGCCGGCTGGGGCCCAAGTTTGTCGGCCAGCCAACGCAACTTAGGCGGGTAAGCTGGCAATTTTTGCAAAATAGGCTTCCCGCTTATCGGGGTAATTTTCCGCAAGCTTGCGATAAATATCGGCGACTTTGGCATATTTACCTTGGTCAGCGTAAATCTTGGCCAAAGTTTCGGAGGCGATTTCTTCGTTCCATTGCACGCTTGGCTCTGATAGGTCGGGCAAGTCGTCCTCCTCCAACTGTTTGGCTTTGTCAATAGTAATGCGCGGCTCTTTTTTAATAAACTCGTCCACGATCTGCCATTGATCTTTGGCCGGTTTTAACTGTATCGGTGGATTGATGGCGGTGTCTTTGGGAGCTACATGCTCAAAAAAGCTCAGATCATCGCTGGTGTAATCATTGTTGGTTTGGGTAGTATCCAAGGCAGACTGTTGACTGACAGCTATTTGGGGAGTCTCGCTGATCAACGAATCAAAAAAATTGTCCGATGAAGTCGCTGTTTCGGTTGGCGGCGCAGATTGGGCCAAGGTTTGGTAATACTCAGCTTCGTCTAAATTGCGGATTTGATACTCGCCTAGTTCGCCGCCGATGCCCGATACTTGGCTGACCGACTGGTCATCAATCAACTGAAAGAAATTGGCCCGTTCTGCACTGCTGTCAATGGCTTGCCCGGCCCAATACATTGCTTCTTCATCTTTGCGGGTCACGTAAGTGTACGTTTCTTGGTCGGCTTCTTCGGGCAGATCCATTACCAATTGGGCTGGAATAAGTTCTAGGCCCGCGCTCAGCTCAGCTAGTCCATTAGGGTTTTCGGCGTGCCAATTCGCTTCTTCAGCCTTGCGGATGGTGTGCACGTCGTCCCAATTAATGTCCCCATCTTGGTCAACATCGATGAGTGGCATTGTTTCGGTTGGTTCAGCGGCCAGTCCCTCGGGGTTTTCGGCAAACCACCGATTTTCCTCCGTTTTGCGCATGGCGTACACATCGTCCCAGTCCAGATCGCCATCCCGATCAACATCCACAATCAACTGGTTGGGCTCGTTGGATTCAAGAGTCGGCTGATCCTTGGCCTCGACCGCTGGAATGGCCAAATCTAGGCTTGGTGGTGGAAACAGGGTAGCATCGCCGACATTGTCAAAAAAGGCAACCTCATTGGGGTTGGCCGGGGTTGTTTCTGCCTCGGGTTTAAGGGCTTGGTCAGCATCCAACTTTAGCCCGATGTCCGACGGTTTTTCGTCCAGAAAATTGAAAAAATTATCTAGGTCGGGAGCGGGATCAGCCAAACCACTTGGTAGTTGGGCCACCGGCGATGGCGAATGATTGGAGTCTTCGGTGGTTTCTGGCTGGGGTGGGAGGTGGGCCAAGTTGGACACCTTGCCAAATATCTCTTCGTCCGAAACTGGTTGGAGCAGGTCATCATCGCGGTACAATGCCGATAGATCCACGTCCGTTTCGGGGTCTTGGTCCCGAAGTTTTAGGTAGTCGGGATCGTTGATGAGCGCACTGACATCTTCATACTCAGGCTGTTGATTAAATGTTTGAAAAATAAAATTATCGTCATTTTCTTGGTCGGCTACCAAGGTTGGCGGTTGCGTCTTGTTTTCGGTTACTTCACTGGCCAAATCTAGTTCCAACTCGACCAAGTTGCCTTGGTCATATTGCCGCTCAAAATTGTTGAGCCAATTGTCCGCTTCATCGTCACCGGGCAGCTCGATAAAAGCCAGCGGGTCTTCTTTTTGCGGCAAAGTGGCCGTTGCTGATCCTTTGGGCTCCGAAGTGCCCAACAGGGTATCGGTTTCAGCAAAATTGAAGGGGCCGGGTTCGGTCGCAACGGTTGGTTCAACGGGCAGTGAACTCAACTGGGCAAAGACATCGCTCGCGCTGTCACTAAAGTCAATGCCCTGCAAATCAGGGAGCACGGAGGAATCAAACGCTGCATTGACCAACCGGCGCAGCAGGCCCCGATCCAAGGTATGGGTGGCTGCCTGCTTGATGTTGGCATCGGTGGGCGTGGTTTTGGCCAGTAAAAGATAACCCGCTTGAAAATAGGGGTATATTCGGATAAGCTTTTTGACTTCCAATGCCTGTTCCGGGCTTACCGCTTGTGGTTGACGGATAAATTGCAGCAACTCTTCCTTTTTCATACGTCGTTATTAATGGCGGTCGGTTTCTTTTATCGGGAATTTTTTCAATACCAAAGTGCTAAGTAAAACAAAAACACCCACAATTGCAACGGTGTGGGTGTTTCTTTGTTGAAGATTAAAGCGGCTTGGTTAGGCCCCGACGGCCTCGGCATACGCCTCGGCATTCATGAGGTGGCTATCTCCGCCAGCAATCAACCGGACTTTGACCAGCCAGCCCTTGCCATAAGGATCGGTGTTGACGAGTTCGGGGTGCTTTTCCAGCTCGGAATTCACGTCTACCACTTCCGCATCGGCTGGCATAAACAAATCGGAGGTGGTTTTCACCGCTTCTACCGTACCAAATATTTCTCCGGCTTTGATAATTTCGCCCACTGTATTTACTTCTATGTACACAATATCGCCAAGTTCGCCTTGGGCAAAGTCGGTAACGCCCACGAACGCTATCTCTCCATCAAGGCGTAGCCACTCGTGGTCTTTGGTGTATTTCAAGTCCTTTGGGATATTCATAACAGTTTGGATTTGATAGTAGGTTTGTTGTGGGCAAAAATAGGAAAAGCAAGACAATTTGCAAGAAATGTTTGTGGCCGCGCAAAAATGGCGGCCATAAATCCTTAAGGCTGTTGGCTGCTTCCCTTCGATGTGATCGGTTCTAGGTACACTTCGGTAAAGTCGCGGTATTGCATGGGGTTGTTGGGCAAATTCTTGACGTTCTTTTGCAACAGTCGGTAGCGCTCATCATACCACAAGACTAAGATGGGGGCATCGTTCATCATCAACTTTTCGGCCTCCAAAAAGTAATTGGTAGCTTCCTCGGTAGTGGGGGCCGCAATGGCCTTGTCATAAAGTTGGTCAAATGCGGGGTTTATATAGCGAGAAATATTGGGATAAGTGTTGCCTTTTCCGTCACCCACATATTTGCTGTGAAACATCCACAAGAAATTTTCGGGGCTGGGGAAATCGGCCAGCCAAGAGAGCCGCAGGAGAGAAAACTCACCATTGAGCGCCTTGGTCGTAATTTCGGAGTGGGGAAGCGTGTTGAAAGCCAGCTCAATATTGAGCACCTCCTTGAGTTGGCGCTGGATCTCGGAGGCCACGCTGGTCTGCCGCCCGCCTTCTTCGTTGATATCGAGGGTGATTTTCGGAAAATTTTTCCCCAGCGGATAGCCGGCCTTGGCCAAATAATATTGGGCCGAATCTTTGTTGAGGTCGTAGCCAGGAATCTTATGGATGTCATACCATTTAAAAGCTGGTGGGGTAAGTCCATGAAAACCAGGTTCATAGCCCTCTCCGTTGAGTACATAGTCGAGGATTTTTTTCCGATCAATGGCATAGGAGATCGCCTTGCGCACATTGCGATCTTTGAACAATGGGTGCATGTTCTGGAAAGCATATATCTGGGTTTGGGCTTCTGGCTCGCGTTGGAGCGGGTATTTGCCCAAATTGCCATCGGTGTCAGCATCCGTTTCCTGTAATATCTCGATAATGTAGTCGGTCGGGATGCGGTAGGCCATATCCAGCCGACCAGCCTTAAATTCCATAAATTCGGTGCGCTTTTCCTCAATAAACTGGATGTTGATCCCGTCCAAGTAGGGCAGGGCATTCCCAAACTGGTCTTTGCGGTAATAGTTGGGGTTGCGCTTCAGGTTGATCGATTTGTTCTCGTCAATGCTGGCCAGCACAAAGGGGCCAGTGCCCACCGCTTTGCGGTTGATCTCGTTGGCGGTATATTTTTCTACATACTCCTTGGGGAAAATGAAGGCTTCTGGGCGGGCCAAATTGATCTTGAATTGGGAGTTGGGACGCTCCAAAATCAGTTGGATGGTATATTTATCGATGATTTGGATGCCAGCCAGTTCAAAACTGGGTATTTTCCCGTTGGCGGTGGAATCGTAGTATTGCCGGGCTCCTTTCAGCACTCCGTCCATGATGTGAAAGCCATTGCCGTTTTGATTGCTGGTGGGTTGGGTGCAGAGGCGGGTGAAGCAATATTTGACATCATTGGCCTCAAACTCACGGCCTTTGCCACTGGGAAAACAGGCATCGTCATGAAAAAGTACCCCTTTGCGCAGGCGGATGTTGTAAACCGTGCCAGTGCGATCCAGCTCGAAAGATTCGGCCAGACCCTCGACCACGTCCAAGTTCTCTTGGTTGAACTTAAACAGCCCTTCGTAAATTTGGGTGGCTACCCGGTAAGAATAAACATCAATGATCCCCGGCGGATAGAGCGATTTGATAAATTCAGGCTCATTGAGACGAAAAACACCACCTTTGAACCTATTTCCCGCTACTTTGGTGATTTTTCCAACTCCCCCGGTATCTCCTCCGCTAGGATTGCAAGAAAAGGCGATGCTTGCGCAGATTGCGATGCATCCTATTGTGACTAGCTTTCTCATTAATAGTTCGGTGATAGTGGTTAGAAACATGGTAATTGTGCTCAATTTGATAAAATTATTTTATTATGGACAATAAAATTGCTAAAAAGTTGTTTTTTTAATAAAAACGTGACCTCACTCATTTTTTACCTTTTGCCCAAGAAAGGGTCACTTTATGATTTAAAACAATGCTGTTCGGCAAATCAAAGATTTTGAATTTGTGCAAATTATTTGATAATTGTAAACAAAAATGCTATTGTAATTCTAACAATACTGGACAATGATCCGAAAAAAATACTTGATCTAAAATCTGACAGTTGGCCAAGCGAGGTCGCATTGGTTCATTGATCAGGTGATAGTCGATCCGCCAGCCGAGGTTCCGTTCCCGCACTCCTGGCCGGTTGCTCCACCAAGTGTATTGGTGGGGCTCTTGGCTGAACTGACGAAAGGTATCGACCCAACCATTGTCCACCAACTTATCGAACCAGGCCCGCTCTTGGGGCAAAAACCCCGAACTGTTCTTGTTTGAGACTGGATTGTGGATGTCGATGGGTTTGTGGCAAATATTGTAATCACCACACATGATCAAATTGGGATAATCTCGGCGGACCTGTTGGGCATAAGCGTAAAAATCGTCCAGCCACTTATATTTGAACTGTTGCCGCTCTTGGCCGGTGGTTCCCGATGGGTGATAGGCATTGATGATGGAGCAATCGGCCAGATCGATCTTCAACACCCGCCCCTCGCGATCATAGTGGGGCAAGCCCATGCCATAAGTCACTTGGAGGGCGGGCTGTTTGGCAAGGATCGCCACTCCACTGTACCCTTTTTTTTCGGCGGAGTGCCAATAAATGTGGGTGTAGCCCAAGCGCGCAAACCCGGTCAAATCAACTTGGTGTTCTTCGGCCTTGACTTCTTGCAAGCAAACCACGTCGGCCCCCACGGCTTCCAGCCAAGCAACCAATCCTTTTTTTATGGCCGATCTGACTCCATTTACGTTGTACGTAATAATTTTCATGCTTTAGCTAAATACCTCTTGTTTAAAGTATTCAATCACGTGGGCTTTCAACATCTTTTCTTGGGATAGCAGATCCAGAAAAGGCAATTTTTTGGTTGGCTTCCAATGGGGCCAGCCCTCCCCGTCCAACCCCTCCAGCTCATAAAAACCAGAAAAACTCAAAACTTTGCAAATGGCAATGTGCATCAAGTCTTGCTTTTCCTCTTTACTAAAGTTTTTCACCCCTTTCCCCAGTTCTTGGATACCGACCAAGAAAAGTACACCGTTTAAATCGGGCTTTTTGCCGAACTGATCCTCAAGCTTCGTGCTCAGTTCCTCCCATTCCGCTTTTAAGCTTTCGCGTTCTTCGTCGAACATCATTTTGTTTTGGGTATAAAGGTAAAGGATTTTATATTTGGGTTTAAACTGGGGGCTAAAACTGGATGTAAGATTTTCTGCTCCAATGAGTTGCCAAGGTTCAATTTTGTTGCCAATAATTTTTAACAAAGTACTGCCATGAATATTTGGGGCGATTTTGTGTTGCTGTTATTTCCCGAAACTTGCTTGGCTTGCCGGGGCGGCTTGCTGGCCAATGAAGCACCGCTGTGTTCAGCTTGCCGGGTATCCCTGCCCCGCACCGACTATTTGAAAGATCCAAACAATCCAGTGGCCCAAAAGTTTTGGGGCCGCCTGCCCCTGCTCCATGCGTCGGCCTATCTCCATTTTGTCAAGCAAGGAAAAACGCAGCAACTGATCCATGCCCTCAAATACAACGGCCACCAAGAAGTCGGAGTACTGCTGGGCCAACTCTATGGCCACGAACTTGGCAAGGCCGGGGTGTCGCCGGCCTTTGATCTGGTGCTGCCCGTCCCCCTCCACGAGCGCAAGTTACAGCGGCGCGGGTTCAACCAGTCCGATTCTTTTGCCCAAGGCTTGGCCGAGGCACTGGAATTGCCCTGGAGTGCTTCGGCCCTGATCAGGACCAAGGCCACCCAAACCCAGACCCGCAAGAGCCGGAGCGAACGCTGGGAAAATGTGGCCTCTATTTTTCAGCTTGCCCAGCCCGAAACCGTGCGCGACAAGCACGTTTTATTGGTGGATGATGTGTTGACCACCGGGGCCACCATTGAAGCTTGTGGCCAAGCGTTGTTGGCAGCGGGCTGCGCTGGCTTGAGCGTGGCGGCCATCGCCGCGCGGGGCTAAACTTCGGCCAATGAAAACGGCCACCCATTGGGCAGCCGCTTCGGTTAATCTGTTCAATACGAGTTTTTGTCGTTGCGATCCGGCTTTCCGGACCAGCCACTGGTGTAGGGAATGACTAAAAACTGGTCACGCCCTCGATGTTCAAAAATTGGATCGCGCCTTGTTCGTCCAGTTCGATCATTACCGGGCTTTCTTTGGTGATTTTTCCGGCCAAGATAGCCTTGGAAAGTTCATTCAGCAAATACCGCTGGAGGATGCGCTTGAGCGGACGGGCCCCAAACTGGGGGTCATAGCCAAGGTTGGCCAAGTGTTCCAGCACTTCGGGACTGGCTTCCAGCTCGATGCCCGTTTCGTGCACCCGGTCGCGGATCTGCCGAAATTGGATTTCGGTGATCTTCTTCATCTGGTGGCGCGAGAGGGGCCGGAACATGATAATTTCGTCGATCCGGTTCAGGAACTCGGGCCGGAGCGTATTCTTGAGCAATTGGAACACCTCCAGGCGGGTGCTTTCCACCACTTGATCCTCATTTTGGCTGGTGAGGCCCTCAAACCGATCACGAATGATGTTGGATCCGATGTTGGAGGTCATGATGACGATCGTGTTCTTGAAATTGGCCACGCGGCCTTTGTTGTCCGTCAGGCGGCCTTCGTCCAGCACTTGGAGCAAAATATTGAACACATCGGGGTGGGCTTTTTCGATCTCGTCGAGCAAAATGACCGAGTAGGGCTTGCGTCGCACGGCCTCGGTCAGTTGGCCACCTTCGTCATAGCCCACGTAGCCGGGGGGCGCACCAATGAGGCGGCTCACGCTGTGCCGTTCTTGGTATTCGCTCATGTCGATGCGCACCATCGAGTTTTCATCATCAAACAGGAATTCGGCCAGGGCTTTGGCCAGTTCAGTCTTGCCCACCCCAGTGGTGCCCAAGAAAATGAACGAACCGACGGGCCGTTTGGGATCTTGGAGGCCCGCCCGGCTGCGCCGCACGGCGTCAGCCACGGCCCCAATGGCTTCCTCTTGCCCGGCGACCCGCTTGCCCAGTTCGGCTTCCAAATTGAGCAATTTATCGCGCTCGGCCTGAAGCATCTTACTCACCGGGATGCCCGTCCATTTGGCCACCACCTCGGCGATCTGCTCAGCACTCACCACATCTTTGAGCAGTGACTTTTCGGGCGATAGCCCGGCCATTTGGTGCTGGTATTGATCCAGTTGGGCTTGGGCTTCCCGCACTTTGCCGTAGCGCAACTCGGCCACGCGCCCATAATCGCCTTCGCGCTCGGCCTGTTTGGCTTCATTCTCAAACGCTTCCATGCTCTCTTTGGCTTTTTGGATGCCATGGATAATTTCTTTTTCCATCTGCCACTTGCCTTTCATCGAGTTGCGGCGCTCTTCCAGTTCGGCAATTTCGGCCGAGAGGATGCGTTCTTTTTCGCCATCTTTTTCGCGGCGGATCGCCTCGCGCTCGATCTCCAGTTGCATGATGCGCCGCTGCACTTCGTCCAACTCCTCGGGCACCGAGTCCATCTGGATCCGGAGGCGGGCCGCCGCTTCGTCCATCAGGTCAATGGCCTTGTCGGGCAGAAACCGGTCGGAGATGTAGCGCGCCGAGAGTTGCACGGCGGCAATGACCGCATCGTCCATGATCTGCACCCCGTGGTGGACTTCATATTTCTCTTTGATGCCCCGCAAGATCGAGATGGCGTCTTCTTGGTTTGGCTCGTCCACCATCACGGTCTGAAATCGCCGCTCGAGGGCTTTGTCCTTCTCAATGTATTTTTGGTATTCCTTGAGCGTCGTCGCCCCGATGGCGTGCAGTTCGCCCCGGGCCAAGGCGGGCTTGAGCAGGTTGGCCGCATCCATCGAGCTGTCACCGCCCGCACCCGCACCCACGAGGGTGTGGATTTCGTCAATAAAAAGCACAATTTGGCCTTCCGAATCCACCACTTCTTTGATCACCGCCTTGAGCCGTTCCTCAAACTCGCCCTTGTACTTGGCCCCCGCCACCAGCAAGCCCATGTCCAGCGAGGCAATGGACACCGATTTGAGGTTTTCCGGTACGTCACCATTGACGATCCGCTGGGCCAGCCCCTCCACAATGGCCGTTTTGCCCACGCCCGGTTCGCCGAGCAAAATGGGGTTGTTCTTGGTGCGGCGGCTCAAAATTTGCAATACCCGGCGGATTTCCTCATCACGGCCGATCACCGGATCAATCTTGCCCTGTTTGGCCATTTCGGTCAAGTTGCGAGAATAGCGGGCCAAGGATTGGTACTTGGCCTCAGCGTTTTGGTCGGTCACGCGGGAATCACCGCGCAGTTCCTTGACCGCCAACAGCAGTTCCTTTTCGGTAAACCCGGCATCTTTCAGCAAGGTGGCCACTTTGTCGCGGCCGGCCAGCAAACCCAGTAACAGGTGCTCAATGGTGACAAATTCATCTTTGAGCGCTTTGAGGTATTGATTTTCTGCTTTTTGGAGGGCACTGGCCGCATCGTTGGACAAATAGGGCGAAGTCGCGCTCGACTTGGGGTAATTGTTGACCAATTCTTCCAATTTGCTGTCCAGCAGGGCCTTGTTCACCCCTAGTTTCTTGAGCAAAAAACCGCTGATATTTTCATCGGCCAGCAAGACCGCCTTGAGCAAGTGCCCCGTCTCGATGATCTGCTGCTGCCGGGAAGTGGCCATTTCGGTGGCCTTCTGGATGGTCTCTTGGGCCTTGATCGTGTATTGGTTAAAGTTCATGGGATGGATGGTTTGGGTTGTTTGTCTGCTTTGGGTAAAGGCAGTGGCAACAATTGTTCAAATGGCGAAAACGAAGGCTTATTGCGCCAAAATGACATTTTTAGCCAAGTTTTGGGCCGAAAAGTGCCGATTTGGCAGGAAAATCTGGGGCGTAGTGGCATCCGAGCCAGCAAAACATACTCAGGTTAAACGCATTTAATTTTGGCCAGCATAATGGCTTTGACGCAATCACTATTTTATCCAGCCTTCATTCTTCTATTTTTTAGATATTTTCTTTATTATCTACCCGACTGACTGCTCGGGGTGTTATTTTTCTAAGCATAAATGATCGAGCGATGCATTGCTTTATGGCAGCATAAAACCTGCTCAAAATACTTCTGGACTATTTTAGAAGCAGATTGAACAGGTTTTTGGGGATTCAACAGGGCGGATCTGCTGTTTTTGCTTGCGCAAATGGGTTTTAAAAGAATATGCCGCCCGACAAGGTGACGAACAGTCGGTTGTTGGCACTATTGACCAGCGGGTTAACGGGTGGTTGGTTTTGCTCATCCAGCCGGGTGAGCGTGTAGGGCCGATAAGCGGTATTGTACGTATTGTACACTACGGCCAGGTCAAAGAAGAAATCAGCTTTGCGCCAGCCCAGCCCGCCCGTCAGATAGGTATTGCTGTTAAAATAGACCGAGGGGGCTTCATTGTTGAAGGGCTGGACAGGATTTGGGTACAGGGCATAGCCGCCGCGTACCCGGAAATCCTTGACCCTGATCTCGGCCCCGGCCCGCAGGTTGATCACCGCCTTGTAAATGGTGGAAATCACGATTTGGTCGCGATCAAAGTTAAAAATATCGGATTTGGTGAACCGGGTGCTCCGGTGATCCACATATTCGGCATCGACTGACACAAAGCCTTTTTTGCCCACCAAAAACATCACTCCAGCATTGGCTCGCATTGGGGTGCGCATATTGTACGTGGCTGGGTCGCTGGGGCCGGCAACCGATAGTTGGTTGAGCAAGACCGACCGGGCCGGGTTGAAGGTGAAATCGGTCACCCGGATATTGTTGTACTGCACGCTCAGGTCGCTTTGGTAGGTGTCATTGATGCGGTAGAAGGTAGGAGTGGTAAAGCTCAGGCCGATCCGCACTGCATTCACCGGGCGGGCAATGAGGCCAATGCTCCCGTTGACCCCTGTTCCGTCTTGGTTGTAGGTGTCGCGGAGCAGCAGATTGTCCAAGGGCAGGCGGGTGCCATTGGGGCCGCCGGTCTGGCTGTTGATCACTTGCTCGGTGTAACTGCGGGTGGTGGTGTAGCGCAAAGTGGCGATGCCCAACCCGATGCCCAAGTAGATCTTGTCTTTGTAGTTGGCCCCGTAGGACAGGTTCCATTGCCCCTGCGATCCGGTGCGCACTATTCGCTCGCCCTGGACGGCTGGGGCCCTTGGGACGAAAGATTCCCACGAGTTGCGGCCAGTGGTATCGCCAAAGAAAGGGCGGATCAGATAAGTGGCAAATCCCAGCCGATCCACCGAGTAAAGGTCATTGTTGTTTCGGTCGCGGATCAGGCGGTCCCAGTTGACCACGTTGTCGGTGCGCTCCAGCATGTTGTCAATGACCGAGTTGGAGGTGTTGACGGCACTGTACTGGGTCGTTACCCGAAAATCATTGGTACGGGAAAAGTTGATGGCAAAAGCGCCGCCCCGAAAGTCCCGATCGCCGCCCCGATCGGAGGCAAACACGACCCCAAACTGGTTGATGTTGAGGTTGAAATTACTGGCGTTCCCGTTGT